>CAZUAH010001107.1:0-2476 GCA_964617665.1 uncultured Pirellulaceae bacterium
AACACGCCCCCAAAATACCAGGCAAGTCAACAATGGTTCTGGTGTCCGCTCACGAAGCAGTAGCAGTTCAAGAATCGAAGCAGGAAGCCGGTTCAAAAACCGAAGCACTAGAAAGACAAACAAGAAAAACACTTCTAAACAACAACACGTTGTTGCTGCTGAACATAAGGAATCGTACGAGTTGCTGCTGACACAATTTGATGAACGAACTGCGATAGAGCTGGCTCCCGCCGCCTCGGCAGAAGAAATCCAGCGGCAAATAGACTGGTTGCCGTACCGCAACCCTGACAAAAACCCACAGGGTCTATTACGCCAAGCCATTCTCGGGAACTGGTCGGAACCTCCCGCTGTACGGAAGCACAATCGGGAGAAGGCCGCGAGTCTCAACCAAGAGCGAAAGGCAGCCGAGCAGGCGGAGATAGAGGCTGATGCTGCCCGCCGCAGGCATGACCGCGTTAAACGCCGTGAGACGCTCGAAAAGTTCTGGCGGACACTTGGGGAGGCGGGAAGGCGGAACTGCCATCAGAGGGCCTTAAATAAAGCTACAGGCGATGCTGTGAAGCGACGCCTGAGTCGCTGCAATCTCGATGATCCGCCACTTGAGCTCTTGAAACTCGCGGCTGCTGATCTTGCGATCCCGGTAGGGGATTCGCTGTAATCCCTTTCCCGCTACTCTATGTCCAATACGCCCAACATCCTCACCAAAACCCTCCCTCACAACATCGAAGTTGAGCGGACCGTCATCGGCGCTCTGCTTCTCGATCCGGAAGCGATCACCAAGGTAGCCGGCTGGCTTGAGCCGGATGATTTCTTCGATCCTGTCCACGCCCTTATCTATCAGGCAATCCATGGGCTCTACGAGCAACGGACGCCCATTGATTTCAAGATCGTAGCGGATGCTCTCAAGAGCGAAAGGGAGATCGAGCAGATCGGCGGGCCTGCTTTCCTCGCTCAACTCGCAATGGAAGTCCCCACGTCATCCCACATCGAGACGTATGCCAGAATTTTGCACGACAATGGTACGAAACGCCGAGTCGCGAAGCTGGCAGCGGATCTTGGTATGTTGGCTGGCGACAGCGACCAATCGGCTGAGGATGTACTTGAAGCGGCCGAGAAGGGCGTTGTGAACTTGTCGCGGCAATCAAGTAAGCCTCTGTCCGTGCAGCAGCTCTGCGACATGAGGGATGAGCGGTTCGAGCATTATGCTACCGCCTACGAAGCAGACGATCTGCAAGACGTCTATGGCATCTTCACCGGGTTTACCAAAATCGACGACATGCTGTCCGGGCTGGCACCCGGACACCTAATGATCATTGCCGGACGCCCCTCCATGGGAAAAACGGCGCTCGCACTGAACATCGCCCACAACGTTGCCGAGCAGGACAAGAGCGTGATGTTCTTCTCGCTGGAAATGACCAAGGAACAGCTCTTCGACCGCACCTTCGCCGGTATCCTTGGCGTGCCCGTCGAGCGGCTCGTCAAAGGTGATTTGAAAGAGCAAGAATACGACAGGATCGGCAGAGCGATGGATACGCTTGCTGATACCCGGCTCTTCGTTAGTGACGATACCGATTGCACATTGACGAACATCAAGAGCAAGGCCCGTCGTCACCAGTTGGAACACGGTCTCGATCTGCTCGTCATTGATTATCTGCAATTGATCGAAGTGACGGGTACAGCGGCACGTGAGCCCCGCGTCCAGCAGATCACGACGATTTCCAATGGGCTCAAGCATCTGGCTCGTGAGCTTGCGGTGCCGGTCATCGCATTATCTCAACTCTCTCGCGCCCCGGAGCAGCGGAGCCCCCCGATCCCGATCATGTCTGATCTGCGTGAATCAGGAGCGATTGAGCAGGACGCAGAGAGCGTCCTGATGATCTACCGTGACGATTACTATAACGACGCCTCGGACACACCAGGGCAGACGGATGTGTACGTCCGCAAGAACCGGATCACTGGCCGCACAGGCATCGTCGAGCTTCTGTTCAACGCAGAGAAAGTGCGGTACGAGTCTGCAGAGAGCAGGTGATTCAAGAAAGCGGGGGTTCCGTCAACACCGTTTCCTCAGCAGTAACCACGTAAGGGGAAACGTGTTGTTGCACAATAAGGTTAAATAGGAGAACGCAACGATTCCAATCCACCACGGCGGTGCACCTACGGACACCGCCCACCGCACCGCCTATACCCCCGCCAACGCTACGCCTAGCGTGGCGGTGGTGCCGGCGGTGGCAGGGGCGATCGGAGATCGACCGAAGAGGGCTTTGGAAAGCCCGAAACACGCCTCTATGAGAGGCGCGCCGCGCGGACCTTCGGCCGCGACCCCGGACACCTACGACACGCTGACGCTCCGATCACACGAAGCAATCTAAGCGGCTGCGGTGCCCGGGGTCGCGGGGGGGGGGGGGGGGGGGGGCGGCGCGGCCCCCCCCCCCCCCCCCCCCCCCCCCCCCCCCCCCCCCCCACCCCTCCTTGCATC
>CAZUAH010001108.1:0-2473 GCA_964617665.1 uncultured Pirellulaceae bacterium
ATTCTCAGCGTTCTGGTATCTGGCAGACCTCCCTGCTTATCTCGATTGAACTTCTGAACATTCCGTCTCCAACCACCCTACTGCCATTTCGCCACGCTCGATTTAACACGTTACCGGTTTCGTTCATCGTCACGGCTGCCGCACCGACCGCCGAGGGTTGCTCGGCAGAGCAGGTTCGCTCTTCGCTGGGCCGTGGCGTGCGGTCAAAGGTTCGTGCAGCACTAGGACACTCCCCGACAGGCTTGGCCGAATCGAGTTCACTTACGTTACGGACTGTTCATTCACCTCAGGTTGCTCTCCACCTTTCCTCATGGAAACGCAGTTACCACTATCGGTTGCAGGGCGGTAACGATACCCTGGATGGGACTTTCACCCAACAATTCAATCGCCTTCACAGACGCACTAGTGGAATTCGCCAGAATTCCAAGCAAACTTTAGGTTGAACGGAATTCTGGCGAATTCCACTACCCGAAAATTGAGCTCTGTGGTTAGCGCCGATGGACCGCAGGGGGCTTCACGTGCGATGGGTTTGGGTATCTAACCGATGAGCAATTCGAAAGGAAATACTCATGAGACGAACGTCATGGCTCATCGCCTTTACGATCTTGGCCACGTCGTTGAGCCAAGCATGCCGATTGACGGCGCAGGACCGACCGACGGTCCCCAATGCGTCGAAGACTCCCCACTTCACCTTCTCCGACACGCTGGAAGCCCAACTCGAAGAATTGAAGACAAACCCACTGCTTGAGCGATTTCGCGCGTCGCGCGCGGCCAAGGCCGCCGATCCGCATCGTCCTATCTACCACTATGTGAATCCCGAAGGACGACTGAATGATCCGAACGGCCTCTGCTTCTGGCAGGCACGCTGGCACCTATTCTATCAAGCTTACCCGTTGGACCATTCCCGACAGCACTGGGGGCACGCCGTCAGCGACGATCTGATCCACTGGCAGGACCTGCCGCTGGCCATCTATCCTGGCCCCGAACGAGCGTGCTTTTCAGGCGCGACCTTCGTCGAAAAAGACCGCGTGATCGCGATGTATCACGGCACCGAAGTCGGCAATATGGTGGCCGTCTCCAGCGATCCACTGCTCTTGAACTGGGAGAAAGTCACTGGCAAGGCCGTCATTCCCATGGAGGGCATCGACGAACTGAAACCGCCCTATCGCATCTTCGACGCCTGCATCTGGAAGAAGGACGGGACGTACTACTCTCTTTCGGCCGGCACGCTGCCCGAGGGCCCCGGCGGCAAAAGGCTCAGGGGGAACTTCCTCTGGAAGTCGACCGATCTGGCCAATTGGGAGTACCTGCACCCGTTCGTCGAGAAGGACTACTACTCACGTGTGGGCGACGACGGCGCATGCCCGTATTTCTGGCCGATCGGCGACAAGTACATCCTCGCCCACTTCAGCCACACGCGGGGCGGCAAATACCTGCTCGGCGACTACGACACCAAACGAAACAAGTTCGTGGCGACCGATGGCGGCGATTTCAATTTCGGTGCCTACGGTCCCTCCGGCGTCCATGCGCCGAGCGCGTTTCCCGACGGGGAAGGCAGCGTCATCATCCTGTTCAACATGAACCCGGGCAACCGGCCACCGAAAGGCAAGCTGATCTGGAATCAGATCATGACCCTGCCGCGGCGTCTGACTCTGGCGCCGAACGACCCACTGACCAATCTGCTGATCGAGCCGGCCGGCGACGTCGAGTCGCTGCGGCAGGACAAGGTGGAGGTCGCGGCCCAAAAGCTCCCGGCGAACGAGGAGATCGTGCTGGACCAGGTCCAAGGCAATGCCATGGAATTGGAAATGACGATCGACCCGAAAAAGGCGAACGTCATCGAACTGGACGTGCTGCGATCGCCGGGCAAGGAGGAGTACACGCGGATTCTGTTCTACAAAGGACGGGGTAACCGGCATCGCGAATGGGGCCGGCTTGATCCGCGAGCCAAACAGTTCGACAGCGTCCTGACGATCGACGCCTCGATGGCCTCGACGCTGCCGGGCATCCGCACTCGCCCGCCCGAAAGCGGTTCGTTCTACCTTCCGCCTAATGAACCGCTCAAACTTCGCGTTTTCGTCGACAAGAGCGTCGTCGAGGTCTTCGCCAACGGCAAACAGTGCGTGGCGATGCGCGTTTACCCAGGCCGGAAAGACAGCCTTGGCGTTTCACTGCGGGCTCAAGGCGACGATGCCGAACTCAAATCGCTCAGCGCCTGGCAGATGGAGTACATCTACGACTAGGCTCGCCTAGCATCCAAAATCGTTGACTCTTTGTCAGAGTAGCGACCAACGGGAGCGGGCCATTGCTAACTGAGCGTTAGCTCACATTTGGCTGGCGGCCCTGCCGCCCTGCGCCAAATATCTGGATTGCTAACAAGAAGAGAAGTCGGGAGTCGTTTTTGGAAAAGACTCCCGACCCAATAGCGTTCGGCACGATAATCGCTGTCCGTCGTTCTGTCGTCTCGGACGTG
>CAZUAH010001109.1:0-2470 GCA_964617665.1 uncultured Pirellulaceae bacterium
CAGCATGCCAGCAAGCGTATCGTCAGTGAAATATGGCTCGCTCGGAGTGAGCCGGACCGTGCCGAGGCTCGTGGAAAGCTGGACGTGCTTGCGGGGTCTGCCCTGCTTGCGGGCGTTGCGTTCGGCCGAGGAACGGCGGGCTGTGCTGCGTTTGACGAGCTGCTCGGTGTCGATTGCGGTGAGTTCCTCGCGCTCGATGCGTTCGGCAAACTGTAACTGCTGGTCCGGTTCCAACTTCGTTAGTGCGTAGAGGTGACGTTTCGTGAGGGAAGTATCCGCCAGTTCGCGCACTTTTTGCTGGACTCCGGGAACCACTTTCTCCACAAGTGCGATCAGCTTCGTCACTTCGGCAAGTGACTTGCCCGTCACTTTGGCGATGTCGGTGGCGGTCATGCCGTGGTCGTTCTTGAGCCGGACGAGGGCATCGGCCATTTCGTACGGGCGCAAGTCTTGCCGCTGCCAGTTGTGGACGATCTGGTCGACCAAAGCGTCTTTCGTGCCAAGATCGCGAACGACGCAGGGAACTTCGTTCAAGCCCGCGAGTTTGGCCGCGCGGTAGCGGCGTTCGCCGTCAATGATACGGTACTTCTGGAAGGCCGGATTCCAACAGACCGTGATCGTTTCCTTCACTTGACCGGCTTGAATCGATTCCGCGAGCTCGCGGAGTGGTTCCTCGTCGAAGTGCTTTCGCGGCTGGTCGGGGTCGGGCTCAATCTGCGACAGCTCGATGAGAAAGGCGCCGGGCAGGCGCCGGCGTCCCTGTTGCTCGGCTGAGATCGTTTGCCGCGACGACTCATGCGGCAACTCCGGCCGGCTCTGAAACGCGTCGGCTGCCGCTTGGCTGGCCAACTCGCGTGAGCCTTTGGCAGCGGGCTTCGACTTCGTTGAAGAACTTGCGGGCGATGCTACTGGCATTGCTGCGGGGGGAATGGGAAGTGATTGGAATGCGGTCGGTGACCGCTTTCTCGAAAGCGGCCAAGTCACGAATGACCGTCTCAAATGCTTCATCGCCGAAGTGGTCGCGAAGCTCCGTGAGATACGTCTGCTGATAGCTACGAATGGCCTTGTACCGCGACACGACATAGCCAAGCAATTGCAGGCGGGCGTTCCACCGGGACTGAATGTGCGACATGGCGGCGATAATGTGTTGCGTTCCCAGTGCACCCCACCGTGCTGCCTCCATCGGGATCATCACGAAATCCGACGCACACATCGCAGCGTAGCTGACGAGCGAGAGGCTCGGCGGGCAATCGAGAAGCACATAGTCGTACCGCTGGCCGAGATCGCTCAGAGCGTCTACGAGCGAAAGATGCAGGTC
The DNA here is from genome assembly GCA_964617665.1 of uncultured Pirellulaceae bacterium. Classification (GTDB taxonomy): domain Bacteria; phylum Planctomycetota; class Planctomycetia; order Pirellulales; family Pirellulaceae; genus JADHUC01. The sequence continues at coordinate 1,319 of CAZUAH010001109.1, forward strand.
GTGAGCTTCCCAACGTGCCTGGTCAGAAACATTGAATGGTTCCAGACGGAGCGAACCGGGGATAATGTCGATCTTGTCAAACGTCGTTCGTCGGACAAGCTGCTCGGGGTCTGGTTCGCGGGACAGATCGAACATCACCTCGATCGTCGGTCCGCCGTCTTCGTGGGGAAACAGGCTGCTGGTGATATTTGCTTGGGGATCAAGGTCCACGAGCAGACAGCGCTTGCCACGTTCCTCGCACACGGATGCGATCAACCAGCACAAGTGCGTTTTGCCGACACCGCCCTTGCGATTGAGCGACGTGATGATGCGCGTGGTGGGGGCGGACGTGTATGGCACGCGTTCATGATAGTGTTTGTACAAAAGATTTGACCTTGCGGATTCGCAGTTCCATTGTCCGACGAGATTGTCGAGGTGGCACTCTTCCCAAGTCTGAGTTCATTCACTTACGGGAAGGAGGTGCAACATGGATCCGAATCGGACTTGGCAGGATCTTGCGCAAGCGGTTGCGGACGACGATTGGGAGACCGCCGGAGAACTGGCTGAGGATTTGCTTGGTTGGCTCGATCGCGGCGGCTTCCCGCCAGAGATCACCGGGCACCGCGAGTTCGATCTTATCGCGGCAAAAAACGCCTGTGACGCCATCATGGCGTGGGACGTTTGAATTCGGACAGCCCCCGAATCCGTTCGGGGGCATTTTTTCAATCGGAGAGCATGTCATTGTCACCCAGCGGCCTTGCGTGCCTGCTCCAGCAGGAAGGTCGGGTTTTGCGAAAGGTGTTGGTACGTCTTCGCTAAAGTTGACGTATCGCAGTGGCCAGCAAGGATTGCCACCGTGAGCCCGTCGACGCCTCGTGTCAGCAGTCGGTTCATCCACGTGTGGCGAAGCACGTAGAGGCAATACTTCGGTGCGAGCTCGGATGCTTTGCGGTTCGTCAGCTTCCTCTTCGCCTCGTGTCGAAGTTCGGCTTCGCGTTTGGTAACAACATTGCCGTTCACTTTATGCTCACGGGCGAGCTGCTTCATCAACCGTTCGATGTCGTTCTTGGGGATTTCGATCCCGCGTTGTTCCATGATTGCCTTGCCCATCCTCATTCGGATGCGAGTGAAGGCGCAATTGACGGCATCAGTCGTCCAGGCAGCGCCGCGAGA
>CAZUAH010001110.1:0-2467 GCA_964617665.1 uncultured Pirellulaceae bacterium
GTTTGTCCATGGGCAATCCGTCATCCGCCAGAGCATGGCCGACTAGCTTGCCCGCTTGCGAAAGCACGTACACGCCTTCGCCAGCCACAGCGACCCAGATCCACCTGCCGTCGCATATGACAGCTGTGATGCCCTTCATCTCGGAGATTCGCACAGGCTGACTACCCGGACGCAATAGGAAGACGCCCAAGCTCGACCAGGCGACATCGGTCGAGTTGCCGCACGGAGCAAATCTCGACCAGCGCGGGATGATGTCGCCGATCGGCTCGAAGGAAACATGGCACGGCACGATCGACTTGACGAAAGGATTGCAGAACGCCTTGCTGGCCGCCAAACTCGCAGGTTTCTTGCTGAGCGACTCGCGAATCTTCTCTAGTCGAATGAGGTGGGCTGCAGCATACTCCCGAATCTCCGGACGATTGCGGGTTTCCGCGATTAGCGACTCGACCTCCTCCCGGTCCGACTCGTCCGAGGGTTTTCGCCCGAAGGTCATGTTGAGTGACACTCGCCCGCACCGCGCGTACCACACATTGAGCGGCTGCTCTGTCGCAGCCAAACGATCGAGAAACCGGGAGACATCGGCGAGCGATACCCGTTTCACTTGAATCATCCTGACAAGGCTTACGTACTTGTCCAGATGCAGTAGTTGCGCAAGCTCCGGAATCCCACGCCCCCGTGATGATTGTTGCGTGATCAGACGAAATAAGTGCTCCAACAGCTTGGAATCATCCAGTTTCCGTGTTTGGTCAGCGCAATGGGTGATCCTCGGAGCGACCGAAGTAATGTAGCGAACGGCGTATTGCGTCCATCGCTGGTATTGGCTCGTCGGGGTATGGTTGTGGGTAGGGGGCGTCATTCCGCAGATTGGAATGACCTGCGACAATAACCTTCCGTCGCGAAGGGAATAGTCCAGGTCGTCAATCTTTGAATAGATTCGCCAGAAGCAGTCGTCCATCATCTCCTTCGTTTCACGATGGCTGCCTTCCTGAGGACGGATTGAGCGCCCCATGAAGTAGCTTATGCGATCCATCACGCAGTTCACCTCGATCGGATTCAGTGCCCTGCGACGAACGAGGCGTTCCAAGTGATCGACGATGCTGCGGTAATGAATGTTGCGGCGTTGCTTATTGCCGGCATGCCACACTTCGTCGTCGCGTTCCGGACGCGAGCGATCCGATATGGTCGCCGCGTGCTGAAGCCTGATGTCTTCCAGCCAGAGTGAAGAATCGACGACGAGGCTGATCCGCTGGTCATCATTGTCTGGGTCGAGCAGTAGCGCCGCTTCACGGTTCCCGACGGCTCGTCCAAACGCGCCGACGCTGGAAAATACACGCGCACGATCCAGAATGCCCTCCAGCAGTTCCTCTCGCGCCGGCAGACGATACTGGTCATGTACAAGCCCCGCAAGAATCTTCCTCACAGCATCTTCGGCTACCCACTTCGTCAAATCGGACGTTGAAACGACTTGACGATCAACAACGACTTGGCGCGTCTCGCCTGTTCTCAAACGAATCGTTAGATTCGTCGACTGTTGGACGGATGATACATGTGCTTCCCCCTCAATAAACAAGGGAACAGTGAAATCCCGTTCAATCGACTTGGCGATTGTAGACTCCAAACCTAACGCCCGCGCCTCGGCAACGAACAGAGCCTCAACCAAATTCGACGGCCCATTGCCTCGGCGTGTCAGCTTGCGAATCGAAAGTGCTTCATCCGGATCAACAACCGCGATTCCAGGAACCCAGCGGATAGCACCGGCCAACAAATACGACAATCCGCAACGCAACTGAATTGACTCACGACCGTCTTCACGCACCTGAAAGTCTGGCAGGGCGAAGACATGCTGAATGCCACGGGGAAACCGCTGCCGGATTTCAATCACCGCCCTGCGGCATTTGTCGGCGGACTTGGCGAGGCCGTCTGGCGAATAGTCAAGATAGTCGATCCACAGCCTCGCACCATGTCGCGTGTCACTGATAATGACTTCCAGAAAGTGCCGATCGTTGAATCGCTCCACGTCGATTAAGAGGATCGCGTCCGCGGAAAGAAACCGTCCCAGGACCAACCGCTTGGCGGCATTGTCAGGGCGTGCCAAGGCCACAAGCTCCAATTCTCTCGCGACAAGATCAATCTGCTCGCGCTCGACTAATTCAATACCGCTCACATCCGACAGTTGGGCTGCTAAGAGATCCGACAGACCGACATCGCGCAATTCCTTCGATGCGATGATTGCCCAGCGTTTCAACTCGGGTTCCGACGCATTGATCTGCTGTATGAGAGCCGTCGCAACGAATCCCACAATCCAAAACACGGGGACACGATTGCCAAGGTGCGCTCCGTTCATTCTGACACCAGTGATTCGCAGGAAAAAAGGAGGAAGAGAGGCTGACAGGAATGGCACTGATGAATGTAAAGTGTATTCTCAGGCGGGGTTTACGGCAACGATAGCTTGGGGTGACGGAGGTGT
>CAZUAH010001111.1:0-2462 GCA_964617665.1 uncultured Pirellulaceae bacterium
GGACCTGGATCTGAATTCGCGGGAACAGAGTGCCGTTTGACCAACTGAAGAAGCACTGCTCGGCGCGGCTTCCATCGCATCGCAGCCACAGGGAAAGAGTGAAATCCTCCAATTCGTGAAGTGCATCACGATGTTCGCTAAGATCTACGAATGCGGCCTTGCGGAAATCCAAAGCCGAGCCGACCTTGCCGACGACGGATAACTCCTGCGCGAGGAGATCCTGGGCTCCGTCCCTCAAGATGCCGTTGTAGCCGTTCGGCGACGAGTCAACCACAACGCTGTTTGCCGCGTGTTTGTCCAGCTTCCAGTGGCCAATGATATCGGCGTCGACCGATCCAACGAGGCCCACGACGGCGACAAGCCATGAAGCGGATGCCGCCAATCTGATTCTATTGTCCATCGCGCAAGCCCTCGATGTCTGACGACCTGTGTACACTGGGCAGCGAGAATAGGAACGCGAACCATGAACTCCAACAAGCCGAAGGTCCCGTCCGGCAGACGGGACCTACTTTGTTTGGAATGTTAGTGCTGGCAAGCCGTCCTTGTTGAACAGGTTGGCCCACGTGTGGTTTCGGGACCAGCCGTAGCGCACGTGAGCTGGTTTGGCTACGTCTGCACACGACACGACCACTGTGTCACCGTCGATCTCGGCGTCGGCCCAGCGGTAGGCTCCGTCGGCGCCGGCAATCTCGAATCCTTGCAGTTTGTCGCCGTGTCGAAACGCCAGACCCTGTCCGACGTGGCTGAAGCAGATGCGAACCTTGTTGCCCTCGACGGAATGCGAATCGTAGATCGGGCCGTTTGTCTCCACATCGAATTCATATACGCAGCCGAGTGCCACGTGGCAGGCCCGCCGGCCGTAGCCGGATTTGTTCAATGGGTGAACGCCGCTGCCCAGATCGCTGGCCGTGACCATGGCCGTGTTGGGGTGCTGCATGATTCTGATGTGCAATTCGCGATACAGACCATCGGTCTCTCGGTTCGGGGCGGCAGGCAGCTTGGCGAAGGCGTCGGCCATGCGTGTCATCGGATCATCGGTATCCCACGCGCATCCGCCTCCGCTGGGCTTTTGGACGTACAAAAACGGAAAATCGCCCTGTCCCCACACGTTTCGCCAGCCACGAATGAGCGCACCCATCATTGTGAACTGGCCCACACCGGCCACGGCTGTGCCGCTTTCGCCCTGGTCCCAGAGAACACCGCGGATTGCATACGGAACGACAGGTTCGATGTTCGCCGCGTACAGATCGCCAATTTTGATTGGGGCGCGAGGTCTTCGTGGCGGCTTCTTTCCCTGTTCCTCGGCCGCTTTCACCGCCTTCTGCCATGCAGCCAATGCTCTCTCGTGCTGTGCGAGTTGTTCTTCAGGCGACGGTATGGCACCGCTGTCCTTCAGTGCCTTTATCCCCGGATCGGACGCGTACATCTCCGGGCTAAGCCAACGTCCCGAAGGCGTACCGCCGACTGCTCCGACGATCAGGCCGATGGGAACATCGAGTGCCTCTTGCAGCGGTTGCCCAAAGGAGAAAAGCAGCGCGGAGAATCCGCCGATGTTCGCCGCGCTCGCTTCCTTCCAGCCACCGCGGTAAAGCCGCAGTTTTTGATAAGGGGCCTCGCTGACCATCGCTGCCAGCACCTCGTCACGTTTCGCGTAACCAGCCGTGCCGCCCGCCATATTCGACTGTCCGGAGCCAACCCAGACCTCGCCAACCAGAACGTCCTGGCAGGTTATTGAGTTCTTTCCCGCAACAACCAACTCCGCTGGCTCGCCCACCTTAAGTGGCTGCAGCTTCACTGTCCATTTCCCATCTGTATCCGCCGTGGCAACTTGCTGTTGGTCACGAAATGCAACGGTTACTTTCTCGCCTGGATCAGCAGTGCCCCAAACCGGCACCGCCATGTCGCGCTGCAGGACCATATGGTCGCCAAACACACGATCAAGTTGAACATCGGCAACAGCATTGCCTGCTATCACGCTCACAAAAATCACGGCAAGTAGGAATGCTATGGTACGGCGGTCTCTCATGTCGGCGTCTCCTTCGTGGAAGCACTACAACGTAAAGGCTGAGTCTGTGGCGGATCTAAGGAGCCGTTGTTGGTCACTCGTCCTTGGCCCCACCTAGGGTGATGGAGATATTGTATTTGCTTTGTAGATGGGCGTGGGCGCGGCTGGCGTGGGAGTCTTTGGGGAAACGTTTGCAGACTTGCTGGAAGGCTTTGATGGCCTGTTCTTTCTGGCCGGCTTCTTCCTGAGTGTAGGCGATTTGCAGCATGGCCCAGGGGGCCGAAGCCTCGTCGCCGCCGGCAACCTGGGCGTACAGCATTAGGGCCTCTCGATATTGCTTAAGCCTGCGGTTGCAGTAGGCCATCTCTCTGTAGTTGGCGGGGAAGTTCGTGCACTGCCGATACCAGCCGATCGCATCCTTGAACTGCCTGCCATCGCGATACTCGTTGGCCACTCG
>CAZUAH010001112.1:0-2460 GCA_964617665.1 uncultured Pirellulaceae bacterium
GGACAAAGGCGCGCAACTCCGGCTCGTGCTGCATCCATAGCCGCAGGAAGGCTTCATGCGGATCGGGGACTTCGACTTTCTGGGAGGATTCTGTGACCATAGTTGCTCCTCAAGTAATCGCTACCGCTCCCCGCGAAATTCAACGCAAGAATCTCAAAAATTTCTGGTGCAGCCCTCCGGCGACTTCTATCGACCAGCCCGCTCACGGCATCTTCAGTTGCTAAACGACTTTGGGATGCTGTTTGGCCAGGTCGTGACTCTCGCCGAGGTCCTCTCGCAGGTTGAATCGCTCGGCTGGAATTCTTGCTGCTGACTTTCCGCTCCGGGTCTGCATTTTACTCAAACTTGCCCATCTTGCGGACGAACTGAGCTCAGTCGCTGGCGGCATGGTACAGCCGCGGTTGAAGGTGCCCGCTGTGATCACAAGATTGTATCCGTTTGTATTGTTTTCCGTTCTCGTCCCGTGAAAGCCTTGCTCAGCACGCCGAAAAGTAGGAAACTCAACAACGGCTGCATCGGAAGCCAACTCATCATTTGACACGGCCTTGACGCGACAGCTACCACCCGTCCTCTCATCTCGCCTTGTCGAACCGCAATTCACCTTCGGGTCGCGGCTGGATTCCCGATGCACGACACGATGCAACCCTTTTTATACTAAATACTTACGTGTTTTGCGGCATATTTACATGGAGGACTCAACTTCGCCATCAGCGGAGGCTGTGTCCAGGCCGCGCGAAGCCTAATTGCCGTTGGGCTCCGTGCGGTCTTTTTGTTTCCATCTCTCAACTACGCGAGGACCCTCTCCTATGGCAACTAATGTCAAGACAGCCGCTGTGCGTAAAGCTGAGTCGAGCGCGGCACCCGCGAGTCGCGCCAGTTGGTGCGGACAACTTCGTATCGGAGACCTTTGCGTACCGGTGAAGGCTTATTCGGCCATCGCCACACCGCCGGAGACACCGCTTCGACAATTGCATGTGGGCTGCGGCCAACGAATTGAGTATCGGAAGTGGTGCCCCAAGCACGGTGCTGTTTCCCCGGATGAGATCGTCAAGGGCTATCCCTACCAGCCGGAACTGTACGTCGAGCTTTCACAGAGCGAATTGGATCAGATGCATCCGACTGATGACAAGACGATCCACCTGGAACACTTCCTCAAGCCGTCGTGTTTCGACCCCATTCTCTTCGCAGGACGGAGCCTTTACCTCGCCGCAGCCAACCCGGCCGCTCGTCACCCGTTCGTCATCGTTCAACGAGCTTTGGACCGCAGCGGCAAATGGGGACTCGGACGCGTCATCCTATCGAAACGATGGGCCATTGTGATCGTTCGCCCGACGGAAAATGCACTGCTCATGCACACGCTTCACCACCCGACACAGGCAAGAGCAGTACCCGCGATCGAAACGCCAGAAGCAAAAGCCACGCAAACGGAACTCCGACCAATCACCCAGACTATCAATCGACTCAGCGGCAATGTGAATTGGGACAGCTACATGGACGACGCAGAACGTCGATTAGTCAAGGTCGTCCAGGCAAAGGTCGTCGCTACCAAACGCCCGCGACCGTCTCGCAGCAACGGGAAACGTCGTACCGGAAATGGCCGCTCCACCAACGGCAGCGCGAAACACCGACGAGCAGCTGCCTGAAGTGACACGTTTCTGGCATAACGATGATGAGGATCTGCAATGACAGAAATGAATCAACCAACTGGCCAATCGACATTTCGACTGCGTCGCCGAACGCCTGGTTCGTTTCTCTTGATACCGTGTCCACAACAGAAACGATCAATCCGTTGTCAGGGCCAACTCGAAGGCGTAGCAGCCACGATCCTTATCGCTTGCCCCGCCGTAACGCACATCCAGGAACAACCCCTGACGATCTGGTACCGGTGGCATGAGAAGGGCGACTCTCTCGATATCCAGTTGCTGGAAACAGCGCCAGAGAAACGCCCCAAGAATCGACCGAACGCCGGTGTCAGCTACATCGTGCCCGATTTCCTGGTCGAGATGACAGATGGCCGCAAGAGATTGGTAGAGGTCAAGGCTTCCAGCCGACTCGCCAAACCGATTACTCAACGTAAACTCGAGGTTGCTCGGCAGTTCGCTGCGGCCGAAGGCTGGACTTTCCATCTGGTCACGGAGACGGAACTCCACCATGAACCACTGTTAGCCAACGTGCGCTTGATCAATCGATATCGGCAAACGCAAACGGACTCTGACCTGCTCCAGGATTTGCAGACCCAAGCTATCCCCGCGGGCATCTCCCTTCGAGACTTGTGTCAATCTGTCAGAGAATCTGGCCTACCCAAGATTCGAACACACGTCTTCCATCTGTTAGCTACAGGCAGTCTGGCTTTCGATCCCTGCTCGGAAGCCATCAGCGATGAATCCCTAATTCACCCGAAAGGCACGATCACATGGGACCCGTTCGACTCGGTGTGGGCACCGAGTGGCTGTTAGACGG
>CAZUAH010001113.1:0-2458 GCA_964617665.1 uncultured Pirellulaceae bacterium
AGAGCAATCGGACCCCCCCCGCCCCGGCCAGCCAAGTCCCATAGGGCGCCGCCCACGGCGCGACGCCGTATCCCGAATCCCGCATCCCGAATCCCGTATCCCGTATCCCGGCCCCCATGTCCACCGTAACCTTCCCCGCCGTTCCACCCACATCGATCAGCGGCCAGACCGTCTACACCCGCTCCCAATGGTCCGCGCCGTGGGTTGCACAACCCGATCTACATTGTACCCGGCTCTCGTTCGCTACGGGCGAGACCATGTCCTCGGCCACGTTCCACTACCGGTTCGGCCAAACCTTGCCGGCCGGCGGTACCGCGTGGCAAACCAAATCCGTCGCGTCCATCGTACCGCGGACGTATCTACGCGTCGCGGTAGCCGGGACCGATGGGCGCGACGGTTTCAACTGGTACGGACTATGGCGAGCCGCCACGAAACTGGACGACCGGCAACGCTTCGGCGCCGTCGGCCTCGAATGGCTATTGGCCGAACCGTGCCGTAATATGCCCTACCTGGACGCCGCCGGCTCGGTCCGCTGGGCAGGCCGAGGCATGGAATTCAACGCGGGCGGCAAACCAAACCGGTCATCGGCCAAACACCCGATCAACGGGCAATTGGTCTACGTCTTCTCCGACGATCCGGCCAGCGGTCAATGGTGGTGTACCGAAGATGCCGTCAATACCGTCCTGGCCGTCGCATCGCCCAAAGACGCCAACGACGCGGTGATCTTCAACTGGCAGCGGTCCGGCATGACCGCCTTGCCACTCTACGACCGCCCCCAACTGCCCACCCACGGCCGCAGTTTCTTATCGTTGTTGCAATCCCTGATCCCGCTATATCGTATCGTCGGCTGGCGAATCACCGGCGCGGAAAACGCCTCGGGCGAAACCGACGTTACTTTCAAGGCGTTCACCTTCGCCGAAACGGCCATCGACATCCACCGCAACGACGGCACGCTATTGGGCGAGATCCTGTCGAACGACGACCCGGTGACCATCGCCTGCCCAGACGATCAATCGGCCTTCGACCGCCTGACCACCGACGCGTCCCACGTAGCAGACCAGGTCGTCGTGACCGGCGACCGGCCGCAAATCGTCTTTAGCCTCTCGAACGCCGATAGCTCGATCGACAAAGGCTGGACGGCAGCCGATCATACCACCTACCTGGCCGGAGCAAGCGGCGCCGTCGACTATCCGGCGGCAACGGAAGTCCGAGCCCGCGAACAACGGGACCGGGACGCCCGAGCGGCCGAACGGCTGGCCCACGTCTATTCCCGGTTTGTGGTCCCGGACGCCTGGTCGCAAAAGTCCGGCGACGGCGAAAACGGCGAAACACTTACGGCCATCGCATTCGAAGACGACGGCACCACCCAGTTCAAAATCCCGGAGACCTTGCTGGCCATCCTGCCAAACCTGCCGTTACAGACCGGCTACGACTACAGCGGAACGAATATCGACGACTACCCCGACGACGTCCACGCCGGCGAAGACTTGGCCACCACGCCCCACGAGCCCCTACCGCCGCTGTGCTTTGCCAATATGATCGATTCGGCCATCTGGCCCAGTCTCACCGACCGCTGGCAGCGGATCGACCGGATTGGCCGAGCCGCCGATTTGGAGAAGGTGGACGAGGACACAAACCGACGTTGGTCCGCATCCGTCCGCGCCGTGGCTGGCGAAGCGGCCGTGGAGGTACGCGTCCGAGGCGAACAGCAGCACGTTCTGGACTACGCTTCGTACAACGGCCTGGACGACGAAATCCCCGGTTCCCTGTCCTGGGAATCGCTGATCTTCACCGTGGCGATCGAAGATCCGCGGAACGTCGAAGTACGCTACCCGACCGACGCCAACCTGACACCGCTGGGCGAATACGTCAACCGCTTGCGAATCGAGGCCCCCGGTCACACAACCGTCGAAGTTCGCCCGAATACCGTGGTGGACGTGGACCCGGAAACGCTCGACTTGGAACGATCCAACGGCGGATACATCCGGGACGATCGCGACCAACTGGCCGTGATTGCCCAGCGGGCCTACCAATGGCACCGCACGCCCCGTTACGCGTTGGAGTTCTCCACCGGCTACATCGACGGAGCCCTGGCCGTCGGGCAACTGGTAACCCAAATCACCGACGCCTCGGGCACGTACCCGGTCAATACGGTGATTTCCGAGCTCTCGATCGACTTCCCCGTAACCCAAGGCCACCGAGCTCGCCCGCCACGCATGACCGTAGCCACCGCCTTCGCCGAACTAGACGCCATCCGGCTGTGAAGCGGGATGCGGGATACGGGATACGGGGTACGCGATAGCGTCCGGTTTCTTCGGCCGCTCAGGGAAACCGGGGCTATCGCCCAGCGGCTCATGAATCGGGAATGAAGACGGGGCGCCCGTGCCGATTTCCTCTGTAGACATCCCGTATCCCGTACCCCGTATCCCGTACCCCGTATCCCGTACCCCGTATCCCG
>CAZUAH010001114.1:0-2450 GCA_964617665.1 uncultured Pirellulaceae bacterium
AACGATGCCCAGAGATAACAGCCCTTCGGTAAACTCGTCGGACACCATCGCCGCGTCTTGCCGCTGGATGTCGTCGGAATGCTCCCCGCTCGGGCCAGCACGATTGAGTAGACTTCGAGCTCGTGGCACTCGGCGATGGCGTGCCGAATCGCACGCAGCGCTGAATCAGCATCCAGTTCTCGTCGTCGCGGCTCGACCTCCTGGACGACAACAAGCCGCTCCTGATCCTCCACGTCAACGGAGAAAGCAGCGCAGTGTCCATGCCTGAAGCCCTCGTGGGCTTGCTCAACGGTTTGTTCGATGTCCTCGGGATAGTAATTCCGACCACGGACTATGATCAAGTCCTTCAACCGCCCCGTGACGAAGAGTTGTCCGTCCCGCAGAAAGCCAAGGTCTCCTGTGCGCAAAAAAGGACCCTCGTCGGTGTCCGCGAGTCGTGCGTGAAAGGTCGCCTGCGTCTCCGTCGGTTGATCGTAGTAGCCCTGCGCGACACTCGAGCCACTGACCCAAATCTCGCCGATGTTTCCGTCCGGACACCGAACGCATGCCCCTGGATCGACGACCACAATCTGCTGACCGGGCAGACACTCTCCACATCCGACCAAACGACGCGACGGTGCATCGTCGCGAGACGCATCCCGAACCAGATTGTGCTTTAAGGCTGTCGCATCAGCACGTGCAACTGTGGGTGGAGACTTTTGTGGGCCGCCAGACACGATCAAGGTAGATTCGGCGAGCCCGTAGCACGGATAGAACGCCTCTCGCCGAAATCCGCATGGCCCAAAGGCGTCGGCGAACTGTTCCAGCGTTCCAGCTCGAACTGGTTCGGCGCCAACGAAGGCCACCTCCCAACTGCTGAGGTCCAAGCCATCGCGTTCCTCAGGAGGAATCTTCTGCGTGCAGAGTCTGTAGGCGAAATCCGGACCGCCACCGATCGTCGCGCCCGCGCGGGATATCATCTCCAGCCACAGACGGGGATGCTGCAGAAACGTTGCCGGTGCCAACAACGTGCACGATCCGCCACAGTAGATCGGTTGGATCACTCCGCCAATCAGACCCATGTCGTGATAAAGCGGGAGCCAGAAAACCGCTTTGCTGTCCGGGGTCGTTCCAAACGATCGGTGAATCAAATCGGAATTGCGCAGCAAATTCTCGTGGCTCAGCATTACGCCTTTAGACGCAGCGGTCGACCCAGATGTGAACTGCAAGAAGGCCAACTGATCACCACCCACGCACGGGTCGATCCATTCACGATAAGATCGATCCGAAATCTCGTCCGTCGCAATCCAGCGACACTCCGACAGACTAGGCATCTGGTCGCAATGCCCCCTCACCACTTCGCAGTATTCGGAGGTACTGAGGACCACTGCCGGTTTCGAGGCACGGCAAATCCCCTCAAGTGACGTGAGCGACCTATTTCGTCGCGGCGGTGATACCGGGACCGCAACAACGCCTGCGTAGAGGCACCCGAAGAACGCGGCTATGAAGTCCAAGCCCTGTGGATAGAGTAGCAGAGCACGTTCGCCTCGGCTTGTGAACTTCTGCAGGTCAGCACCAATCGCCATAGCGCGTAGGTCCAGCGCCTGATACGTCAAGGCATTCCCTGCACCACCGTTCGGATGCTCGAATCTAAAGGCCAACTTTTCCCCTAGGTGATGCGCACGGCCACGTACCAGTCCAACCAAGTTGCTGACTGCCGATGTTTCGTCAGAGGTGTCCTTCGCCATTCTCTCGTGCGACATACATCTCTACCGTGAGTCACGGCCCCTGCACTTCGCAGATAGCGCAAATTATCCACACCCAAGCTAGCGATGCCGAGAGCGCGAACCTGGTGACGTCATTGATCACGTATGAACAGTCGGACAGCGCGACTTCAGGATTTGAATAATCTGTGGGCTCGTTTGTGAAACGATTCAGATCGCTGCTAGCTTCTCCAGCTTCGAAACTGGCTCCGTCCAACCAAGTAGTACATGATAATTAGAGATGGGGTCATTGAGAAGGATCTTATCTATATCAACTTTGGTGGTAAACGCTCCGGCAATTCATGAGCACCACGGCCTTGCCTCGCAAGTTGTGCGCCCCAGCAAGTACTCTATGTGGTTGTTTTGGGTTAGCTTTGTCGGGTGTTTTTCGGGGATAACGTTGCAACAAGGCCCCATCGCGGTCTTTTGACTCGCGCGGCAACGCCCTGCATGAGGAGTTTGTGAAAAACCGTCGCTTTCAACCTCGACTGCAATTACCCTAGCATTAACGGTTCTTTGTTGGGGCGGGCGCATCGCCCCATTCTGCTGAACCGGCGATATATTCAAGGAGACTATCGCATGATCAGGAAAGCGCGGCCTTCTGACCTCGATGCCATTATCTTGACCCTAAGGTGGTTCAACTTCAGGGTCATTGACTCGGGTGCACCAAAGTTGCTATAGCGTAAATATTCCGATCGTTCGGGTTTT
>CAZUAH010001115.1:0-2437 GCA_964617665.1 uncultured Pirellulaceae bacterium
TGCAGGTTGTCCAAGTTGCTTTGAGGGTGGTAGCGAATCCATCCTAGGTTTTCAAGACTCACGGGCTGAAGCGCAAGTGCCTTCAGGCTTGTCTCATCGGGCTCCCTGAAACGGATCGCCGTAGAGACAAGAAAATGCTCATGGTGCAGTGTCACCCCAAGTTCACCGGCGTCGATTGCGCCAAGGACCGTCTGGACCTTGCCCGTCATCGGATGAATCCCCATTACTCTCTCTCCTTTGTCATGCGTTGCGGACCTCACAAGATCCTATACCCGCACGTAGCGCGAGCAAGTGTGTTTTGGGATTCACGAAACAAGAACAGTAGTAGAAACAGGAAACCGAAGGCCCACGCGACTAACGGAAGACGGCAATGAAGATACGTGACGAACGCTGGCTAAGCTGCCGTTGGACCGGCGTCTTGCACCCTGAAGCTCTCGAATCCGAGGATCTCGTTGACCTCCGTGCGGTCGCGCCGTTGATTTCTAGTCGGCCTTCAGCGTTGCGATCAGATACTCGGTCGTTGTGTGGAATCTCACATCGGGTGCACCCGGATAGACGAAGTGACTGTCCACTCCGGTGGCTCGACAATGCTCCTGCAACTTCACACCGAAGTTGGCAGTGTGCGTTGGGTCTTTCTGTTCCTGTCCGATCGCAGGAGGAGCGGAGTAGATTAGATAGACCGACGGGTCGTCTTTGCTTACCAGGTGATACGGCGAGTACTCATGAATCCAAGGCAGAATCGTATCTCGTTTCTCAAGGAACTGATCGAATGGACGAACGCCGAAAGCGTGACCACCGTAGCGGCTGTTCGGAGTCCATTCTTTCATCTGCTGTGGGTCGAGCGTGGTCTGTGCACCTTTCACGGCAGCACATCTCAAACGGCTTGATTCGCGTGCGATCGGATCATCGCTATTCGGATCGGCGAGATCATCGTGGAAAGCCAACCACAATGACGAGCAGGCACCCGCGGAACCACCCGCCGCGCCGATTCGGTCTTTGTCGATATTCCACTCGGCCGCCTTGCTGCGTACAAACTGCAGAGCACGGGCGGCATCGTGCAACGGGGCTTTCACCGGGGGCTCAATCCCGGCGTCCTCGGCATGTCTGATCAAGCGGTAGTTGATCGCCACGACGGAGACGCCCGCCTGGAGCAACGCCGGAGCATCGACGAATCGCTGCAGTCTTTCTTTCGATCCACCGACCCAGCCGCCTCCGTGGATCACAAAGGCAAGTGGCGTCGGTTTGGTGGATTCTGCTTTCCAGAAGTCGAGAACATGTCGCTCATGGTCGCCATAGCGCACTTCAGCCAGTGTCGGTTTGGGAACGGCAGCATCATAGCGGGCCGGCTTGTTAGCCGGTCTTGCCTTTCCTTTTCGAGCTGCGTTCTGGGCGGTCGCAGGTAGCGACAAGAACAATAGCAGAAGGCTGCTAAGAAAGATCGTCCATCTTGTCTTCATTGGAATCTCGGTGAATCGGTTCATTATGGTGTCTCCTCTAGAAGAAGTGTTGACGTCAGCTTGACGCATGTATTGGCATTTTTCTTCGAGTTAGTTTCTCCAGCCTTCGACGTAAGTGAGGGTGATCGGGAATTGGGAGGGCGAAGCTCCCGCTGAGCCGAGTCTTCGCCACCGACGCATGGCTCAGCAGGAGCGTGAGTTATCGTCCGCCCGCGGCGGATCCCGCGTGGCGCCAGCGTTCATCGCGAACGATCATTGCGTCGTCTGGTCGGCGACGGGCGGTTTCTTCTTCGCGTTCTTCCTTTTGGGCCTCCGTTTCTTCGTCTCCAATTTCTTTGCCCCCTCCGGCAGCGCTGCTTGGTCGAACGCGACCACATCGCCATTGGGCAACTCCTTCAACATGACATCTTTGATCTGGATCTTCATCGCGGGACCGCGATGGATCTGAAAGGCGAGGATGCCCGACAAGGAACGCTTCGCTTCGTCGTGATCGACCAAGTCGATCGTGACCTGTCCGTCGATCTTGTGAATCAGGCGATTTCCTCGTGCGATAATCGTGTATTCATGCCATTGGGAAACGTCCGCCTCCACCGGATCTCGTTGTGCCACCAGCCAACTTGCTCCCTGCGGATCGATCACCATGCTCTGTCCGTTTCGCACGATGATGCCACGTCCCCTTTCTTCGTAAACCATTGCGTTGTTGAGAGTCACCGGGTGGACATCGCATTGGTAACCGCCGACCGACCATTTGCCGATCTCAGGCATTTCCTTGCTGCGATACTGAATGCCGCTGTTGTTGCCGCTCTGCTTGATCTTGACACGCAACTCGAAATTCTCCAGCGTACCGCCACGCCAGATGAGAAACTGGTTGTACGCCAGTTGCTCTGGCCCTGTCGTCGTGCCGGTGATACAGCCATCCTGTACAGACCACAGTTCAGGATTACCGTCCCAGCCCGTAAGGTCTTTGCCGTTGAACAACG
>CAZUAH010001116.1:0-2435 GCA_964617665.1 uncultured Pirellulaceae bacterium
CGCACGTTTCCCCCTGACTGGTTCGCCAGGGTGGCAAAAACGGTCATGCCCCAAAGTCGTTCCACCAGCTCGGCGGGTAGGCTCCACCGTTTCGGATTGCCCCCCATCCTGGCCCCGGGAAGCGACGTTGCGAGCTCCACCAGGGCCACGGGGCGATAGCCCCACCGGCACAGCGAGGGCACCCATTGTGCCCCGGGGCCCACTCGCCCCGGGCGAAAGCCCAGGAGGCGGGTAGGGACGTACTAAGGTACGTATTATAGAGAAAAGGCGTCCGAAAAAGCAGAAAGAAAGCAGAAAATGGCGCGCGCGTGTCCCGAGGTTACTACCCTGGGGTTACAATGCGTCCCGAGGTTACTACCCTGGTGTTACACGCCGCTGCTACATGGCGGAACCGAGGGCCGCGATCCACTCCGGGCGAATAGCCCTTTCCCGTGCCTTTTCGTTTCGGGCTACGGTGCCCCGGGAAACGCCGATGGCGTCGGCAATCTGTTGTTGGGTGAGTGAGCGTGAGCGGCGCCAAGTGCGCAGCTCGCCCCAGGTTCTCGGCACAGAGGCCAGCCGCGCGTAGTGGGGTGACACCCCGAATAGAACGCGGTCGTTCCACCAGTCAGGGGGCCGGATTCGATAGCGGCTTGTTGCCAGTCCTGATTCCCCATCGGGTTCCCATTCAACTTTGGCCCCAGTAGCAAGACGGGCCAGCACCCTTTCGAGTGTGGCGGTCGCCTCTTTCCAGCGCCGTTTTGGGGTTTCCCGTCCAGTCCGGATACCGGCGTAGTCCCACAGTGTAGAGGCTTTTCGGCACACTCCGTCAGGATCTTGGGCATAGGTCCAGTCGAAAGACAGGTGTGCAAGCAGTCGCATTTCGGCCGCGGGTAGTTCCAGGGCCGATTCGGGAACCAGAACAAAGTGAGGCTTTTCTGCGCCGCGGCGGGCCCCCTTGTAGGTGGCGGGGTTCAGGGACATGGCGGCGGCCTGTAGCGAACGGCCGGCCTCATGTAGCACCTCGATTCCGGCGGGAATGTCCACGAGCCAGGGCGGCCCGATCCTCACCCACTCGAGGGTATCCCTGTCGGCTCCCGGCCTGTACCACCGCAACTCGGCCTGTTGCATCCGGTAGATACGCCGCATGGCGGCGGCGGCCAGGTCGGCGTCCGTGGCGTTTTTGCTCGCCACACGTCGGGCATAGTCGGTGCGTTCCCGATGGTCGGCCCAGGTCCAGCGGAAGTTACCCGTAGCACCCTGCTCGGCGGCCATACGGTGAAGCACCAGCCAATCGCGCACCCCATCAGCGCGCAGCTCCGATAGAAGATCGCGCAGCAAGGCCCCATCAATGTTGCGACGGTCAGCGAAATTTAGCCGCAGCTGTAGCGGCCTGGGCCTTCCGCTCCACACGAGCTCGGCCCACCTGTGGGGGCGGCCCTCGGCCAGACTGTGGCTACCAGCCACGAGATCCCACGGGTAGGTTTCGGTTTTCGGCGGCCCCGCGGCCAGGGCCCGAATAGCTGCCCGGGCCGCTCGGGTGGCGCCCAGCCGCAAGACAGGCATCCGGCGGCCTTTCTCGATTTCATGGACAGCCAGATACAACAGGCCCAGCCCGGAAAACGGCAGGAACACGTCATAGGCGATGATATCCGTGCCCGGCATACCGTGTTCGGCTTGGACCGCCATGACGTTACCGAGGCCCTTTGTTTCCACTCCTGGTGTTTGTCCGTCAGGAGCGTCCGAGTAGTGGCGGAAATTGGGAACAAGTTCGTTCAGCGGCTCGCGCACCCATTCGGCTACGTCGAGGAAACTAGCTCCACCAGGCCAGTAGCCCAGGCCCACCGCCTCGGCGTGTCTCCCGGTGGGCGGCTTTGGAAGGCACCACAACAGCAGGGACAGCGCCTCTATCCCCGGGGCCCTGAGCTTTTTCCGCATCAAGACCGGGTTGGTAGAGCCGTAGGGCCAGGGCCACCGCTCGGGAATGGATGGACGGTTCAGGACAGCGGCCAGCAGTTCGGGGCCCACCAGCAGTTCGGCGGCTCGTTGCAGTTCGGCGGCCACATGCTCGATAATGGTTTCCTTCCCGGCCTCGGCGGCGTCCAGGGCCACCCCCACAGACAGGGGGAGCGGCAAAGGGAACGAATTACCCGCAAGGGTATAGCGGCCTTGCAGCTTCGGATAGTTCGCTCGGTTCCGTAGGATTTCCTCATGGAGATTGCCGTCCGCTTCATCGTTCGGTGCGCTGTGGGGCCCGTGAGCCAACCACGCCCCCTCGCATCCCGCCAGGTGCTCACGCAGGCAGGCAAGGGCCCTGTCGAAACGGTCTCCCAGCACCTCGGCAATCATTTGTGCCCCCGGTCCAGAAGGCCGTCTGGCGCCCCCCGCGAGGCGGGTTGGGGTTCCTCGAACCGCCCGCACGCCGGGTAGAAGTCGAGCCCCACCAGGCCGTGTGT
>CAZUAH010001117.1:0-2435 GCA_964617665.1 uncultured Pirellulaceae bacterium
GCACTCTGCACACGTTCGGCCCTTGTATTGGCTGTCAATCTGCAATAACGTTTCACGTGCCTCTCGGTCACGAATTTGGCGACGAGACACCAGCTCATCGAAACGCTTGCAATAATAAAGGCGAATGATAGCCGAACCGCATGTTACCGTTCCCGCTGCCAGTTCTCGGCGAATCTCTCCAATATTCTTACATGGATTCGTTGCCAATCTCTTCCGTTCTTTGATTGGTTCAATAACTCGACATCTACGATTCGGAGGGCGCATCAACGGACGAGGGGTGTTCGTTCGGCACTTATCACAACGATAGAAAGATCGACCGTTCTTAATTGGACTAATTGGCAGAAAATGACAGCGTTCGTCTTCATTCATGCTATTGATGTCACTGTGAGAGCAGGAGCGGTTCCGGCAGTCGGGTCGCACATGCCATCATTTCCAGAATTTTGTCGGCCAATCCAAGTGAGAGGTTCGGCATTAAACGATATGCAATCGACAGGACTCGTCAGTAGATTATCTCCGATAAACACATGACTGGTAGATCCAGAATTCCCGATTACACTCTTCCAGTTTACAGACACCCTAGCCCTTAGTCGCAATCCACTTGGTTGGTCAATCACAGGAATCAATGTTCCGTCATGATCATACAAATCACCTGGGGCCGTCACATACGGAACGTTGTTGGAGGATAGCCACACCCAGATCAAAACAGAACCAGTGCAACAACTGTTAACGCATGCAGGAGACGGCGTACACAAAGAAGCCAAATTTGTGTGGCCGCAAGTCAGTGAAGGATCGCCGCCAAATTCAGAATATTCGGTGTAGTAAGATGAGCCAGCCAACTGAGGACAGGTGCAGCATGAAAAACCGGGGAAACTCTGCGGACTCCACGACGCGATCTCCACGAGAAACTCATGCGGCAAATAGCCATCTTCGCACACCGAACAGTCAAAAGTTCCGCATCGCGAACAGCGTACTTGGTAACTACTTGCCAATTTGTCGTTCAGCGTCTCGCCAGTGGCACGAGCCGTACCGAATGCGGTCAGGTGGACTGTGTTGCCTGCTCCCGGTTCCACCAGCATCCCGCAGTACGGTCCATAGCTTCCAGGCACACCTGTCTTGTATAGCGCGAATTGGCTGCAATTGGCAATATCACCACTGATACAACCGGACACACCGAGCCCGCCGCCTGATCCGCTATCCAATACGGTAGGCACTCCTGAATTAACTCGCGCCAATTCGCTAGTTAAGTCAACGCCGCCAATACCGTCATCCGTTCGGATGTGCGTCCCTCGATAGTAGTTTGTCGCAGTTGCATCGCTGCCAAATATCATCGACACCTTGTCTTGATTGCCGAGCCAATTGAATATGCCATGAGTCAGCCCGCCACCGTGATCGTTTTCGGCGTCTTTGGGCACCGGATTTTTGTTTAACAATAACGCTGAACTGGTGAACTCCAATCGTCCATCGACTAATCGTGTGGGCAACGAACCACTAATCAAATCCCATTGACACGACCGCCACGTAGCAGTCTCGTAATCGAAATAGTCCTCTTCAAGCTGGCACATGTCCCGCGGAAACTGACAACCCGCCTCGAACAACGATACCCACACGTCACCTGTACCGCCATTAACACCGATACCAACGTACGGACCGTGGTATGTCTGCCCTGACTCCGAACGAAAATGCCGAATCCACGGTAGGTCCGTCGGTGACCCGATCAATAGTCCATCTTGCGTCGCTTGGACCATCGCCGCCTCGGTGCACACGGCCGCTCGAACTTCCCCGTCTTCAAACGACACAGCAAGATAAAAGGTCGATCCTGAGACCAACCCGCGAATCGTGTGAGTCTCTGTCAGATCAGTTGGTGTTCCGGCCGTCACGGAAACCAGCTTGACTTCACCGCACTTGTACGGCGATGGGCTTACGCCAACTGTCACTTCTGCTGCAATGTAGTTATTTTCATCTTCCGCCGCGACTATGGCCTGTATCGTGCGTCCGTCGTTCTCTGCCAGAAAGCCAATCAATAAGGTATGGTGATGGTAGAAATCTATCGGTCCAACTGATCCTTGACGTGCGTTAAGTCTACCATCAGGCCGATCGTCCCACGGGTATTCTGACTTGTGAAAAATGATCGAGCTACTAACCGATGTTTCGATTCGCTCGTTGGCAGCGTCAAGCGACCAATCAGTCGTGTCGCCTTCCCACTCGCAATCTTTGTTATCAGCATCGTCGAAATGGCCCACTGCCCACGCACACTGCGATCCACGGCAATCGTGGCACCACGTCCGGTCGCAATCACTATAACCGTATTCACATTCGTCGTCGGCAAGACAGGTATCGTCAGGCACGATGGCTTCAACGTTGGTAAGCGCCAGTGTGCCGACAAACTCGATCGTAAACGGATTGGTCCCGGTCACGGTCACGTTGCCGCTACCGAT
>CAZUAH010001118.1:0-2431 GCA_964617665.1 uncultured Pirellulaceae bacterium
GCGTTCCGCAAGAAGCGGCCCGACGCGATTGACGACTGGACCCATTACCTTTACGACGCCGCCGGCAGCGGCGCGTCCAGGGACAGGAAGTTCGAGATTCCGAACCGCATTCAATGGCATGGCGGCCCCTTGTGGGCGGGAGATCACGACAACGACAGCACGCTGAACGCCATGGTGGCCGCCAATGGGCGCGTCTTCAGTATCCTGGGCGAGAGCAAATTCCAGGTTCCGCACAAGGACATCGTCATTCCGTATTACCTGACCGCGCACGATGCTCACAACGGGGTGATCCTCTGGAAGCGGAGACTGGATCGCTGGGGCTGGCAACAGTGGAAGGCCCACTACGCCTACTTCAACATTACGCCCCTGCAGTTGCCACGTCGTTTGGTGGCGGTGGCGGACCGTGTTTACGTGACGCTGGGCCATCACTCACCCATCTCCGTGCTCGATGCCGCGACCGGCGAGAAGCTGTTTGAACTTCAAGGCAGCGAGTTGGCGGATGAACTGGTGGTGCATGACGACGTGGTGATCGCCGTGATCAACAGCTTGCCGCCGAAGCCGGAGAACACGGTGCCCGACACGCGGCCGCGCGCGGAAGATTATCCGCCCAAAACAATCAAGGCGTTTTCGGCCGGCGATGGACGCTTGCTCTGGAGCGCTGACAAAATCTTTGGATCGGTAAACAAGGAGTCAAACGTAGAGGCCGGCCGACGCAGGGAGCCGGTCGGAAAGAGGACGCTCCAACTGGGGCTTCGCGCCGGCGCGGCTTTCACCAATATCGTCGCCGGAAGCGGTGCGGTCTGCTTCGCGGACCGGCGGGAATTGGTCTGCCTGGACTTTTCGACCGGCAAAGAACGCTGGAGGACCGAGGCGGTCGAGCCGACGGAGTTCCCCTGGCGCAGGGACGAGGTCAAGGTCGGTTCCCTGAAGATCGCCAATGACGTCGTCTTTGTGAATGAGCCCGGAAAGATCACGGCCTATTCCCTGGCAGACGGCAGCCCGGTCTGGAGCAAACCCCACAGTGATGTCCAGTGGTTCACCTGGCGGGATGCTTTCATTCGGGATGACGACGTCATTGTCTGGGGACATGAGCGGGGAACCATCGAAGCCCCGACAAAGCAGGGCGTGAAGAGATACAGCTTTCCCAAAACGGTGAAGTCCTACGATGTCTCCAACGGGGAACCGAGCGGGCAGACGGGCATCGGCAGCTTCTTCGCCGCGGCTCATCACCACCGCTGTTACCAGAACAAGATGACCGCGAACTACATCATCGCCGGTCGTATCGGCACAGAGTTTGTCAATCTCGAAACCGGAAAGACCTCGGTCGTGAAATGGGTCAGAGGCAGCTGTGACTATGGAATCATGCCGGCCTACGGCATGCTCTACACCGCTCCGAATACCTGCTGGTGTTATTCCGAGACCTTGATCCAGGGATACAATGCTTTGTCCGCCACGTTTCTCGGGCAGCCGAAGCTGTATGAGAATGTCACGCCGGAACTCGTCGAGGGGCCCGGGTATGGGCTGGCTCCCGATCCTGACCGGGAAGCTCTGCCCGCGGATTGGCCCACCTTTCGCGCAGACAGGCAGAGAACCGGGGCGAATCCGTCGAGCAGCATTTCTCCTTCGCTTACCAAAGTGTGGGCGATCCAGGAATCGAAGGGGCTCACCGCTCCGGTCATTGTCCGTAACCGGATCTTCCTCGCAGACAAAGACAGGCGCCGGGTTTTCTGCCTGGACCTGGAGAGTGGCGACGAGCTGTGGTCCCACACCTCCGGCGGAACGGTTGACTCGCCGCCCACCTACAGCAAAGGTATCGTGGTCTTCGGTTCCACCGACGGGGCGGTTTCCGCGCTTCAAGCCGGCACTGGGCGGCTGATCTGGAGATTTCACACCGCAAAAGACGCCTGGTTTCGTGGAAATGACGGGCGCATCGACTCAGTGCTTCCGGTGCATGGATCGGTGTTGGTTGAGAATGGCCGGGTTGTGTTCTCCGCCGGTCAGAATGCATACCTGGACTCCGGCGTGTTCTTCTATGCCCTGGATCTTCAAACTGGCAAGGTGCTGCAGAGCAAACATCACTTCTATCATAGTGAAGACGTCGAAAACCTCCTGGAGAAAGACGGAGTGCATAGTTCCGCGGGAATGCGTTCCGGGATAGCCGCTTCGGACGGGGAATTCCTTTACATTCAGAACAGTCAGTTGGACCACGACCTGAATCAGGTCGCAAAAGGTCAACCCAAAGCCGGAAAGAAATTCGACGCGAAAATCATCAGTCACTCCACCTTGCTGGATGACACCATCACCAAGCGGAATTTCCGATTTCTCGATCAAGGCCGTTTCGGCACGCATCTCTGCCTGGATACCGCTTCGAACTGTGCCTATTCGACCTGCACGGTTGACACCATCCGGTTCCTGGTCAAGGAGCAGTCCT
>CAZUAH010001119.1:0-2431 GCA_964617665.1 uncultured Pirellulaceae bacterium
TCCCGTTGGGCGGACAATTGGCCGAGAATCCATACCAACCACCGACGTCGACTTCGGCGGGCCCTGACCGGCCTCGCGCGTTTTGGTCTTCCGCCACCGTGATCGTCATGGCCACTGTCGCCTTCTGGTTTGGCGCGTTTCTTGCTCTGGCCGGGTCCGTCATTACGTTCTATCCGGGCGCTGAATGTGGTTGGTTCGTTGTTTCTGGGGCGTTGATCGCGCCCGGTCTACTGATCCCAAAACCCGGCTATCGCATCGCTGCTCTCTTCCTTTGCGTCTTGTGTTTCCTGTACGCGTATTTCGGCTACGCTCACGGCGTTGAGTACGAGATGTGGCTTCGCACTCGCTGACGTTTGGCTGATTGGGGGCCGCCCAACACCGCACGCCCGCAGAGATTCGCCATCCATGGCGAATACGCCGTTGCCTGTGAAAGTCTGGGAAGTAACAATTCCGTTTGAGCATGTCCGAGAGACTTGACGGATGGTCCGTCGGCGTCGGGCGTGCGAACCCGTTGGCCGGTCCATCATGACTCTTCCGACAGCCTGCGAAATCAACCCGATTCCGGACGACCTTGACGGCAAGGTCGCGCTAGATCATTTTCTTGGCAAATCCCACCACGAAGCCGTCGCGCTATTTGCCGACGCGTTCGAGATCTACCAAGAAGACCTCATGTTCATGGGGCCGATCGCATTTTGTTTCTACCTGCCGGCGGCGATTCAATACGCCGATTCTCCTGACGCTGCGACTGACGCCTATGTCGCGGGTACCATGTTGATGGTGATGAAGCATCGCTGGGAATTCGACCGCAAGGCGATTGACAGCGTGCGGGAGTCAATGCTCCGGTATTGCGAAGGAGTCCTTGAGCGTCTGGCAACCATTGATGTCGATCGAAATGTGGATGGTGACCTTGGCAGTTCGTTTCGCGACTTAGTGGACCTACTCCGCGGCGAGTGCCCCTGAAGCACGGCCAACAACGCACGCCCGCAAGTATTCGCCATGACGATTTCGTCACGCACTCCTGAAGGTCAACCTAATCGCTGTCCCGTGTGCGACGCGAATGTGTGCATTGACCCTTCGCCCCTATTCGGCGACGCCACGTGTCCAAGGTGTGGAAGCCTTCTCTGGTTTCTCAACGTTCAGCCGCACTCGCACGTCTTCGAACGTTCTCGTTCCGTTAGCGTTCGTGGTCGCGTTATTGCCGTCGTGGCCGAACAACTCGGTGTCGATCCCGACAGAATCGCCGAGAATACATCCTTTGCAGACGATTTCGATGCCGACTCTCTGGACACTATCGAACTCGTTATGGAACTGGAGGAAGAATTTGACTTGCAGGGACCGCCGCTAACATAGAAAATCCGCAAGGTCGCCTCGCGATCGCCTTCGCGTTTTTCGCCACTTGCCGTTGGACGTGTGACACCAAATGGAAAGATCAGTCAATCCCTACGAGTCGCCAAAAGCCACTGGTGGGCAGCGGCCAAGCCTTGGAGTCTATCGAGCGCGCCTGATGCCTCGCGATGCGATCGACTGGCTTCTGGGGCTCTCGCTCGGATTGGCTATCAGTGGTGTCTTGTATGGTTCTGCGGCGTTAGTGTTCTGGCTTCTGTCGTTCGATCCCCTAGCCGGGATTGTAATGGTCTTGCTCACGGCCTGCGTCGTCTGCCTTTTCGGTATCCAGAGTATTTCGATCGGAGAGACCGGCCTGGAACTACGGCGCGTCTTTGGCGGTTCGCGACATCTCGGTTGGGAGGAAATCCGAACAATTCGCGCCGCCACTCGCTGGGAGGTTGTTTGCTTTGGGCTCTTGTCGCCCTGGCGTATCTGTACCATGTCAATGACGTTTCGTGACCAGTACCGAATTGATTTGCACCGCGGCTACTTCTTCTATCCTCCACGAGAATGCCAGCCGTTTGTCGACACGATTCTCGACCGATTGAGTGTGCAGTAGTGACGTCCGCCAACGTCGCACGCCTTCGGATTCACTTCCAGCCACTGGTGTGTCACAATAGCGATTGGCTGCTCGACGTCTTCCGCTCCGCTTGGGGCGGCGTTGGGCATGCGAACCCAGTGTGCGACATGTCGGGATTGCGAATGACAACCAACCGAATCGCCGCCGGTGTACTATCGATCCTGCTATTGGCGTTATTGGGTTGGTCTGTGATCGCTGGCGTTGGTGGCGTTCGCACTTGGGTTGTGCTCGGCGTCGGTTCGGCGCTTGGCTTGCTTTACACCGTGTTTGGGCGTCTGCCGAACTGGATTGTCAACCACAGCGGTGGCTCCATCACGGAGGATGATGATCCGTCGAACATCTCACCGCGTGTCTATCTGCCGATCCTGCTTGGTGTCATCGCTGTGGCCGCCACAGCATTCGTCATCGTGGTGTCCGGCGGCCCAGATTCTCTTCACGATTGGGGATCATTTTGAGGGACTCCAC
>CAZUAH010001120.1:0-2423 GCA_964617665.1 uncultured Pirellulaceae bacterium
CTACAATACCCTGGTAGCGGGCATCATAATGTTCGCTCTGGCGAGCGTAGCTACAACAAAGAAATACATGTCCGCGTGCTTACAGTAGTTTCTTCATTTCCGTCCAAGTTCGCGTATTGGCCACGTCCTGTTTGGTCAAACCGCCATGTTCGAGCCTGCGAGACACCGTATCGCATGACACCTGATTTTAGTACACATACCCATTGGCCGCCGGGCAAGCAAGCGAATCCGCGTCCAAAATCAGCCAGTGTGGTGATTTGGAGTCCCCGCGTTTCCTCTTGCCGCCGCGGCGGATCGCTGCGCTCCTTGATCTTCGGCCTACCAGTCTGTCATACAGGGGCTGCGTGCCCGTATTATGGCACGACAGATTCGAGTAGAATATGCCACCGCCGTGTATCCGTCACGGCCTGGTGCAACGAGGGCAAGGCGATTAAACGCGATGATGCGGACCGGTAGCGAAATCCCTTGCGTGACCCACCGACTTCAGTAAAGGGCCGAGCAGGCTCTTAAATGCGCCTGTTCTTGTTCGCTTTTTCTTCGGGTGTCTTCGCCGCGGGCATAGAAATTCCTATCAGTCATCGTTAGCGACGGGATGAACCTATCCGGCATGGCCAGTGTCTCCGCGGAAAGGGGACGGATTGACAAGTGAACTTACGTCGCAAGGAGCTAATGCATCGCAATGCCTAACCTATTCCTCAGTCATATGGGATCGGTCCAGCTCTGGACGTAAAGACGGACTGCGGACCATTTCACTTTGTGCAAACATACGAAGGGTCTCGCAGGATCGACGTGACGGTATCGGAAAGCGGCGACCGCATCGAAAGCTGCTGCGAATTTGACGTTGAATCGGCGACCATCGCACTAATTCAGAAGGAGCATGAACGGCTTAGCAGACTGACTCAACCCGATCGTTCGCGTGATGAAGCAAAACTTGACGCGAAGATTGATTCCTTATTCCAGCCGCTGCGAGATGCGAACCGCTTTTTGCTAAGGATGATCCAGCAGGAATTGACCCTTATTGATCCGATCAGACGGCTTCAGTCTGGGGCATCGCGGTGGTCGCTTGACGGTCGAAACTGGAGCACCTTACCGACTTTCATTTTCTTAAATGGGGCATACGGGCATGTGCTCCATAAACTAGACACGGAATGGGCAACAAGAATTCAGAAAGCAATTGATGCCGGAGAACACCCGCTGATCGGGGTTGAGTTTTGGCATGAAGCTTGGCGGCAAAAAGAAGACCGCTCACGATGGATTCTTGCAACGACGGCAGCCGAACTTGCGATCAAGGAAGCCCTGTCCATGCTGAATCCAAGTCTGATGACATTGCTTTTGGAGGTTCCCTCACCGCCGCTTCATAAACTTTACGGTCGGATACTCGACGATGCGGCGGGCGCAAATTCTAGATCGGCAATAGACAAGAAGATACGTAAGGGACTTCAAGACGGTGTTAAGATTCGAAACAAAATTGTCCACCGACCCGAATCAATCAATCTAGACTTGGATGATGTCATCGGGTATTTGCAGACGGTGGGCGGTGCAATCAAATCTCTCCCGGAACTGATTAGATCGCGAGACGATTCGTCGGGAAGTTAGACCGAACAAAAGGGGACACCGAACAAAAGAGGACAGGCGCATCTATTCCTTGATCACTCCTTTTCTTTGGACGGCCGCGAGGCCGGAGTGTGGATTCAAGACCAAGTGTGACAGCCATGCGCAGATGAGAGTTTTCCGCCCCTCACCGGTTCAGCATTCCGCGTTCAGCCATCAGCCATCAGCCCGGAGGGTGTGTTTGGATCTGCCGTACGGGCAACGGCAATGCACCATGCAGCGACTGATTGTGGTGCGATCTCCCGTCGATGATCCGCCGCGGCGGGAACGCACCACCGCTCGGACCGTCGGTCTCCAAGAGATCGTGGAGCGCTGGGCACACTCGGATTCAACAACAGGAGGCCTTCGGTCACACTGTGAGCGGGTCGGGAGACCAGCCCACAACAGTGCGCTCCTTGTTCGGCCTACCAGTCTGTCCTACAGGGACTGCGTGCCCGTATTATGGCACGACAGATTCGAGTAGAATATGCCACCGCCGTGTATCCGTCACGGCCTGGTGCAACGAGGGCAAGGCGATTAAACGCGATGATGCGGACCGGTAGCGAAATCCCTCGCGTGACCCACCGACTTCAGCAAAGGGCCGAGCAATCTGTCAAATGCGCTTGTCCCTTTTTCTTCGTTCTGTCCACAACTTTTGCGCATCTTGGGAATGCTGACGGGATCACAGGATAGACGAGATGAGAGCTTCATCCTGTCCGAAGAGACCTACCTTTATTCGCTCGATTGGTTGAGCGTCTTCACTATGCGTTTGACTTCCACTTTCTGCTCGCCGAAATTCAGGAGTAGGCCTACATCGGTCCGTGTGGCGACAA
>CAZUAH010001121.1:0-2414 GCA_964617665.1 uncultured Pirellulaceae bacterium
CAGCGATAAAACGCCCGTCGGGCGAGTAGGCGACGTGCTCGACCGGAGCATCCACAGCAAATCGTGACACTCCCAACCGAGTGACAGCGCCGGCCGGCAGTGGATCACCCTCGCCGAAGAGTTCCTGGGCTCTTGTCAGAGAAGCTGCCGTAACGGCCACCCATGCGAACATGCCGATCGATCTGAGCATGATTGTTCTCCTTGAAGGCGAGGTAGCCGACTATTTCGATGTCTCGCCCGCTCCCACCTGCATGCAATGGACACAGCCAGACGCATACTTGTATGACGAGGCAACATGACCAATGGTTTCTCATGATGGCGTACGTCAGGCCCCGAATCGAGGTTGGAGACCGTGAGCCGGGTGCAACACCCAAACATCCAACAAACGCCCTTGTGCTACTGCACTAGTTCGATCGCTGGGTGGCGTTTCCCAAAGTCATCAACTACTTCGCTAGTGATGTGGCGACACTCGTTAACCACTACGAGCTTGAGTGTTGGGCAACCGGTCAAGCGGCTCAAGCCAACGTCGGTGATTGGTGTGTACGACAAGTTTAGATAGGTCAGGCTTGATGATTTCGCCAGATGCATTAGTCCCGCATCCGTGACATTCGTATGGTCAAGCCATAGTTTTTCCAGACGAGGTAGCTGCGCGAGGTACTCGCATGCTTTATCACCGACTTGAGTGTTGGGCAGGCGAATTTCGGCCAGCTGAGTAAGAGACGTCAGCGCGGCCAGGTACTTGTCGCGCACGTGCGTTCCGGTGAGGTCGAGACGTTCCAGTTTCTGGCAACTGCTGGCGAGCACGTGGAGATTGCGGCCCGTGATCCAGGGCCCGCCCAAGCGAGATCCGCCAGCAGCCCAGTTGGTCCTCAGCGACAGGTTCCGTAAATCCGGTGTGTGGATCAAATGCTCAAACGCATTGTCCGATACAGAATGTCCCAATAGCGACAATGTCTGTAGTGCCGGGACATGGCGGAGATACTCCAGGTCGCAATCGGTAACCCTCATCTCGTAGCGGAATGAAAGTGACGTCAACTCAGCAAGATCCTGACGCAGACGCCAAGCAGGCTCGCGCAATGCGCGACCTGAAAACTGAAGGTCTCTCAAATGTGGGAGCCGCGCAAGTGGGGTCACGTCCAACGGGCCGTAAAACCCTTGGAGTTGGACGACACGTAGCTGTGGATACGTCGCCACGAGCTCCAGTGAGTGTTGCCCCACATCGGGTGATTGCCAGCGATCGTTGCTGAAAAAATT
This sequence comes from uncultured Pirellulaceae bacterium, assembly GCA_964617665.1. Classification (GTDB taxonomy): domain Bacteria; phylum Planctomycetota; class Planctomycetia; order Pirellulales; family Pirellulaceae; genus JADHUC01. Next base: position 1,255 of record CAZUAH010001121.1, read on the forward strand.
CCCGCTACCCTTCTCGAGCATAGAGACGCGCGGGTACTGGCTCTGCAATTGCTCGAGTGCTGATTGTGTTACTCGAGACGGGACAATGATGAGACGCCCGAGCGTGTCAGGCAATCGCAAATCCCAGAGGTCCTCATCGGAGAATCCGCTGTCGAGAATGATAAGCGACTGCAACTGTGGCAGGTTTTCCAGACGAGCCAGGTGCTCGGTGCGCGGCAGGAGCAATGTCTTCAGATTGGGGAAGCATTCGATACCGTCAAGCGACCACGTACACTGGTAATTGTAGTCGCGATACAACTCGGGCGTATTCTTCAGCATGATCTTCTGGATCGCGTCTCGATAGCCCTGCAGTTGTGCCAAATCCTCCAATGTTGCCGGGAATACAACTTCGGCGTACTCGATCTTTTCAGGATCGAACCGTCCATGGCGGTGGGTTTTCAGATGTATCAGTGGTTTCAGCGCCAGTTTTCCTACTCGGCGCCGCTTGCCGTATTCGGCTTCCGATATCGTTGTTCGGATTGTACCGGAAAGACTCGGGGCGTTTTTTGCCAGTTGTTCGATCGCGGCAGTTGAAAAGTGCCCCGTCATTTCGATCGTGGTCAGTTGGGGCATTGTCTCCAGACGGCGCAACGCTGCATCAGTCAAGTCTCCGTGCAGACGCAGTTGCTTTAGTTTTTTCAATCCTCCAAGCGGTTCGAGGCAGGCGTCGGTCAGCTCGAAGCCGGAAAGGTCCAGAGATTCCAGGCGCGAGCAGGCCGAGATTTCCTGCGCCGTATCGTCGTTCGCCTCGACAAGTGTTGCATGAAAGTTCCGAAGGTTGGGGAGGGCGCCTAAATGAGCGGCTGCAGATGCAGGCATTTTGTCCGCCAATTGAAGATCTTCTACCCGGCTGCCAGCCAAAGCCGCGAGGTCGTTGAAGTAGACTCGAGTCTGCCGCAAGTCCAGCTTGGCCAGTTGCGGCAGTTTGGCCAGCGAAGCGAGCCCTGGGCCCTGGACCGGGCCACCTAGTTTCAATTCGCGAAGGTTCACCAACGGCTCCAACGCTTTCAGCCCTCCGCCCGTGACGCAACAATCGTGCAGATCCAGAACCTGCAGTTGTCGGCAACGCGCGATGTGTGGCAAGCCTTCATCCGAAATGCGCGTGCGCCAAAGCGAAAGTC
>CAZUAH010001122.1:0-2407 GCA_964617665.1 uncultured Pirellulaceae bacterium
CAACAGCCGCAGGTCAGGATGCGGAACAGCGCTGCTGGCTGGTCAGAGGCGTCCCCGATCCCGCCGCCATTCAATCGCATGACGGGAGCGGCTACTACGTTTTCTCGACAGGCAAAGGCATCCGGATCTGGCGAAGCGACGACTTGAAGAACTGGAAACGCATCGGCCAGGTGTTTGAAGAAGATGTCCCGGCGTGGGCCAAGAGACTCATCCCGAAAAGCGATTCCATTTGGGCGCCGGATATTCAATACGCAAACAGGCGGTATTACCTCTACTACAGCGTTTCAACATTCGGCAGCCAGCGCTCCGTCATTGGTTTGGCCACCAACACCACACTCGATCCAGAATCGCCGGACTACAAATGGGGCGATCAGGGCCTGGTGATCGAATCGTTCCCGGAACGAAACGACTACAACGCCATCGACCCGGCCTTGTTCGTCGACGACGATGGCCGAGCCTTCTTGTTCTGGGGTTCCTATTGGACCGGGATCAAGGCGACCGAAGTCGATCCTCGCACAGGGAAACCTACTTCGTCGCAACCAGAGGCGAGGGCGGTCGCCAGTAGGCACGACCTCGCACCAACCTCGATCGAAGCGCCTTTCGCTATTAAACGAAACGGATTCTATTACCTGTTCGTCTCGTGGGACTTCTGTTGCGCGGCAGAGAAGAGCACCTACAAGGTCATGGTGGGGCGGGCGAGAAATCCGCTGGGGCCTTATGTCGACGATGCTGGAAAGAAAATGACGGCCGGAGCCGCAAAGCTGGTACTGATGGGCGACCAACGTTGGCGCGGGCCCGGGCACAATAGCGTTCTGCAGACGAAAGACGGCGATTGGCTTGTCTACCACGCTATCGACGCCAAAGCTCCTCGTGGCGGGCGTATTCTGCAGATTCGTCCAATCCAATGGAAAAACGATTGGCCGTCTGTTGGCGACACGATAACTCATCCGCCAACCGAGTCCGACAAGCCGAATCCCCTGGTCGGGCGCTGGAATCACCTAGTCAATAACGAAGACCGTTACGACATCTTCTTTGAGGCAAATGGCATTATCACCGGAACGAAAGGGGACGCCTTCTGGGAATCGACAGGAGATCGCTTACTGATGATGTGGAAGGATCCCAAGGCCCCCGACGGTTACTGGGTTGACGGCGTGCAACTCAGGCCCAACCATCAAAGCTACGAAGGGACCAATCAGAACGGCACGCCTATCCAAGGGACAAAGCTCAAGCCGCCGCGGTGAAGAAGCTGGTTGGTGGGCCTTGTTGGCAGAGATCGTCTCATCTATTCTCGAAATTCTACGCGTTTTGCACGAACGCGATTCAATCTCATGAAAGGAGCACTCATGTTCAAAAACGTCATCGTGGTATCCGCACTTGTCCTCTCGTGTGTATTGGTCGCGAGCGCACGTGCGGCTGACAAGCCCAACGTCATTCTTGTTATGGCCGATGACCTCGGCTTCGCCGACCTCGGGTGTTATGGCTCGGAGATCGAGACGCCGAACCTGGATGCGCTCGCCGACGGCGGGCTGCGTTTCACTCAGTTCTACAATACCGCCAAGTGTCACTCGTCACGTGTGTCGCTATTGACCGGGCTGTACTGCGATCAGGCGGGCAGTACCAAACTGAGCCGTGGTGCCACGATCGCGGAAGTGCTTTCCGATGCGGGGTATTTCACTGCCATGGTAGGCAAGTGGCATCTGAGCAAGCAGCCCACGGACTTCGGCTTCGACCGTTACTGGGGGCACCTCTCCGGAGCCACAAACTTCTTCACCGGCGACAACAGCTTTCGGCTGAACGGCGAGGAATGGAAAGTCCCGGAAACGCTGAATGGACGCCCCTTCTACACAACGCATGCCATCACGGACTTCGCGCTCGATTTCCTTGAAGAAGCCACGCGCGGGGACAAACCGTTTCTGCTGTACACAGCTTTCAACGCACCGCATTATCCGCTGCAGGCGCCCGAAGAAGTAGTCCAGAGATACGACGGCCGTTACGATCACGGCTGGGACGAACTCCGCATTGAACGACACCGACGTCAAATCGAATCCGGCCTTCTGCCGGCCAAATGGAAACTCAGCCCACGGCCAGATCACGTGCCCGCGTGGGAGAGTCTCAACGACGAAGAGCGACAATGGGAGGCCGACCGTATGGAAGTCTTCGCCGCCATGGTCGATGTGGTCGACCAAAGCATGGGACGGCTGGTGGATTTCCTGGAAGAGAAGGGCATCTTCGATAACACGCTGATCCTATTTTGCTCGGATAACGGCGCCTGCCCATTCGAACGGACCCGAGGCCGCTACTTGAAACCTTGGGACGCGAAATCCTACTGGACCTACGACGCCAGCTGGGCTCACGCCGGCAACACGCCATTCCGCCTGTACAAGCAAAACCAGCACGAGGGCGGCAT
>CAZUAH010001123.1:0-2403 GCA_964617665.1 uncultured Pirellulaceae bacterium
AATGAAAAAAAGATTTTATAGATGCAAGCCGCAAATTACGGGTACTCGGTACGTTTCCCTTTATCACCTCAATGTATTCTAGAAAATCAGTTATCAAAGGTGCATCTATTTGTTCCAACTCTATGGATGATGGGGGTATCTTTAGTTTTTTACTTGCAAAATTGAACAGAAGTTGAAAACTATAAGCGTAGGTTTCACGGGTGTATGGACTAGCGTCCTTTTGCTTTGCAAGATAGTCCTTTAAATAGGATGTCATATGAGGTGCAATAGCTGTCATGATCAGTCTCCTTGCCAAAAAAATTCACACTTTGTTGAGATGTTTTGCATCAGTTCAGGGGTTGATTCCAGATACCAATACGTGTCAGATATGTTTGTGTGCCCCATATACGTTGAGGGACAGACCAATCCCGCTTTACAATTTTTGGTAATTTACAATAAAAAAGGAAGTCATCAATCCAGTGTTTTGAGATAATATTGTTACCAGACAATTTATCCAGGAGCAATATCCATGACAGGATTGCACAACACTGATTTAACAACTTCCCAGAAAATAGAGTTTAGCGCAAAGGCATTGGCAAGCCAAGGATTACATGGTTCAGTAACTCATTTGAGTCAGGAATATGAAATTTCACGCCCCACAATTTATCAGGTGCAAAAAACCACCGAAGACCTTCTGTCTGAGCATTTCAGCCAAACTCAGGAGCAGTTAAAAGCCAAAACAATTGTGGTCGATCAGGCACAATTAGAACGAACGATTATTGCACTGTCTATTATGTCACCTAATAGTATTCGCGCAACAGAAGATCTTCTTCCCATTATTTATCCCGGTGTCACTCGTTCCTTTGGCAGCATTCAGTCCTTACTTATCGAAGCACAAGAGAAAGCAAGACAATTTAATGATACGGTGGATTTATCAGCAATAAAAGTGGCTGCTCTGGATGAAATGTATAGTCAGAATGCACCAGTATTAGCTGGTATTGATTTAGCCAGTGGTTATTTACCCTCTCTTGAGTTGTGCGAAAGTCGCTCAAGTGAAGATTGGGAAGGCGTATTAAACAGAGCCAAATCACAGGGGATGAATTTAGGGATTGTCGTTAAAGATGCTGCATTAGGAATTGCTTGCGGTGTTAAACAAGTTTTTCCTGATGCACAGCAGCGAGATGATTGTTTTCATGTCTTATATGATATGAATAAAGTCAGACGAAAAATAAAAAGTAACGCTTATAATGCTATAGATAATGAATACAGTTTGCAAAACAAACTGTTCAAACTTGAGAAACAGAATCCATTGAAAAAAGATACAAGCCATGATGTGAAAGAAGCACAAAAGCTTTATATCAAAGCACAAGAAAAATGTGTGGAAAAAATTGAACAGTTTGAGCAATTTGAAATAGCAGAAAAATTGATCATTGAAGCCATGCAATACGTTCATCCTAAATCCGGTGAATTGTACAGTGGTGGTCGAGTTGAAATGATGATGAAATCTGCAGCGAACACATTAAAAACTATCCAGCAATATCATTGCCAGAAATTGGCCACTTACATTGATAATAGAGCAACAGGTATTGCTTATGCCGCCCATGCATTGGATATTGAATTAGCGGCTTTAACGCCACTCTTCTCAAGAGACCAAGTCAGTCGAGGTTGTTTGTTATTACGTCTGCTTGACGAATTAAAGAAACAGAAAAGTATTCAACGTCATCAAAAAAAATACCAATTCTTTCAGGCACTCTTTCATAATTTACAGCAAGAGATGGGTGAAAAATTGGATGACTTGCTTGATAGTATCAGAGCATTACTGGAAAAACGCTATCGGGCATCCAGTGCCATTGAGGGCTTTAATTCTGTGTTGCGCCCCTACCTTTATCACCGAAAAAGTGTAAACCAGAATTTTTTAGAATTATTTAAAGCCTGGTACAATTTAAGAACACGTCGGCAGGGTCGTTACAGAGGAACCTCTGCCCATGAGTGTATTTCAGGTCAAAAAGTGGAGGATTGGTTGTCTATGATTGGCTATCCACCTTCCAGTACTTTGCACTAAAAAAAATAATCCCTTCTATCCAAATTTTCAGAATTTTGATATTCTGAGGATAAATCGTGCCTAAATGTAAAGCAAATTGCCTCGATTTGATCTGTCCCTGCTATTTTTATATTAGCAAATAGTGTATAGTAAAATTCATTTTTTGAAGAACAAAACATAAACACCAATCCATATGGGGAAATCTAATATATAAGCCAATACTCAACATATCCCCTGCCACCCCAAGCTTAGACGTATTAATCGCCAAAAAATATTGAAAAATTAGTTAAGTTAAAATCAACACTTTTTTTAAATAATCAAAATGTAATTACTCCGAGGAAATAAGACAACAGCAGGCGAGATGTTAGGAATATGTTTTATAT
>CAZUAH010001124.1:0-2391 GCA_964617665.1 uncultured Pirellulaceae bacterium
GTGGAGTCCCTCAAAATGATCCCCAATCGTGAAGAGAATCTGGGCCGCCGGATCCTGGCTGGCCGCAAGTTGCCATGGTACGTGGTAGGCGGATCGTTCATTGCGTCGAACATCAGCAGCGAACACTTTATCGGTATGATTGGCGCGGCGTTCATCTATGGCCAGTGCGTGGCCATGTCGTGCTGGGGTAATGTCCTGTCGTTTTCGTTCTTGATCTGGCTTTTCATCCCCTTCCTGCTCGCCTCGAAAGTCTTCACGATTCCCGAGTTTCTCCAGCAGCGGTTCAACGCCACTTTGCGGCAGTTCTTTGCGTTCGTGACCGTGCTGTCTAACGTCGTGGCCTTTCTGGCGGCCGTTCTGTACGGCGGCGGTTTGGCGCTGAACAAGCTGTTCGGGTGGGACCTCTGGTACGCCATCATCCTGTTGGGTGTCGTCGCGGGAACTTGGGCGATCTACGGCGGACTTTCTTCGGTGGCGTGGACCGACCTGTTCACGGTGATCGTCATGATCCTGGGCGGAGTGCTGGTAACGATACTCGGGCTTCAGATGCTCGCCGGTGATTCCGGATCTCCGGTCGAAGGTTTTCGAGTGATGATCGAACGGAATCATGCCTCGGGAGGCGTTTGGCGCGAGGCAGTCGAGCGAACGGCGGATAACATCGTTCATGCAGATCAGTACAACCGCTTGTCCGTGATTCAGCCAGTCACGCACAGACTGCAACCTTGGACGAACCTGCTTTTCGGCGTCTTTACCGTGAGTATCTGGTACAACGTGTTGAACCAATTCATGATCCAGCGCGTGCTTGGCGCGAAAAACGCCTACCATGCTCGAATGGGCATCGTCTTGGCTGGATTCACACAGGTTTTTCTGCCCACGATCATCGTCATCCCCGGCTTGATCCTCTTCGCAATGCATCCCGAGGTGCTATTATTGCCGTGGAAAGAAATCCCGAAGGAGGCGGACCAAACGTTCATCAGTTTGGTGCAGAGGTTGGTTCCAATCGGACTGAGGGGGCTGGTACTGGCCGGGCTGTTCGGGGCCATCCAATCGACAGTGAATTCCGTACTGAACTCGACGGCGACCATCGTCACGCTGGACATCTACAAACAACTATTCCGCCCGGCTGCCTCCAGCGGCCACTTGGTCAAGGTGGGGATCACCACTTCTGTGATTGTGCTGTTGGTGGCGATCGTTCTGGCCGGATTCATCGGACACCTTGGCGAGAGCCTATTTGTCTACATTCAAACGCTTTATGCATTCTTCGCCCCGCCGTTCTCCGCTGTTTTCCTGCTGGGCATCCTGTGGCGACGAATCAACGCCATTGGCGCCACGACCGCCGTGTTTTCCGGCTTTGCCTTGGGAATTGCGATCAAGCTGTACGTGGGCCTCATCCCGTCCCATCCGGTATGGATGGAACCCTACGCCAATCAGGCCGCCATCAACTGGATCTTCTGCGTTCTGGTGTGCACCGCGATCAGCTTGGCCACGCCACCTCCGGCACCGGAGCGAGTAACTGATCAACTGATCTTGAACTGGAAAAAGCTGAATATCTTCGGCGACTTGGGGAATCGTTGGCACAACAGCATCGTAACCTGGTGGTGTCTGTTCGTCCTGCTGATCGTTACGCTAGTCGTGACATTCTCCCCGCTCGTGTTCTGAGAGTATCCGCCTGTATGATTATTGGAACGGAAACGCAGCCATGAGTTCAGAAGTGGGCCGAGACGACGTTGGTGGTATGGCGGAAATTGAGCGGAAGAGGTTGTTCTTAGAAAGTCGCTTTGGCGTGGGCGCCAGCGCGATGACCTTCGTCGCCATCAGCGCAATTATCTTGGCGATCCTTGGAGTGTCCACAGCCGCTGCTGCGGAGTGGAGCGACGAGCGAATACACGGCGCGGCATGGCTCGCTCACGGTTTCGAGAACAATGACTCCAAGCCGCTCATTCGCTTTCTTGAGGCTTGCCACAAGCGACACCGTGCCGTTACCGACGAGAAGCGAGCCCCTACTCGAACGCGAGGCGTACGGCGTCTTTCGAGCCTTCTTTGTTCCATCCAAGCCTGCGTTGGAGAAGGCGTAACGTTGTCATTCAGAAGGAGTTGAAAGTGACCTTGGTGGATGATGACTGGATGGAGTAGTAGGTCACCAGGAAAACGATCCGCCACGGTCAACCGTCTTCTATTATTATGGTGGTGGTCTGTCTGAGACTCCGTACTGACGGTTGGATTCTGCCGCAAACTCTGTATTGGCAACTTGTTGCGCGAATTGTCCGTCTGTCTCAGAAGTGCTCGTATCGCGTGTTGTGGGGGAGAATCGCATGAAATCTGCATCGAAACTGCTGGTCTGGGCCGTCTTTTTTCTGTTTCCCGCGGCGATCAGTGCGGCGGAAATCGGCT
>CAZUAH010001125.1:0-2389 GCA_964617665.1 uncultured Pirellulaceae bacterium
ATATGTGGTGCTAAGATTTACACTCATGCTTTCACCTCCTTTTCAGCTTTCGCGTCGTCTGTCGACGCCTTGCCCGCTATGTCCTCGGCCACCGCGCGATCGACGCCGGCCAATGCTTCGTACATATGCCATCGCTTGAGGATGTCGCGTTGGCCCATCGCAAGCAACCGATCGGATTCCTCCGGCTTTGAGCGGGCAAGCATCGCGAAACGGCCCTCCTTGAGGGCGAACTCTTTGAAACTGCCCACCGGTTTCTTGCTGGTCAATTTGAACGGCCGTTCCTCCTCATGCGGGTCGAATGTGTACAGCGGCCAGTACCCGCAGCGGATCGCATCCTTCTGGTGCGTCATGGCAGTGGTCATGTTGATGCCCTGCCCGATGCAGTTGCTGTAGGCAATGATCAACGAGGTACCGCGGTATGCCTCTGCCGCCCGGATCGTCTTAAGGGCGTGAAGTGGGTTGGCACCAATCGCGATTTGCCCCACGTAGACGACTCCGTAAGACATGGCGATCATGCCCAAGTCCTTCTTGCCGGCCGGCTTACCGCCCGCAGCGAATTTGGCCACGGCCCCGCGAGGCGTAGCCTTGGACGCTTGGCCACCGGTATTCGAGTAAACCTCGGTGTCCATCACCAGGATGTTCAAGTCTCGTCCAGAGGCGAAGACATGATCCAGCCCGCCGAATCCAATGTCGTAGGCAAAGCCGTCGCCGCCGAACGTCCAGATACTTCGTCGGATCAAGTAGTCGGCCGAAGCCAACAGATTCTTGGCGTCAGCGTCGTCGACCTCGGTCAGCCGCTTCTTTAGGTCGGCCACCTGAGCTCGTTGCTGGGCAATCTGCTCGTCCGTCTCTTGCGGGTTGTTCAGCAAGGCGGTAACCAACTCGTCGCCCAATTGGCCCGCCAGACGTTTCAGTAAGACCTCGGTGTACTGGATCTGTTGATCCACAGCCAATCGCATACCGAATCCAAATTCGCCCGCGTCCTCGAACAACGAGTTGGACCACGTCGGTCCATTGCCAGCATCGTTCGTCGTGTAGGGCGTACACGGCAGGTTGCCGCCGTAGATCGAAGAACAGCCCGTGGCGTTGGCGATCATCATGCGGTCGCCGACGAACTGCGTGATCAGCTTGACGTACGGCGTTTCGCCGCATCCAGCACAGGCTCCAGGGAACTCGAACAGTGGCTGCAGCAACTGCGAGCCCTTGATCGAATCGACCTTCACCTTGCTACGGTCCACCTCGGGAATCTTCAGGAAGTGTTCCCAATTGGCCTGCTCGCGAGCAAGGTGGTCCATCTTCCCTTCCATGTTGATCGCCTTGCGCCCGGCAGCCTCCTTGTTCTTGGCCGGGCAGACATCTACGCACACGCCGCAGCCCGTGCAGTCATCCGGCGCGATTTGCAGGCGGTACTGCATGTCCGGAAACTCCTTGCCGCGTGCTTCGACTGCTTCGAAGTCCTCGGGGGCACCATCCGACTGCCCCGGTTCAAACACCTTCATGCGGAGGCAGCCGTGTGGGCAGACCAGTGAACACTGGCCGCACTGTATGCACCATTTCGAGTCCCAGATTGGAATATCCTGGGCAATACTGCGTTTTTCGTACTTTGTCGTGCCCGTTGGGAACGTACCGTCAGGCGGAAATGCGCTAACCGGCAAGTGGTCCCCTCGGTTGGCGACAATCTCGCCCAACACTTCTCTTACGAACTCTGGCGCATCCTCCGGTACGGCCGCGATGCGATGTTTGGTCGAGGTGACCTGGTCCGGCACTGTGACCTCTTTCAGAGCGTCCAGGGCGCCGTCGACCGCCGCATAATTGCGCTGCAACACCGTCTCGCCGCGTTTGCCGTAGGTCCTCTTAATTGCGCCCTTGATCTGGGCGATTGCCTCGTCCTCGGGCAGCATGCCAGCCAGCTTGAAGAAACAGGTTTGCATGACCGTATTGATACGCAAGCCCATTTTGGCTTCGCGAGCAACGTGGTACGCGTCCACCACATAGAACTTCAGCTTCTTGTCGATGATCTGCTGTTGCGTCTCCGCGGGCAGCGTGTCCCACACCTCGTCAGGACCGTGGGTGCTGTTCAGCAGAAACGTCGCGCCTGGCTCGGCCATTGCCAGAATGTCGAAACGCTCCGGATAGTGCGGCTGGTGGCAGGCCACGAAGTTGGCGCTGTGCACCAGGTATGATCCCTTGATCTGTCGTGGGCTGATTCGCAAGTGCGAGACGGTCAGCGAGCCTGCTTTGCGCGAGTCGTACACGAAGTACGCTTGGGCATGCATCGGCGTGTTATCGCCGACGATTATGCACGTGTTGCGGACGGCACCGACCGTACCATCGCTGCCCAGCCCGAAGAAGACGGCTCGCGTCGTATCGTCGGCCTCGGTCGAATACG
>CAZUAH010001126.1:0-726 GCA_964617665.1 uncultured Pirellulaceae bacterium
CGTTGTAGATCCCGCCCCCCAACTTATCCAACGAGCCAAGCCCCGTGGCGTTCCCGCCAGAGATCGTCAAATTGCTCAGCGATACCGTCACACCGCTGGACACCGAAAACACTCGACTCAATTCATCCCCGTCTACCGACAAATCCGCACTGCCGGGGCCAGTGATGGTCAGGTCGTCAGTGATTTCGAGTTGTGTGCCGCCCAGTGTGATCGTGCCGGGAAGCAACAAGCCGGGATCGAACTGGATCGTGTCGGCTCCACTGCCCACCGGCGAACCATCGACCGACGTGTCGGTGTTGGCCGCGTGAATGGCTTCGCGCAGTGTGATGTCGCCATCCGCCAACATGTTGTCGGCCAGGCTGTCGACCGTGATCGTGGCCAGCAGGTATCGATCTTCCAGCGGCTCGAGCAACAGGTTGCGGAACCGTCGCCGCGTGCGCGGAACAGAGCGTCTACTGCGTCGATCCACCTTCGTTTTGCGATGTCGCTTTCTCATGGCTGTTCTCACTTAAACTTGACATCATGGCCAGTTGTGATTCTTCCGAGCAGAGAGCGTGAATCCATGGACGACGAGAAACACCCTCTGCGAGAATTCCGCTCCTCGTCTGAAAACTGCTGGACAATCCACGCCCCAAGTATCGGCCGATCAATTACTGCCGGATCTTCAGTGTGGTCATGACCCCCCCCCCGGGGGGGCAGCGCGCCCCGCGGCGGGGGGGGGCCCCC
>CAZUAH010001126.1:736-2376 GCA_964617665.1 uncultured Pirellulaceae bacterium
GCCGTTTCTTCTGTGGGGCAATCAGGCTCCGCCGTTTTTACTTGCGGTCTGGGGGGTGGGTGATGACTACATATTCTTGCGACAGTTATGTCTGGAACGATGCTAGATAGACGTTCAGCGAACCGGGATAGTCGGCATCGTCACAAGAGAAGACGAGCACCAAGAGAGCACTCAACACCAGCCAAATCTCGATGTGCATGGTCGGAGCCAGTCACCTTAATGGTACGATGCCCCATACCTCTATCGAGACTATCACCGCAGTACCGGAAAATCAAGAACTTTGGGTATATTTGTTGTTGTCTCTCTAGGTTGCCAACTCCGACATAAAGGCACCTGGATACATAAGGCGCATGTTCCGATTAGATGCTCTGCGGGGGCATTAGAATCAATAGACTGTATGGTGTCAGAACGCGGGACAACAAACACGTACAATCGAATCGATTGTGACGGTCCTGGCGAAAGCGCGGTTTCCGCCTCACTTGCTGGATTTATCCGCATGGTTAGAACGAATAGGACTGTGTGGGAGTAGGCCCCAAGGGGTGATACTCCCGTCCTTTGCAGGTCGGATACGCGGTATCTGTGCCGCGACTGGAAATGGCATCCCAACACGGAGGTTGGCGTAAGATGGATTCGGCACTTCTCAATCCTAAGTCTACGGCGCTTGGTTTTCTACTGACCTTTCTCACCCTGTTCCTGATTCTCAATCCTGCGCCCCTTTTGGCCCAAGACATATTGGATCCGGTCGGCGCCGACGCCTATGACGCCGATCCAATTGGTGATGGTTACTGGTACCGCTCCCAATTCACTCCCAAATGGGCAGCCCGAGCCGGTGTCTTGGCTCTGTCGCGCCAGAAGCCCGACTCAACAGTGCTGTTTGTCAATCCGTTTAATGCGGCCGAGGATCTGAAGGCATCGGATTTTGATTTTGGCTACACCACGGGTCTGGACGTGGCCGTGATGCGACGGTTCGATCAATGGCCGGACGTCGAATTCCGCTACATGGGAACCGACACCTTGAGCGCCGGCGCCGGCGCGGTCACGACGACTGCCGCCCCGCTACGGATCAACACACAGATTCCCGTGTTTCTGCCAACCGGTCGCACCATCGATGCCACGTACGGTTCCGACTTGGGCAGCTTCGAACTGAACCTGCGATCAGACCCGCAGGGCAGTCACATATGGCTGTTTGGAATTCGTCACGTGGAATTAGACGAAGGATTTCACGCGAATCTGATCGATGCGGTCACTCCGACTCCGACCGTGACCTACGATACCCTGACTCAGAACCGGTTATATGGTATTCAAGTCGGGGTCGAAACACTCTTGGGGACCTTCCGCGATCGTTTGGACTTCGACCTTGTTGCCAAGGTTGGCGCCTACCACAGCGTTGGTTATCAACGCAGCGCTATCGACACCGGTATCGTGATGATTACAGCTGCCGGCGGAGCCGAGAGCCTATCCATGCTGGCCGAACTCCACCTGATGGGTAATCTCTATCTGACCGACAACCTGTCGATGCGAGGTGGATACGAAGTGATGGGTGTTACCAACGTGGTCTTGGCAACGGATCAGGTGAACAACACCAACTTCGTTTCCGGAACAGGCATCGACAACAATGGCGGCGCATTCTACCACGGCGG
>CAZUAH010001127.1:0-2367 GCA_964617665.1 uncultured Pirellulaceae bacterium
ATCCGAGCCGCTACTTCATGGCCACGCGCTCGCAGAGTGCGCCGCCGGACCAGTAGAATGCTCTAGAAGGGCCAAAGCAGATTTGTCGCTCGTCCCATCCAACCTTGATTAATGAACTTCGATTCGGCGCCCTTGCCTTCGTAACGCATCTCGAAGCCCGCAATGGACTGTGACGAAATCGAATTGTCTGGGCGTATGTCAATTGGGCGCACGATTCCCGAGACCACGAGCGATCGCACATCGCCCTCGATCATGACCTGGCGCCTGCCTACGAAGGCAATATTGCCATTGGGAAAGATGTCCGAGACCGTGACGGTGATACGATCCGAGAAGGCTCGCTCGCTGGAGAACGCAGAATTGCCACCAAAATCCCGGCTCGAATCGACGCCGAATTTCTCGGCCAATGCGCCGGCGGAACTACCATAGATGCCACTGACACTGTGCGAAAGACCGACATTGCTGCTGGTATCAGTCTCTTTTGTCAGCGAGCGTTTGTCCTTGTTTTCCACGTCCGTGGCTTCCATGATGACGACCGTCATCAGGTCACCCACATTTCGCGCCGTCGTGTCGCGAAAAAGAGAGCCCATGATGGGGTCCCTCTGCTGATACAGCGATTGCGCGAAGCAAGGAGTTGCAGTGAGGATGAGTGTCAATGTCAGGAGTTGTATTGATTTACACGATGGCATGATGTGTCAAACCTTCTTCTACTACGGATTCTCGGTAGTTAGCGGACTTCAGAAATTGACCTCGACCTCCGATCGACTGAGAACACGTCCGACAACTTCTTTTCCAGAACGGGGGTTTTTCACAAGGATGTATTCACTCAACCGCCCTGCCTTTAGTACCTCCGCATCCGTTAACGTGACTACGAGGCGTCCGTTTCGGGCGACCAGATGTACTCTGTCACGCGGCTTCACTAGGAAGGGGCTGTTGTCTCGCCTATCGTCAACGTCGTAGATTCGGACCGCTTCACCGGCCTTGATCTTCCGTCTCGCCTTGCGACCGATGGCATCGGTTGCGGAGACGTACTGTGCATAGCCAGTCAACCGTTGTCGGTCGTTCTTGATGTTCTGGTCCGTGAACGGATCGCCGGGCATGATCAATTCGCTCGCCCGAGCAATGGTCTGGTACCTGGCAATGTCCACGCTGGCGCTGATCGTTTTCTGATGTTTCTTTCCAACGTATAGTGCCACTCGCATTTGCGTCCTTCCAAGACGCAGGTCACTTGGCAAGTACGGTTCGATCCGTAGATCGTCCGACGAATTGCTGCTGATCTCGGGTGTCGGAACCAGCGGGCCCGCAAGATGTACGTCAAGATCTTCCGACGGGACTTCGAATCGCGACGCTAGGGCGTCACGGATCGCGATCTCGATCATGGATCCGTCCACGGTCGTCACGATAGGGGCAGGCTTGACCGACGACTTCTCGGGAATTACCTCAGGAATGATACTGACTTGGTCAGGACCGGTAACCGAGAAGTCCCCAAATGAGTATCCAGCTAGCAGTAGTCGCAAACATATCCGGTCTTTCGACACAGCGTCAGTGTTTCTGACATGTGGGGTGTGGACTACATCAAGTCTCTCGATTCGCTCGCGTGTGGCCGAGTTGCCACCTTTCAATTCAGCGATGTCGCCCATCGTGAGGTTGCCATCGTGTGCCGTGACCGATGGTCTTAACGCGACTAGCACGGGCTCCGGCTCGTCCGCGACTGATTGGGACCAGCAAAGGGGAAATAGCATGACCATCGAAAAGCACAGCCCCGGTAGAACGACTTTCCTATTCACGATTGGATTACCTCACAATCTGGCTGGTTGTGCTAAGCATCTCGTCGCCGGCTTGAATTGCCCGAGAATTGATTTCGTAAGCTCGCTGGGCAGTGATCAGGGCGACCATCTCTCTCACCACCTCGACGTTAGACCCCTCCAAATATCTATGCGCAAGCGTGCCTATTCCCTCTTCGCCCGGCGTTAGTGACTCCGGGGAGCCTGACGCAGGCGTCTCGGCGTAGAGGTTCCCGCCTTCGCTGCTCAGGCCGGCAGGGTTGATGAACCGGTACAGTTGGATATCGCCCAACTGTGCCTCGTTTCCATCCTGGAGCCCCATAACGCGTCCATCCGCGCTGATGGTCACACTATCCGGAGCCACGCTCGTATCGATCTGGACGGTCGCGCCCTCGAGAGCGTAGCCATCCTTTGTCACCAAGAGGCCTTCTCTGTTGAGGGCGAACGCACCATCCCGCGTGTATCGAAGCTGTCCGTTGGGCAGACGCACACCAAAGAAACCCTCACCTTGGATCATCACGTCCGTGACGTTTCCGGTTTCTTCCGGTGTTCCAGGCGTGAATACCTTGGTCGTGCCAATCGCACG
>CAZUAH010001128.1:0-2362 GCA_964617665.1 uncultured Pirellulaceae bacterium
ACTCGTCATTTAGCTGGTCAAACTACCGTTCCTGCCACGCAAGGCGGCAGGGGCGAAGGGAGAATGTGGGTAAAGACAAGGGCGTAATCCCCAGGGAAAAAGGGGAAAAGCGAATCTAAGCCCCGAAGGGCGACAGGAGTTTCCCCGCTCGTTGTCTGTCGCCCCTTTCGGGGCTCCCGGTGCCATTTGTGCTCCAAATCCCAGGGCTCACGCCCTGGGCTACGTGCTATCGCCGCTCCGCGGCTGAAAAGCGCAACATCAAAAAGCGCAAGCGAGGGAGTCGGTTACGTCCCTCGTTTGCGCGTCGGGCTCGTGTAATTTCGGGCCGGGGGGCGGTATACGAAAGGGACCCGTTGACGTCTGAACTCTTGCGAGTTCAGCTACCACTGAAACGCGACGGTCGGCGACCGCTATATGATATGGCCACACATTGGGTGGAATCCGCTTGACATCCTCGCGTTGCTGCGTTCAAATATAAACGCATTTATGCTTTTCGGACGTGTGGCCAAGAGCGCAGTCTGGGCTCTCCAGGCTGACTGATTAGGGCGAGGATTAGCTTGCCAACCGAGTAGGCCACTTGTCTCAAGTGTTGTGATGTGGCGTGTTCATTCGTCTAAACCGTTCGGTCTTCCTTCATGTTGCGATTTTACCAAAGAGGGCGAGTGTTGACCGCTCTTGGGTTCACTCTGAATACAAATAAAACGATTCATAGATTGTACCTGTCGTTTTCGCTCGTTCGTGACGAGCATCGATTTTTGGTTTTCTGACTCATTTCTATTTCTTACTCTTTCTGAAGGAGCGTTGTCATGCGCAGAAAATTGAGAGGACGTGGTTTTACCCTCGTCGAACTGTTGGTGGTGATCGCCATCATTGGGATCTTGGTTGCATTGTTGTTGCCTGCGATTCAGGCGGCTCGCGAGGCCGCGCGTAGGACCCAGTGCAACAACAACCTCAAGAACCTTGGATTGGGGCTGCAGAACTACCACGACACGTACAAGACTTTCCCCATGGGAGCCTCGGGGCGACGGTGGCTTGCACCGTCATCAGGGGGCCCTAACTACGGGGGAGCCCGCAACAGAGGCCCATCGTGGCAATATGGAATCCTCCCGTTCATGGAACAGAGGAACATGTACGACAAGATCGCGCAGCAAGTGAAGCCGGGTAGAAATGGTGGCTACGTATACCACGTCACCGATAATTTTGCTAACGTCCGACAAGCACTGCAGAAACTCGTTCCGGATTACATGCGGTGCCCGTCTAGTCCGATTCCCGTGATGAATACACAAACCGGCAACATTTGCAGATCAACGTACACGGGGATTATGGGAGGCACAGACATTAACCCGGGCGACATGACGCTCTACCCCGACCACTCCATGGTTACTACTTCGAATTGGGGCAGACCGACGAGTAGCAGGATATACCTGAACAACAGCGGCGGTCGATTGCAGGCGATCCAATGCAGTAACACCGACGGCGGCGTGGGAACGTCAAGTGGCATGTTGACCGTAAACTTGCACATCGGCATGAACGATTGCTCGGATGGGACTTCCAATACCATGTTCGTGGCCGAGCAGTCCGACTGGCTGCAAGACGTTGATCCGACCAGTTCCAGCAAGTACGCCGGCGACCCGGGCTGGACCGGCAGCACGGGCGCACACCGTGGTTGGCTCCCCGGCACCTCGGGCCGGCGTGATTTCAGCCGCAACAATGGCAACGCCTATACTGGCTCGACCTTCAACATCAATACCGTCCGGTACAAGCCGGACGTGAAGGACGTGATAGACGGCGCCGCTGGGATTAACGGTGGCGGCAATAGCGCACCGGGTTGTGCGCAAAATCGCCGTGGCGGTCGCGGTATGAACAACCCAATCCAATCGCCGCACCCCGGTGGTGTGCTCGCGGCGATGGTGGATGGCTCGGTGCAGTTCATCGCCGGAACGCAGGATTTGGGCATTCTCTTGCGACTTGCCATCAAGGATGACGGACAGAATGTGAAGCTGCAGTAACCGTGTTGGTCATCCCAACCTCAACACCAAAAACCGCTGGCGTCACGGACGCCAGCGGTTTTCTTTCTGCTAGCCGTTATCTCTCACGAGTAATCGACCACGGCCGTGGGCTCGTGGCTTTGGCTTGCCCCGCAGAGCGGGGCGTTGTTGTCAGGCTGATTCTATCGTGCAACGATTCAAACATAGTCGGGCGTTTCCTTGCCATTCCCTCAGCCCGCAACCGAAGCTTCGGGTGGTGGCGGGTGGTCATGTTCACGCATCCATATGGGAGGATCTTTGTTCAGCGGCCCATTATTTCGACTGTTTGACTTCGCCTTGGCCACCTGCCAGCTTGCCTGGCAGGAGCCCGTGTT
>CAZUAH010001129.1:0-2355 GCA_964617665.1 uncultured Pirellulaceae bacterium
GGGGTTCGGGATACGGGATACGGGGTTCGGGAGGGCGAGGCTCCCGCCGAGCCGCTGGGTTACTGTCCGTTCTTTTTCCAGAGGTCTTCGATCATGCGGCGTTGGTCTTTCAGTTCCGTTTCTATTCGTGTCAACGATTGGTCGATACGTTTTTCCACCTGCTCTTGCCCGGCGGCGTGGGTTTTGATTGCCGAGCGGGCGGAATGGCCGGCGTTGGTGGCCCAACCGACGCTGGTGGCCAGGACGGCTATCGCTGTGACGATCAGCGCCAGCCAGCGTAAGACCATTTTGTGGCGTGAGTCACAATCCGTGCGCGATACATTGGCAGATGGCATGTTGCAGGGTTCCGGTTGGCAGGGGATCCGTCAGTGGTTGCCGTTGTTTCGTTTATCGGCTTCTTCGCCCTGTTTGAAGTAGAAGACCAGGGCGGTTGTTGTTGGGGCTGCAAGTAGCCCCAGGACGGTAATGGCCTCGTCCGGCTGGGTGACGATCACGTATCCGCAGCAGAAACAGAACGCCACGGATAAGATGATAGCCAGCGAGGCGCGCACGCGGCTCCGGCGGCGGTGGCCGTTTTGCGGTTCGTCCGGTGTGGCCGGCGGGCCGTCGTTGGTCAGGCCAATTGCGGTTTCGGTTGTTTCGGTCATTGCTTTCCCTTTGAAGAAACCGAGCGGTTGTGTGAGCCCCAACGCGATAGCGTGGGGTTTCTTGTTTTGGTGGCGGGGAAGAGAAGAAACCGGGGCTATCGCCCAGCGGCTCATGGGTGCGTTGGGAAACCGGGGCTATCGCCCGGCGGCTAAGGGGGACGGGATCAGCCGTCGTCGTTGGCTTCGAGCGTTAGCTTGCAGGGGATGGTAACGCCGTGGATTTCGAGGCCGATCTTGACGCCGCCTTCTTCTAAGTCTTCCAGCAACTCCAGCAGCCGATCGGCTATCAGGTTGTGTTTGTCCACCACGCCGGCCCCTTGCGAAACCAACGCGTTGACTCGGTCGCGAATACGTGGTCGTCTGGACATTTTTGCGGTTTCCTTTTTTAGATGAGCCGGCGGACGAAGCCGGCGGGGGTCCAGATGTATCGGTAGTGTTTTCCGGCTAAGTGGACCACGACGTCGCCGCGGACGGCTTCGCCGCTGTCGGTGTGCAATTGCCCGGTCACGTTCACCTCGTCCTCCGGCGGTGGCGGTGGCGGGGGATTGTCGGCCGGTAGACCCTTGAATTTGGGCAGGTAGGCGTAGCCTTGCGAGAAGTACTTGACCATCTGCTTGGCGGAACAGATCCAAGCGCCTTCGGGTTTCGGACCCCAGGCGGGATACCAAAATCGATCGGACACGGCGCCGGACCAGCCGCCGCCCCACGTTTGATGATTCAAACAGGGGAAATCGTCCGCGGTGTATCGGATGCCTTGATCGGCGAAGAAGGCCAGGCAGTCTTCGGACCAGTCGGCGCCGAACATGGTTTGGGCGTGCCCGCCGATGCGTTTCAGCCGGTTCGGCGTGCTGGATGCGGACGTGTGGTTCGAACCGTGGTGGAGTTGCCCGCGCGATTGGACCAACCGGCGGATCCCTTCCACCCCGCCGTTGAATTCGGAGATGGCGCCGGGTTCCACTCGCCAGCCTTGTTTTTTGACATGCTCCTGGATACGGTAGCTCGGCCCCTGCGCGCACCACGGGCGGTTGGTGGTCAGCCGCTCGCTATCGTTTTCGCCGCCGTAGTCGTACCCGGCGATCGTGGGCAGGGCGAAGCAATAGCCGTGCTTGGCGGTGACCGAGGCGTGGGCGCCCATGTACCAGCCGGCGTGACAATATTGCCGGAACGCGTAGGCCCACATTGCCATGAGGTACCGAAATGATTCGCCGTTGGCCGGGTTGGCGGCGCGGGTGCCTAACAGGCCGTGGAACTTCAGCACACCGGAGGCCCCAACGCAACATCCGCTGTTTTGAAAAAACCGGAACAGCCAGTCTTGCGCGTCGTCGGCCCGGTCTCGTTCGAATGTGGCAAAGGCGTCTTTGGATGCGACGTAGCCGTTTTCTGTTTCGGCGTCCACGGCCAGATCGTCCCAGTAGTCGGTTAACAGGTGCGTATCCCGCCCGTGGTCGTCGCGGAATTTGTCGCGGTGCCAGCGGGCGGCCCGGCCGCCGGGGTTGGTGTAGTCGGTGTCGGCTTTGACGTCGCGGGAGATCCAACAGCCGCATAGATCGCCACCGCCTTCTGCGGCCGGTTTGTAGGCGTTTTCGAGCGTTGCCGTTTTGGCCGCGCCGTTGACTACGGCGGATAGGTCCAGGGGTTGGTTGCCGCGGGGGTGGAATTCGTCGGGACTCATAGTGGAGGTCTCGGGATTCGGGATTCGGGGTTCGGG
>CAZUAH010001130.1:0-2353 GCA_964617665.1 uncultured Pirellulaceae bacterium
CTGCCGTAATGAAATCATCGTCGCCGGAATTCGGTTCATTCGTCTCGATTCGCGTGAGCACGGCTTGACCCGTGGACAGATCGAAGTCGGCAAAGCCGTTGTCACCCACGATCAAATCGTTTCCGGCCTCTCCGACAAGTGGATTTCCATTGCGATCGAAGTTCACGAAGTCACTTTCGAATCCAGCCAGGATCGTATCGTTGTCGTCGCCGCCTGCGATCTTGTCGCTTCCGCCCACTGTAGGCGACTTCGTGCGAATCAAGTCCAAGAAGCTGCCAACCACGGACACCGGTTCGCCCGGAGTAAACACCGCAGGGGATGGCGCTGCCGGATCCCGAAGCCGGTCGATTACTCCCGCGTCGCCGAAGATAATGTCGTCACCTTGCTGACCGGCAACGTCATCATCGCCAGCCCCGCCGAAGATCTGATCCGCTCCGCCGCCAGCGTCGATCGTGTCGTTTCCGCCGAGTGCGTCGTCGACGGTGATGATCAGATTGGCTTCACGGATCACGCCGTCCGTTTGATCTTCCGGGTAGGTCGAGACACGATATGCACTCGTGGAATCAAGCGTCTCGGTAGAATCGGGCGACATGTTGAGCGCCGTGGCAGTGTTGCTGGTGATCAGCCGTGGTTCTTGCCGAAAGCCCGTGCCATCGTTGATATCGACAAACAGACCTCTCAATCCGATGTCGAAACCATCGTCTAACGGGAAGGTTGCGTTTGCATCCAGCAGGTTGCCATCGTCAGCAAAGTCGCCTGTTACGGTTCCCGTGATTGGATCGGGCGCAGTGCCCAGTCGCGTCACGATCGGGCGATTACCGTTTCCATCGTCCTCGCCAAAGAAATCCACGCGACCGCGGTCGCCGAAGATGATGTCGTCGCCGCTGCCACCGGTCAGAGTGTCGTCGCCGAGCCCGCCAAACATCGCGATACCGAGGCTGGATGCGGAGGCGTCCACCTGGTCATCGCCACCCTGCGTGTTGACGGCGAACGGCCCGTCGGGCTCGTCCACGATGCGGTAGGCCAGACCTTCGACGGAGTCGTCCCAATCGCGGTCCACCTCCAAGGTGTTGGCGGAGTTGTAGAGGATTCGGCGGGTCTGAGTGACGTTGCCGTCATCGAGGATTTCCACCAGCTTGCCAGCAAGGTTGCCGAAACTAGCATCGTTGTCGACGAGCGTGGCAAAGGCATTCCAGCTTGCAGCCGAGGACGAATCGACCGTTCCGCGGGCGCCGATTCCTTCCTCAGCGTTCAGTGTCACGGCCACTACATCGCCACGCATCCCGCTGAACTCGATATCGTCACCCGTGTTGAGAAAGGTCCAGGTCTGGTAGCCATCCTCGCGAGTATGGGTGCCAAGGACGTGGAAATCGTTGTTGCCGGTGCCAAGATCGATGTCGACAACCTCCAGGTTGCCATAGGTGATGCCGCCGGGGCGCATCTGGCCGCCGATCTCCAGATCCGGCCCCATGTTGAGGCCCCGCAGGCGGGTCGAGGTGAGCCAGCCTTCGCTGTCGGCCGGGCTGTCCTCGTCGTGGACGAACATGACATCGACCTGAATGGTCTCGTCCACGAAGAAATTGAGGCTCTGCTTGGTGATGGCGTAACTCTTGATGTCGTCCTCGCTCTCACCGTCGGCGAATGAGAAAGCCTCGTTGATGGTCAGTGTGGTAGTCCCGTCGTCGTTGTCGGTGGTGGCGGTAATCAGCCGGAACTGGCCGATGACGGAGTGGCGCGGGTTGTTGGGATCGACGGCGGTGATTTCGATGGTTTTGTCGATCAGATCGCCGGTTGGCAAATCGGCCGTAGAAACCGTAACCGAGGTCCCGGAAACTTCGACCACGTCCCCCGTCGAGTCCTTGACATTTGTTTCGCCGGGCAGCATCACGGGAAAGCCGATGTTGAGCGAGCCTTCGCCGCCAGCGCCATCAACAAACACCGGGCCGAGAATGCCGCTGAGCGTGTTGGGCCCCGGCGCTAACTCCTTGGTGTCACCGCCATCGACAAAGTCGTCGTCGATGGCCGCTACGTCGACCACAACCGGGCTGTCCCAGTTGGACGTGCTGAACGTGACGGTCAGCGTGCCGTCGCCGTTATCCGTAACCCGATTGTCTTCACTGGAAATCGATACCTGGATCTCGTCGTGGCGGATACCGCCGGTGCGCGTGGTCTTGGTGATGTCGGGCGTGACGCTGATAGTGACCGTGTTCGTCGGTTGTCCCGTCAGCACCAGTTCGTACCTGTCGCCGGCAAAGGCTGAGAGGTCGTAAGCAGCTTCGATCACGTCCGTGGATCCGTCGGTCTGGCGGACCAGTACGGTAGGTGCGTCGGCGTCGGCGATGTGGGTCAGCAC
>CAZUAH010001131.1:0-2340 GCA_964617665.1 uncultured Pirellulaceae bacterium
GTGCTCCCCGGCCCGGTGGTTATTCCCTTCTTCGCGGAAGGCAATACGGTCACCCAGACCGAATTGGCCATCGGGTACGAGGTTTCCCAGTACTTCGGGCGCGCACTGCTAAGCGCCCGGGTCGGTGCGGAGTGGCAGCAGTGGTCGAACGCTGCAATGGCCGACACCGCTTTCGGCGGCATTGGTGCGACCGATGTGATGGAAGATGTTGGCTGGGCCGGTCTTGTCGTCGGCTTTGGAATCGACATCTGATTCTGACGACGAGAAACCTGGACGGGCGCAATCTGCCGAAGTCCGGTAATGACAGGCGATTGGTCCGAGGATCACGGATTTCCTGTCCGGGGCGGGCGTCAGCAAATGCCCACCCCGGACGTTGTTTGTTTCAGGTCTCAGGCATCCACCTTTTGCCAACTTTGCATCAGTCTCTCTCGGGCCGCGGAGTCGTACGCGTCGGGGAATGCTCTTGATTTGCCCGTGATCTTCTCAAGTGCCGAGTGCACGCGTTTAGCGAGAAGCAGACAGTAACGCGAGTGTGTTTGATTGGACTCTAGCGGTGGCGCAGGAAATGCCTCGATCAGGATTCGTCGAATTCGATCGCATGCTTCCGGATGCCGTCCAGCGATGGCTGCAACCGAACTGACCGCAGTTCCCGTCAACATGTTCAGATAGGTGCCCTTCGTGAATGGCCGAATCGTGGCCACCGAATCGGCGTCCCCACAGACGAACAACGCCTCGACGGCCCGGCTTCGTAAGACGTTCTGGTTCTTGCTGTCCGCTGGCTGGCGGGTTGTGCACAGAGCTCGCGGTCTGCAAGGGAGCCTTCAGAAGCTTGCGCATCGGCGGAGTTTCCGCTAGAATCATTGCAGCCACGGGTGGGATACGTGAACACCGTCTCCAGCCACGGTAGTACCGTTCGCATCTGACACTTTCTCCGGACAGGAGCCCTGCACGATGACCGAGCCGGTCGAAGAGATTTTGCTGAAGGACTTCCACCCCAAGTCGCTACTGAACCTGGCCGAGCATATTCCGGAGACGGCTCGGTTTCCGGTGGTCGATGCCCACAACCACCTGTTCGGCGACTTGCCCGCCGATAAGCTCATCGAAGTGATGGACGCCGTGGGCGTCAAGGTCTGGGTGAATGTGACCGGCAACGTCACGATGCCGCTGGAGAACAACACGTACACCATCGCTCGACGCGATTTCGATCATTTCGCCAAACACTATATGGCGAAGTACCCAGGACGCTTCGCCGCGCTGACCATGTCGGATTTCGCGCACTGGGGAGATCCGGTGCTGCTGCAAGACGATTTCGTCGACCGGTGCATTCAGCATCTGGAGGAGGATCTCGACAAAGGCGCCTGCGGTCTGAAGCTCACCAAGGAGTTAGGGCTGTACTTTCGCGATGACGACGGAACCATGCTTCAAGTCGACGACCAGCGGCTGTACCCGATCTGGCGACGGGCCGGCGATTTGGGTATTCCCGTATTGATTCATGTGTCGGATCCCGCGGCTTTCTTTCTGCCGATCGACGCGCTCAACGAACACTATCTCACGTTGCAGGAATTCCCGGCCTGGGGCTTCCACGGATCGCATTTCTCCAAAGAAGAGCTTCTCCAACAGCGAAACCGGATGATCGCCGATCATCCGCAGACCACGTTTCTCCTGCCGCACGTGGCCAACCATCCGGAGGATTTGGCTTCGGTTGCCGGCCTGCTGGACGCTCATCCGAACGTGGTCATCGACTTCTCGGCCCGCATCGACGAATTGGGGCGCCAGCCGTATTCGTCCCACGACTTCTTCGTCAAATACCAGGACCGCATTCTGTTCGGACTGGATATGCCCGTCTCGGCGGAAGCGTACAGATGCTATTACCGTCTTCTGGAAACGCGCGATGAATACTTCGACTACCCCGACTACATCGGCCGCTTTGGCGTGTACACACGATGGAAGCTATGCGGCCTCGATTTGCCCGACGAGGTTTTGAAGAAGGTGTACTACGAGAACGCCGAGCGAGTGATCCCCGGCATTCGAATTGGCTCGTGAAATACAAGGACAAGTAGACGATGCCCGACATCAAACGTGTACTAGTGACCGGGGCCAGCGGCAAGCTGGGCGGGCCGATCTGTGAGGCCCTGCTGGAAAAGGACTACCACGTCACTGCGCTGAAACACCGCTCGCCGGTCGACGTCGACGGTGTCGAAGAGGTCCAAACCGACCTCGGCAATGCGGACGCCGTAGAGAAGCTGGTCGCCGAGAGCAACGCCATACTGCATTTGGCCACCTGTAAGGAAGACCGCGACGGTGTGATCGACGTCAGTGCCCGGGGTACGTTCAACCTGC
>CAZUAH010001132.1:0-2339 GCA_964617665.1 uncultured Pirellulaceae bacterium
TGCCACCTCGCGTGGCAGGAGCCGAAGTCTGACAGGCTAACACGATGAGCGAACACAGCGACCGCTTGGTCAGGAAGCTCTGGAGCTACTGCAACGTCCTGCGGGACGACGGGCTTAGTTACCAGGACTACTTGGAGCAGTTGACCTTCCTGCTCTTTCTGAAGATGGCTGACGAACGGGCGACGATTCTGGGCGGCGAAGAGCCGGTGCCCAGAGGCTATCGTTGGAGCGATCTATCCGCTCCGCACATGGTCGGCGTCAAGCTGGAAGAACACTACCGCAAGACCCTGCGTCACCTTGGTCAGCAAAGCGGGATGCTCGGTTTGATCTTCGGCAAGTCCCAAAACAAGATCCAAGACTCCGCCAAGCTCCGGCAGTTGATCGTCGAACTGATCGGCAAGGAGACTTGGCTCTCGCTGTCGGTCGACGTGAAGGGTGATGCCTACGAGGGATTGCTGGAGCGAAACGCCCAGGACACCAAGAGCGGTGCCGGTCAGTATTTCACGCCCAGAAGCATCATCGACGCATCATCGACTGTGTGCAGCCAGAACCTGACGAGGTTGTCTGCGATCCGGCGTGCGGGACGGGTGGCTTTCTGCTATCCGCCGCCAACTACATCGCCGACAACTACGACCTGGACCGAGACCAGAAGAAGCACTTGCGCTACGAGGCCGTCCGGGGCGTGGAACTCGTGGACGGCGTGTCTCGGCTCTGCGCCATGAACCTATTCCTCCACGGCATCGGTCCCGATGACGACGAGCGAGAACCGCCCATCAAAACCGACGACAGCTTGCGGAACGAGCCGAGCACCCACTATCCGGTCATCACCACCAATCCGCCTTTCGGCAAGAAGAGCAGCATCACCGTGGTCAACGAGGAAGGGGAGACGGACAAGAGGACCGTCAGCTACAACCGTCCCGACTTCTGGACGACCACGACGAACAAACAGTTGAACTTCGTCCAGCACATCAAGAGCCTACTCACAATCAACGGGCGAGCGGCAGTGGTCTTGCCCGACAATGTGCTCTTTGAGGGCGGGGCCGGCGAGACGGTACGGCGCAAGCTGATGCACGAGTGCGAGGTCCACACCATCCTGCGGCTGCCCACAGGCATCTTCTACGCCCAGGGAGTCAAGGCTAACGTGGTCTTCTTCGACCGAAAGCCCGCCAGCGAGAAGCCCTGGACCAAGAAGGTGTGGTATTACGATCTCAGGACCAACAAACACTTCACGCTGAAGCAGGGCCGCATGACCCGCGCGGATTTGGACGAGTTCGTGAAGTGCTACCGCCCAGAAAACCGCCATAAACGCCGGGCTACCTGGTCCGCGAAGAAGCCGGACGGGCGCTGGCGTTCGTACACCTACGACGAGATCATCAACCGGGACAAGGCCAGCCTGGACATCTTCTGGTTACGTGACGAGAGCCTCGAAGACTCCGCCAACCTACCCGATCCCCACATCCTAGCCGGCGAGATCGCCGAAGACCTCGAATCCGCCCTGGAGCAAATCCAAGACATCTTCGGCGACCCGGAAGAGCGAGTCGGAGCCAACTAAGAACGAAGAATCCTCTTTGATGTGAAGGGAGTCCTGATGGCGAAGAGGAAAAAGAGCGCCGCCAGGACGAAGCAGAAATCGCCAGCCCGGTTCACTGCGAAACAGGGCCAGTACCTGGCCTACCTCTATCTGCACCGAAAGCTCCACGGATGCAGCCCTTCGGAAATCGAGATCGGCAAGTACTTCCACGTGTCGCCGCCGACCGTGCATCAGATGATCGTTAAGCTGGAGGAGAAGGGACTCATTACGCGCAAACCTGGCGTGGCGCGGTCGGTTCGGGTCGCGGTGCCAAGCAGTGAGATCCCACAACTGGATGATGATGACGAGGATGATGTGGCCGTCGTTGCCGGACCCGTCAACCAGGATGCCGCTGGGCCGGCGCGATTGTATACGGTCCTGGTGTTTCTGATCGGTGGTCCTGTGTCGGAGAAGTTCGCCAACAAGGAAATCAGCAGGACAATCCAGATCCGCGGTGACCAGACTCTGGAAGACCTTCACCACGTTATCTTCGAGGCGTACGAACGCTTCGACGAGCACTTCTACGAGTTTCAGTTCGGTAAGGGGCCGCGCGACCCCAAGGGCAAACGGTACGTCCTTCCCGATATGCTGGAGCAGGAACGTGGTGATCGAACGA
Organism: uncultured Pirellulaceae bacterium; assembly: GCA_964617665.1. GTDB lineage: Bacteria > Planctomycetota > Planctomycetia > Pirellulales > Pirellulaceae > JADHUC01. The sequence goes on from CAZUAH010001132.1 coordinate 2,187, forward strand.
TCGCTGGCGACGTGACACAAACCACCATCGACTCGCTGGGTCTCAAGGTCGAACAGCCGTTCGGCTACTGGTTTGACTACGGCGACGAATGGTGGCACCAGGTCGACGTGCTGAAGATCGAGGATAAGAATCTGCCAGTGACTCTGCCGAGGG
>CAZUAH010001133.1:0-2335 GCA_964617665.1 uncultured Pirellulaceae bacterium
TATTCGAGCACTTGGAAGATCGGCGGGTGTTGTCGGGAATCGCTGATTCGTATCCGGAAATACCCGGAATGTTTTTGGTTGATCCGCGTCCGGATCAGTTCGAAGGCCAGATTGTCTATCTGGACTTCGACGGTGCGGAAGACGTCACATACAACGGGCCCGTCGTCGTTGAGAATATCGACGTGGCACCCTTTGCGGCGCCGGGCGAATTGGCCGGGCGGGAACAGGAAGTCATTGCGGATGTGGTTGCGCAGTTGGAGGAAACGTTCGAGGGCACGGGTGTATCCTTCACGATTGAACAACCCGATCTTGGCAACGCATATTCGACGGTCTTTGTTGGTGGTGATAACACGGCGTTTAGCGAGTACGGCGACTTCTTCGGCTTGAGCGAAACCGTGGACATCGGCAACCAGAACAAGACCGATGAAGCCTTCGTTTTCACCGCCGAGTTTGCGCCGTTCGGTTCGTCTGTTACCGCCGCAAACGCCCTCGTCCACACCATCGAACATGAAGCGGGGCACTTGTTAGGTTTCACCCACGAGAGTGCTTCACCGGAGACATTGGAAGATTTTGCCTACACCTACAGCGGAACTGTATACTGGGGCGTCAGGTACCTAGATTGGAGTGACTACGGTTTCGGTTGGATCCCCAATCAAATCAACCACCATTTTATGGTCATCAGCTTTTCTGGGTCGGCCGCGCCCTCATGGCCTGAACTTGTAACTCTTGGCAGCGGCGACAAAGCTATCGTTGTTGGAGGCTTCAAATCCGAAGTAACGGGAAAGCTTACAACGGATTACGGGGACTATGCGAATGGTGATGCGGATTTGGAGGCAACAAATGATTGGTTGGAGGGCGGGCTTGCTCTTCTTGACTGGGGCCCAATCATGCATGAGGTATCCCCCCCTAGCGGTCACGATTTCGACAGCTTTTCCACTACCCTGTACGAGTTGACTCAGGCCTATGATAACACGATCGACTTCGCACTTGGTCTTGTCGGAACCTATGCCCAGAACTGCGCAACTTATGTGAATACCATGATGGCCAAGGCAGGGGTCCCAGAGGATGTTCGCATCGAAAAGGGTGAGTTTCTTGGGGTGGATTGGGGCGAAGAGAATATCTTGTACTCTGGCCATTTCTCGCCGCTCCGACCGAGCGGCACCTTGCCGGCGAATGCTGCGACGGATGTGAGCCTGACGCCGACGCTTCAATCCTCGGCCTTCTCGGATCCCGACAGCGGGGACACTCACAAGCAGTCGTTATGGGAGGTGGCGACGGACAACAGCTTTAGCAACCTCGTGTGGCAGCACTCGGATACAGACTCGAACAAGACAAGCGAGGCTATCCCTTCGGGCAAACTTGACTACGACACGTGGTACTACTGGCGGGTGCGCCACCGGGACAACCGTGATGACTGGAGTAGAGCGTCAAGTTCCAAGTATTTCAAGACGGAACCTGAGCCCGACACGACGCGCCCTACGGCGACGGTTCAATCCACGGACAGTGCGGATTACGGGGAGACGAGCTTCGAGTTCACCATGAGTTACGCGGACAACGTGGCGGTTGATTCATCCGACATTGGCACGGGGGATGTCGCTGTAACAGGCCCCGGTTTCAACCAGACGGCCACGTATGTGAGCAAAAGCACATCAAGCGACACCAGTCCGATCACCGCGACATATCGAATCACGCCACCAGGAGGTAGCTGGAACGCCGCCGACAACGAGACGTACACGATCAGCATGCAGTCGAATCAGGTCAGCGATACGAGCGACAACTATGTTACATCGGGGTCGAAGGGGACGTTCGTCGTGAACGTGACAGGTCCGGATACGACGCGTCCGACGGCGACGGTTCAATCTACGGACAGTGCGGACTACGGGGAGACCACGTTCGAGTTCACGATGAGTTATGCGGACAACGTGGCGGTGGACTCATCGGACATCGGCACCGGTGATGTGGTCGTAACAAGCCCGGGTTTCAGCCAGACGGCCACGTATGTCGAAAAGAGCACCTCGAGCGACACGAGTCCGATCACGGCGACATACCGGATCACGCCACCTGGAGGGAGTTGGGATGCCGCCGACAACGAGACGTACACAATCAGCATGCAGTCGAATCAAGTCAGCGACACGAGCGACAACTATGTTACATCGGGGTCGAAGGGGACGTTCGATGTTAGCGTCAGTAACCCAACCGGCGAGATCCGCGGCATCAAGTGGAACGACTTGGACGGCAACGGCGAGCAGGACCCAGGTGAGCTGGGTTTGCAGGGCTGGAGTCGGGGGCGCCAAACTTGCTCTTTCCTGGTTAACTGAGCTGGTTTTGTGAGGTC
>CAZUAH010001134.1:0-2330 GCA_964617665.1 uncultured Pirellulaceae bacterium
AAGTCAAAGGCTTACTTGTTGCTCGCAAGCTCGCGAAGTCAAAGGCTTACTTGTTAGGGCCTCATCCATTGGATTTCCTGATCCATGTCTGGATAGGCAATGTCCTGAGTCACGATCGTCTGGAGTTCATCCTCTGTTATCAAGCCCTGACTGGCAGCACCGGGCATGGACCAGGCTGCGAGTTTCTTGTCCCTGATCAACGATATCCTTTCACACCATGACTCCTGGAGCACATCCCGAAGATCCACAATCCAACGGTCGAGGAAGGCGCGGATGACACTCTCGTCATCTGACGAATCGACGCCATAGCATGTGTATTCGAGGATGTGGCGATATGCCGCCGAGACGAAATCAGGTGCGTAGATCGTTGCCAGTTCATAGTCGTGCGGACACAACACTACCCGCGTGCCGCGATCCGTGGAGCAGTCGGGCTGCCAGCACCAGTGATCGGCACGGCCCGTGAAAGCAAACGGCACAAAGCCTGGCAGATGGTACTCGTCCAACTCGTACTCCAGGATCTGCTGCGGCGTGTACCACTCCATATCATAGAGGTACAAATAGCCGCTACCAGGCTTCATCATTTCGGCGACGGATGCCGGACCGTCCAGCGCCAGGAAACCGCGACGTTCCAACTCCCGATATGGCTCAGGAATCACGAAGCCGAACTTCTGTTGGATCGCCGAGTAGTAGTCCATCGATTCTGGCCCTAACGTTACGGATCACGCGGGCGGGACGCGTGATCGTCCATTCGAATCCGCACGCAAGCCCGCCTCGCGTGCATCCTTAATGGTTATCCGATTGATCGATCTAACTATGGCAGTTCGTCAACATTCTGTTTGACGTACTCGGCCAGTGCACTCATCGTCGAATCTAACGACGAAAAGTATAGCGTGTCAGGTGTTTCGCGTTTGGCGATCATGTCTTCAAGTGAGTAATGCTCGCCGTAGATTCTCGATCGTTCATCTCCGTTTGCGGGAGGTGTAGAACCGGGGAAAACGGCCAGTGCCTTCGCAATCGCTTCTGCGCCATCATCTGCACCAACGGAGGAGTGCGCAGCTAAAGTAAGTGCGTAGGTTGGGTCACCAGTAGGTTCAGAACTCAGGAACGCGCTAAAGCCTCCGTTCCCGATTCGATAGTGAGCGTAGTTGACGAGGACGATATTCCGCTGAACTTCGGGCAGTGTTGAGGCGTCAACGTCGTTACCGTGCAAGGCAAGGATCGATTGAACTGCGTCGCCAATGATTTGATCATCTGATTTCGGCATCGATTCGGTATTTGAAGATGAATGCGACTGAGGCTGCGAACATCCAAGAGCGATCGTGAATGCGACAACTATTACTATCGATCGCAACGCATCGTGCCTCGTTCGGATAACGTTACGATTCAGCCGGTGGCGGCCAAACACCTTTGCTCTCAGGACCGACCTGATCCGCCACTCGGCTGCAATCGGTGGTTATTTAGGATTTATGCGTAACAATTGCGGCCTCGATCAAACACGAACGGATGCTGGTAGCGTTGGAACAAATCATACAGTGCGTCGGCGCCGCTGTCGATTTTGAGTTGACATTCAGATTTGGTAATCGGGACGCACCAGAGCAGTTTTACCGGGTCGTCGTCCATCGTTAGATATCGCGGGAGGTCGCTGTCCGGTGTGAAGAGCGGCGACATGAAGAAGAGATGGTCAAACGACGTGTTCGTTAGCGGCACGGGCGGCGTCCCGTTGGGCATCGAGTGGCCCCAGTGAAGCCATGCCCCGCATTCGTGCACGTAGGCAGCCAAGTTGTGTAGCAGGTCAGCATACTCTTGATTCGCGTCTGGTGTGTAGAAGACAAATTCAATTCGCCGAACATCAGCGCCAAGCTCTGGTGGCGAATTCATTGGGCGATCACTGACGCCCCCAGTGACATAGGTGAAGAAATGGCGACCGGCATCTGCATTCGGGGGAAATTCAAAGACGTCAATGTGCGGATCGAGCGGAACCAATTCGTGATAGACGCTATTCCACGGGCCAAACAGATTGATGAATGCGTGTTCGCGAACGGGTGCTAGGCGATGAATCCGTTCGTCGTCTATTGCGGCATCTCTCGGACGCGAGTTTTCGTGCCTGACCAGCGGCGCACCACTCTTGGATTGTCCAACGACGTTTTTGCGATAAGTGTCGTCCGCAGTCATGAGATAGCGATTTAGTCAGCTGCCCAAATAACGTCCGAGCTGACCAGGTCGCCGCAGTCAGCTCTTCCACTTGATACCGACCAGATCGGCGACTCTGGTCCAGCGAGTACGCCCGACATGGGCGTGAACTTGTGGGGTGAAAGTCCCCTGTACAATCT
>CAZUAH010001135.1:0-2329 GCA_964617665.1 uncultured Pirellulaceae bacterium
GCGAAGCGTTGGGTCAACTGGGGGACGTGCGCGCCGTGGAGCCACTGATGAGGAATCTGAACGGCTCTTCGGCGGATGAAGCGGCTCAAGCGAGCCTTGATGCTATTTACCACCGCGCGAGCAGCGATTTCGAGCGCTACCTCTGTAAAGAACACTTGACACACTTTGAACCTCGCACAATCCAGGCCTCCAACCATACTGTCCATTACTTCGGCTGCCGGGTATGCAGCAACGCCGGCAAGCCGTGGCAGGGTGTGAACACAGTGGTGTGCGTTCTTGATTCCGCAGTAGCCGAAAGATGCCAACCGCAGTTCGACACAGCAAGCGGCCGTTTGCGGGTCCGCTGGCAGCCGAGCCGCCGGCTATTCGACTTCGACGTGATCGAGATCCATAAAGCCAGCGACAAAGACCTGGAACAATTATGCATCAAGGTCGGAAACAACGAGGATCCCCGCTGCAGAGATTGTTGCACACAGGTGAAGCGAGTGATCGGGTACTGCGCCTTGTCGGATTACATTTGGGCGATGTTGCGCGACCGGTTTCCGAAAGCCAAGTTGCTGCGAAAGGACCACGAGCGTCAAAATCCAGAACATGCTGCATCGACAGGACAAACTGAACCGAATCCACAACCCGGTGTTTGACACCCAACGGAGTTGAACAAACATCAGTACGACAATCCGCCAAGTGTTGCTCGCGACCCACGGGGGACGCTTCAGGAGCCGATCTGAGGACACACATCAACTCAGATCGGAACAAGTTCGTCGGCATAGCGTGTGCCGACCACGTGCGTGTTCAAGGAAGATCCCGGTTCGGCGAAATGGGTCTTGGAAGGTGAATACGGCAGATGAGTGAAGACCTGATAGTCGACGGCTGGTTGATGCGCTTGCGGCACCCGTATTCGTATGTGAGACGTGAGGCATGCGAAGTCTTGCGCCAACTACGCAATCCTCGGTCTCTGGAGCCGCTGATCGAACGCCTAGGAGATCGAGAAGGCGTTGTCCGGCAGGCGGCGTGCACGGCATTGGGCCGACTGGGACAAGGCTCTCTTGCGAAAGCGCTGGGTGCTGTGATCGAAGGGAGCTCAGACGGCGTAGCGCGACTGGAGGAAATTGCGGCTTCTCGGAACGGGCATGTAACCGTCGGGTTAGTGGCCCTTCTCAACGCCGACTCGCCCACAGCTCGTCAACGTGTTTGCAGGGCAATTGGCGAACTGGGCGATGCTCAGGCCGTGGAGCCACTGATCAAGTGCCTGGGTGACGCCGATAGGGACGTGCAGCGGGCGGGAGGTAAGGCGCTGCGCCAGTTAGGCGAAGGCGATCTTGCAGATGCCCTGTTTGTCGTGCTCCGAGGCGAAACGGGCGGCGTATCGCAACTAGGACAACTCGTGGCTGCCGGGAGCGAGTATGTAACTATTGGGTTAGTGGCCCTTCTCAACAGCAACTCGTTTACAGCTCGTCAACGTGTCTGTAGGACGCTTGGCGAACTGGGCGATGCTCAGGCCGTAGGGCCACTGATCGAATGCCTAGGAGATAGCGATACCGGTGTGCGGTGTGCGGCATGTGAGGCGTTAGGTCAATTGGGCGATGATCATGCCGTGGAACCGTTGGCCAGAAGCCTCCGAGACAAGGATAGCAATGTGGGGCGCGCGGCAATCCGGGCGTTGGTTCAGTTGGGCGACTTTCATGCCGTGCAACCGCTGACCGAATGTCTCGCACTCACGGATATCGGTGTGCGGCGCGCGGCCTGCAAGACGCTAGGTCAACTGGGCGATGCTCGGGCCGTCGGGCCGCTGGTCAAATGCCTCGGAGGCGGGGATAGCGATGTGCAGAGGTCCGCGTATCAAGCGTTGCGTCAGTTGGGACAAGGCTCCCTCGCGGAGGCCTTGCTTGCTGTGACCACAGGGTCGTCTGGCGGCATAACGCGACTGCAAGAGCTCGTGACTGGCGGGAACGACCATGTGACCATCGGGCTAATGGCCCTTCTCAGGGGCGGGCTTGGCCGAGCGCATCATCGCGCATGCCAGGCGTTGGGGCAAGTTGGCGATGCTCGGGCCGTGGAACAACTCATAGAAACCCTTGGAGACAAGGACCGCAGCATGCGGGATGCGGCCCTGGTGAGCCTTCGGGCTATTTACCATCGCGCTCGCAGGAATGTTGCCGGTTACCTCTGTACGGAACACTTGGCGCGATTTGAACATCGCAAACTGAGGAAGCGCATGGGGCTGTTCTCTTACCAGACTATCCGCTATCTCGGCTGTCGTGTTTGCGGCGGGGCCGAGCAACTGTGGCAAGGGGTAAACGAAGTCGCGTGTGTTCTTGACTCCAAGGCG
>CAZUAH010001136.1:0-2320 GCA_964617665.1 uncultured Pirellulaceae bacterium
GAACCTGGTCGATGACCTGCCGGTAAATTGGTCGATTGCCGCCGGGAGTTACTCGAATTTGAAGCATGGTCTGCCGCCGCAAGTGTACTACATGAACTAGTGCACTATACGCGTGGCTGCGAAGCTGTCAAGCCTCAAAACGGAAAAATGAAGAGCTGTGGTCTTCTGCTCTCACGTTTTGCGGCACGCTTCTTCCAGGGAAGTCGGCGTGCTTCTCGGAACGAACGGAAAGTGGGGCGCTAAGGCGAGCGGCAGTTGGTTTCGTACCGTGGCGTAAGCTTCCAGCTTGCGGATTTGTCGGGGAAGGCAAGCTGGAAGCTCGCCCCACGGGGTAAGCTGTCATCTGCCGCTAGCCTAAAGACTGGACACTTGATGTCGGGCGTGCTGCCCGATACAGTCACAATGCCGGTGAACGGTCCTTTCCATGGAGACAACATGATGCGACGCAATTGCCTGAAGGTAGCAGTGTTTTTCGTATTCGCACCAGTCGTGGCCGATTGTCTGTCGGCGATGGACCAAGTCAAAAGGCCGAACATTGTCTACTTGATGCTGGATGAATGGGGCTACTACGAGATGTCCGGCTTGGGCCATCAGAAACTGAAGACCCCGGTCTTCGACCAGTTCATGAAGGAAGCAATGCGGTTCACGCATTGCTATGCAGGCGGCCCGACATGCGGCCCGACGCGCTCTACGCTCTTGACTGGGCAACATTTAGGGCACGTTTCGATGCGCTCCAACGGCGGAGCCACGCCGATACGTGAAGACGAGGTCACCATCGCCGAAATCCTCAAGGACCAGGGCTACGCAACGGCCGGATTTGGGAAATGGGGAATCGGTGCCCGTGGCACGACCGGCATACCGGAAATTCACGGCTTCGGTCTCTTTTTTGGGTACTACGACCAGGTTCATGCCCACTCGTTCTATCCCACATATCTCATACGGAATAGCGAAGAGGTGCCTCTCGCGGGAAACACGGGCGATCCCAATAAAGGCGTGACTCACGCTCAGTATGTGATCTTCGACGAAACGATGAAATGGCTCGACCAGAATCATGACAAACCGTTCTTCCTCTATCTCCCTTATACGCCACCGCACGGGCAGTGGGGGCTGGCCGAAGACGATCCCTATTGGCAAGTGTTCAAGGACAAGCCATGGAGAGTCGGCCAGAGGACGGATAAGGACTCTCGCATGTATGCTGCGATGCTATTGATGGTCAACGATCAGTTGAAACAGATCATGGACAAGCTGAGAGAATACGGCATCGACGATAACACGATCATCTTCCTTTGTGGCGACAACGGAGGTGCACCATATTTCGCGTCAGACGAGAATCCTCGCGGGATCTTCGCGCCGAATGTCGATCCGAAGACGGGACAGGAGTTCAATTCAGGGAAAGGTTCGCTTTATGAGGGAGGGCTGCGCGTGCCGATGATGGTTCGCTGGCCGGGGAAGATCAAGCCGGGCTTGGAAAGCGACCTCGTATGGTACTACCCGGACGTCATGCCGACTCTTGCCGAACTGACCGGGGCGAATGTACCCGACGCCTGCGACGGCATTTCGATCGTGCCAACCTTGCTCGGCAAAGGCGAGCAACAGCAGCACGAATTCCTCTATTGGGAATACGGGAACCAATACGCCGTGCGAATGGGGAAGTGGAAAGGGTGGAGACTCGGTGCAAACAGGCGGAACCCGACGGGCATCCCCTGGCAGCTTTATGACCTATCGAATGACATCGGCGAGACGACTGACCTCGCGGATCAGTATCCGGAGATCGTTGCGCAGATCGATGCCATCAGCAAACGGGAGCATGCGGAGATTCGCCCAGGCGGCAATCTTCCCAACTATGCCGGACCGTACGGAGACCGTACCGTGGCGCTGGGCAGGGACCCAAAGAAGGCCCCGACGAAGCGGAAATCCGCGCCACGGAAGTGAATTCTACCGATTCCGATTTGAACACGCTGCTTGAACGACCCCATCTGGTAACTCCGCTTTCCGGCCAACCTACGGCGAAAACCGGGTCGATGTCGCTGACCACTAGTGGCCTGCCGTAGCTCAGTGTTCGGGTAGCGGAACTCGCCAAGAGTTTCGGCATGCCTCGTTACTGGCCGAAAGCCTTGGCGGCTTCCGCTACGGTCGACCCGAAAACCAAGCTGCGCTGGAATACTAGCCCACGTTGTCTCTCCACTCGAACCGGAATGCACCTTCCGCTCACTTACAGAAGCACCTTCTGCGGCCAGGGCTCCTCTTTCGACGTTCCCCACAACTTGCTGACGTATTCTATGGAGAACACATCCTCCAAGGCGTGCAGCCAATACGTGCC
>CAZUAH010001137.1:0-2314 GCA_964617665.1 uncultured Pirellulaceae bacterium
CCACCGCACTAAAATTCCGTTGGCGCGGTGCAGGCGGTTGTGAGGCTAAGCTCGGAGTTCCTTTATCACCATGGCGATAAATCCGGCCACTCGCTTGGGAAGGTTTTTTTGTTTTTCAATCTTGTGTGGCATTCGATGCGAGATTTTCTCTTGTCGCCATGATTGTAGCAACTTGGCGGGGGCTTCGGGATCGACCCGGCTGAAACGGTCGGCGATTTGCTCTGGTTCGCTTCCGCCGTAGACGGTCTCGCAGTAGTCTCGGTTGGTCAAGTTCATCACCAGGGGCACCGCCGGCGGCATGGCCTCCAAGTCGTGGGACAGGTCCTTTCGTCCGTGAAGTCGACGGCACTGCCGTTTCACGGTTCGGAAGAACCGCTCTTCGTCGTTGTTGGTCCTCGGAACGACGATCTTCCCGCCCTTGTTACGCAGCGCATGTCCGAAAAGATAGTCCCAGTATTTCTCCAGATGCTGCACGACGATTTTGCAGGCCCGCGCCGAGTCGCCACCACGACGAGCTCGCCGCGCCAGCGATGTGCGTAGGTCCTGCAGCACGCGGCGGTGACGGGTGGCACTCAGCACGCGGGGAGCCCCTTCGTCGTTCCGTCTCTTCGTGCCTCCTCGGGGACAGATACGCAACGCGCTGCGAAACCGCTCGAAGACGCGGCGATCCCTTTTCGTCTCCGCCACAATCTGACGCAACTCGCCGCTCTCCTCGCCGCTGACGGCCAAGTCGAGGATCTGCCGCAACTGGTTCAACTCCCGCAACGGACCGCGTCGCGCTTTTGTTTCCAGCGGCCCCGCCGCATCCAGCATCTGGTGAACCTGCAGCAGGCGTTCGTAGAAGTCCAGTTGCGGCAGATCAAAGGGAAAGCCGTACCCTTCGCCGTCCTGAGCAAAAGCCAAGATCCAACAGGCCAAGCCGTGCACGACCCCTTTGGCGGACTCGGCCGTACAATGCCGACGCAGATCTTCCGCCGAACGCAGCGACAACAAGATGCCGACGGTGGTGTCGCCGCCATCGTCGCAGGTAGCGAACTGTTTCAGCGATCGCACCAACTGACGCAGCTTCGCCCGCACCTGGGTGCGACGAAGGACACGGCGCAGCCGATCGTGGTGAGGGGAAAGGATATCCTTGCCCACGTCGGCGGCCAAGTGAAAGTGGCAGACGAACTGCGGCACGCCCGGAAAGACTTCTGCCGCCGCCGTGATCAGGGCCCGCCGCAGGTCGTGAACCATGGCTAGCGGCAGACCCCAGTCGCGGCGGACTTCCCGGAGTATGTCGCGGACCTGATCGTGGTTTTCGGAGTCGATTTTGCGGCTTTCCAGCACCTGCATGCTCAGCGAGTCCATGCACACCAGCAGCACCCGGCTCGCCTCCTCGCACGTGCCGTCGATGTGCAGAATGTAACCTCCCCGCGCATCCATGGCCCCACGCAACGCCGGCACGCTCTGTTGATGAACCACCTGCACGTAGGCCACGAACTTGCGCGCCAGATAACTGACCGTACTCCGTCCCAATTCGATTCCGTGCTGCCGACAGATCTCCTCTCGGATCGGTTCGTCCTGACGGCATTCCAGGAACCGGGCCATGCCCACGCGGACCAGGACATCGTAGGCATGATTGGAACCGGGCGCAACCAGCCGGGCGAGTGCTTCGGAGCGGGCCGGCGGCAGTTCCCGATGCTGCGGGCAACGGCCCTGTCGCTCCACGGCCTGGAAGGTTCCGTAGCGAATCGAATGCACCGTGCGTCGCCGGGTGAGCCGGACCTCCAACGCAGAGCCACATCGCGGGCACGCCTCCTGCTCCCAGGGAAAGACGAAACGCGGCAAGCGGGCCAGCTCCGCGTGGAACAGGGCGGCGGCCTTCGCCCGCTGTTGTTCGAGAACCTGATAGACGGCTAGAGAGCCCTTTTTTTATCCAACTCGTAACGTTCGAAAACGGCATCAACGGCTTGCGGCGAAATCGGCACGCCGCCGCGACGACAGCGGTGGCCGATTTGCTCGCGGCTGGCCTTCGGGTCTTGAATCAGTTCGAGCAAGATGGCAATGGTTTGCTGGTGGGTGGGACGCACCGCAGGCCACGTCGGCATGGCGGCCTTCCGTTGCTTGCGTTGCTCACTTCGTCGGGTCCGCTTGGCGTGGAGATAAACGAAAGTCGGTCCCATGCGTTCCCGGCGGAGAGTGCCCTCACGGGTCAGTTGCAGCAGCGGGTTGTGGACGCGCACGGCGAGCAACGAGGCAAGTTCTTCATGGGTCATCCCTTGCGGGCTGGATTGCACCAAGTACGCCAGGGTGTCCTTGAGCGTGCCGTGTT
>CAZUAH010001138.1:0-2302 GCA_964617665.1 uncultured Pirellulaceae bacterium
GGCAGACGAGACGGGGCCAAGCGTGGCTTGGCAGGTGGGACGGTGGTCAGACATGATTAGGTCCTCCAGAGTGTGGCACGGTTCGCCATAGCGGCTTCATTGGGTAGATGCGCACCAAGATCGCACTTTTTTGGAGAATTTCTCTCCGCTGCCGCAGCCGTTGAAATGAGGGGCATCGTGTGGCAGACTGTCACACAAATGTCAGAGTCTGCGCCACCGGCTGATGGGCCGCGCGAATCCGAGCGGATGAAGGCGTGGGAAATGTTGGGTTTTCAGCCGCCGCTTTGGAGTGATGAATCAGACGCTCCTCCGATTGACGGGCAAGCCGCATCTCTGCTGAGGGCGTACAGTCGACATCTACTGCCTGAGCAAGTCGCCTTTGACGTATTCACCCTCACTCAGACTTATCGGTCGTGGGCCGAAGCGGCCACTCGCATTCAGCTTGAGCAATATTGGGCGAGTTACAATTAGAAGTGGCTTTTGAGCGCGTCTCGCAAGGACCGTAATGCTTTGTAGAACCGACCGGATGCTGCGTTCGTGGTAATCCCCAACATTTCTCCAACCTGAGGAAACGTGTATCCTCGCAGTTTCAGTTCCACTATCAATCGCAGCTCAAACGGTAGTAAATCCATCGCTGCATACAGTAATCCCATCTCCTCTTGCCGCTGCATGCCAGCGCTCGTTGGCGACTCGCGACATTCCAAGTCTTGAAAAGCAGGATCATCGACTTCTGTGGGTAGCTGACGTATTACCTTCTTCGCCCAGCGACCAGCTCGGCTTGTGTCCTTTGTTCGTCCAGCAACTGGCTCGTACTCTTTTCGCAAGACATTTATGAGACGCGACCAAATCCACTTCTCAATCCGTTGCGGAATGAGTCCGATTTCAGTGGCCTTCAAGGCCAAACGCGGGTCTTCAATCATCCGCATGGCAAACTCTGATTGCATCGTATCCAAAAGTTCGCCCTGCTCGATCGTAGGGGGACGTCCTTTCAACGCTCGGCGAATTTTGGATTGCACTTTGCTCTGCAGCCACGGATCATTCCAAACCTCGGGAATCCAGTCGCGTTCCGGTTTTGCTTCGGGAGTCCATGTGGACGGGACGAGACCAGCCACGAACACATCACTCGGCTTTGGCATTTCATCCCTGTGTATCGTCCAATCTACTAGTCGCTCATCATACTCGGGTCCAAGAAGTTCTCGCGCACAGATTGCGAACACATCGCGATCGACCTCTCCGCGGCCGTAGGATTCCGTGATCATAGGCAGAGCCGGTTGTGCCTTTGGCCCCATCAAGATGAGCCCCACCAACGCGGCCCGCTTAAACGTTGAGTTGACCGGCTCCTCATACATTCTGCACAACGTTGAGACGGCCGCGCCGTGATCGAGGAAAAAGTCGGGCCCAGAGTATGCATCGTATAGCTGAAGACAAGCCGGAATGGAATCCAATGTCTCGCTCAGACTTCCTGCGACATCAGGCTCTTCCTCAAACACGAATCGAAGTAATTTCGCCGTCTCTTCAATTGAAGGATCGCCGAGTTCATTCCGAGTCTTCCAATCCCGACTGGTACGTGCCATCTCGGAAATCGCTTTGGCGGCGGCCAATTGTAACGGCGGGTGCTTCTCTGCGAGAAATGCCACCAGCCATATCAAGGCAATTCTGGGTGGCGGATAAACACGAGCGAAGATGACGCAAACCCACCTGCGGACGTCTGGATCCTCGTCAACCAGGACGTGTAGCAGGTCGGGAACTATCTGCGTTGGTAGCGCCTCCAACTCATTAATCGTCTGAAGCGCCAGAACACGATCCGCAGGATTGGCTGACTTGTCAGCGGCCAAGTGGAGGAGAATCATCGAAGCTACGTATGCCATTTCACTGGCTTTTGTTCCCTCAAACTGTGCGACACGTTGGAGGCGAGAACACAGCGGCGCGCCAATCTTTCGAGCTGTATCAATCAGATGCGGTACGTCATCTACACACTCATACGCGGGCTGCAAAATGTCCATGAAATGATCGACCAGCCTCGCCTTTGAAGAGCGGTCGATTTCCGCAACTCGTTCCATTGCCAGAAGGCGGTAACGTGGGTTCTCGTGAGTTACATACTCGTTCAGTACCGCGTGTGCCTGGCTCTGCTTGGACGAAGAGAGGTAGGAGATTGTCAAGGCGCAATTGAGCCTATGGCGCTCTGAAGCTGACTTCATGCGGCTGCGCAGGAGTGGCACCGCCAATTTGCCCAAGTCCGAGAGGATACCAAGGAAGCGCGTAATTTCTATTTCCCGAGAACAAGGAATGGATTATACCTCTG
>CAZUAH010001139.1:0-2293 GCA_964617665.1 uncultured Pirellulaceae bacterium
AAAATGCCCCGTGGAACCACAACGAAATTACACGGAACGGAAACTCGCGAGAAGAGATACATTATTCATATCGACGAGGCCGTAACGCGCCCTGCAATTATGGTTGGAAATGCCATCAAGAAAGCGCTGCAAGGGCCGAAGGTAGCACAGAGCGCATTTCCGCGATCCACAGCGGCTTCCAGAGCACGGTGTGCCTCGTCAGAGAGCCAAAACAGTGCTCTTACCACGAAGAGTCGCCTCAGCCGCAAACCAGCCAACAAGAACACAGTCTCGACAAAGACAGCACTGCTAGTAAACTAGCGAGAAGCGTCGTCGTGGCACGTCTCTGCCAAACGAGACCGAAGACGCCTAACGGGTTTGAACAACCATTGCACGGTGAGTTTCCCAAAACGGCTGAAACGCAGCTGCGAGTGGCGTCCAGTCAATTCTGAGCATGACTTAGCCGGAGCAACCGGACATGCTGCCGAGCAAAAACTCTCCGACGCGTCTGGCACATCCGTCCGAGCGGACGCCCGTGGTGATTGCCCGTCCCAGGAAGCCGTCCCGGCTGCGGACTTGGTACGTTCTCAGGCACTTCTTCTTGATGATTTGTGCCTTTCTGGCGCTCCGTCTGACCGGCCGTTTTTCTCGACGGGAGTATGGTCGTCGGGTACGCCAATTCCTGGAACGCATGGGGACGTTATGGATTCGCGCCGGACAGATCCTGGCCCTGCGCAGTGATGTGTTCTCTGCAGATTTCTGTGACGAACTGTCCAAGCTGCGTGACAGGGGAACGGGTATCCCCTTCGATATGGCGAAAGCCATCCTCGAAAAGGAACTGGGGGCACCGCTCGAACGGCTCTTTGATGAATTCCAGGAGCATCCTTTTGATGCTACGACTATCTCACAAGTCCACTTGGCCCACCTCCGCGACGAGGATCTCTGGGTGGCCGTCAACGTCCAACGGCCGCATGCCCGTTGGATGTTTCAGCACGACGCGGCGCTGATCCGGCGCCTTGTCGGCTTATTGAAAGTCTTCTCGATCCACCAGAATATGCGCTGGCAGGATTTCTGCATAGAACTCGACTCGCTGATGGCGCGCGAACTCGATTATCGCTACGAAGCCTCCTCGCTACGTCACCTCAAGAAGAGGCTCCGTCGCCATGGCGTGTACGTGCACAAAGTGATCTCGAAGTACTCCACCCAGCGCATCTTCCTGACGGAGTTCATCCGCGGGGCCTTGATGTCGGATTACGTTCGTCTGAAGCAATCCGATCCGCCTAGACTCGCCCGCTGGCTGGAGGCCAACCGTGTCGATTCGCGCAAACTGGCCCGTCGCCTTTTCCGTTCGGTGTTTCGGCAGGTTTTTGAAGACAATTTCTTCCACGCGGACATGCATCCGGAGAACATCATCCTGCTGCGCAACAGTCGCTTTTCCGTTATCGACGCCCGCAACGTCGGTACGCTGGAAAGCGAGAACCTAGCCAAGCACCGCGTATTCTTCGAAGCACTTGCCGACCAGAACTACGCCATGGCGGCGGATCTCTACCTCTTTCTCGCGTCCAGCCTACCGGTGGTAGAGGTTGCCGAAGTAAAGTCCCAACTCATACGCGCTTTCCGGGCGTGGGAGACGCGGACGCATATTCGCGAACTGCCGCTGCGCGAGAAATCCATTTCGCGTCTCTTCCACGATTTGAACAACATCACGTTTCGGTCAGGGTTTCAATCGCAATGGTCGATGTCCAAGCTCGCACGAACGTGGGCCAATCTGGACGCCTCGCTCGAGCGTCTCTGGCCGGAAATGAACTATCTGACACAAATGCGAAAGTACTTTCGCCGGGCAAAGCTGCGTGACGACCGAAAGATCGCCAGGAACGCGACAACACACATCGTTCAGAATCTGTCCGACGCCACCGGACTGCCCAAAAGCCTCGCGGAAGACGAACTATTTAGGCGAACAATTATCCGGCGCCAAGCGAGGGTCTTCCAGGGTTCTACGGGCAAGGTGGCATCTGTTCTGTCAGCCCTGTTTTCGCTCCTGTCCTTCGGCGTGCTGTTGGCCGCGTTGTTTTTTCTCGCCGCATTTGTGCAGCAGCACTGTGACATACCGATGCAGGGGATTCTGGGAAGGCAATGGTCCGACGCGCTGCGAGAGCTATCGCCAAGTAACTACTGGTGGGGACTGGGAACGCTGCTGCTGGCTGGTTTCCTGTACATCCTGACCCACCGGTGGACTCGATATTTTCGACAGAGGGACATCCGCGTGCCGGAGGTACGTGCAGCAGTCTGACCGAAGAACGTGTTTCGAAATTCG
>CAZUAH010001140.1:0-2287 GCA_964617665.1 uncultured Pirellulaceae bacterium
TTATTGTCAGCCGCGGAACGTTGACATTCATCCCCGACATCGGCAAGTGCCTGAAGGAAGTCGATCGCGTGCTGAAGCCGACCGGCGTGGCCTTTCTGGGCGGCCGATACCTCTACACGCCGCACGAGCACAAGATCACCACGGAAAAGCTGAGGAAGATTGTCGCTGAATCGAAGATCGTCGGGGCGCAAGTGATCGACGCGCGAGGGCAATGGGTCAAGATCATCGGTCCCAAGGCGCCTGCGGCAGCTCGACGCTCTGGGATGGGCCCACACATGCTGGTCAACCGCTTCTTGGCCGACTATGCGATTGTCGAGGGTAAGTGCCTGTTGGTCTGCTCCAACGACGGCGGCGGAGCGCAAAGTTTGCAGCGGGGGTTCGTGGAAACGACCAACCTAGAGATCACCGCTCTGTATCCTTCAGAAGAAGTGGTCACGGAGGCCGAACTGCGGATTGCCAAGGCGAACTTGACAGACCGCATTTCGTGCAAAGTCGGCAAGCTCGATGACAACTTGCCATTCCAGGCGGACTCGTTCGACCTGATCGCCGGTATCGGGCCCGTTTTGATTTGGGGTGACCGAGAGAAGAAGATGCGTGAGCTCTATCGCGTGCTGCGACCGGGCGGAGCAGCACTGCTGGGAGGCAAATACCTTGGCATGCCCGACTTCCGCAAGGTCTCCAGCGAGGATCTCCGCGCCAGTGCGGCCAAGACGGGCATCTCGTCCATCCAAGTCATCGACAACATGGGGCAGTGGGTCGAGATCCGCAAAGGAATCAAAGACCGCGGCCTCCGCGACTGAGTTCGTAGAGAAGCCATGAGAAACGCATCTCTGACAGCCCTGACCGTGTTGTTGCTGGCCGTTGAGTTATCGGCAGCGGCTGTTGCCGACGACCATCTCCCACTGGCTAAAGCGCCGTTCAGTGCCGAACAGGCCAAGGAGTTCCAACAGCGGTGGGCCAAGCGTGTGGGCAAGGAAGTCGTTTACACCAATTCGATCGACATGAAACTCACGTTGATCCCGCCTGGCGACTTCATGATGGGGCTGACCGAAGAACAAATGGATGAGATGATTTCTTTCATGAAAAGCAGAACAGAGTTGCAAGAGCATGCCGGAGGCAAAATCGTATGGTCCATGCTCATGATGCCGTCACATCCTGTCCGGATTACGAAGCCCTATTACCTCGGAGCAACCGAAGTCACGGTCGCCCAGTTCCGCAAGTTCGTCGAAGCAAGCGGGTACAAGACACAACAAGAACAGAGGATCGAGGGCGTGACGGGCCTCCAGCAGTGGCAGCGGTTCACCTGGGACAGACCTTTGCGGATGTTCGATCCGCCTCATGAAGAAAAACCGGTCGTCGAACTCTCCTGGAATGACTGCATGGCGTTCTGCGAATGGCTCAGCAAAGAAGAAGGGAAGGACTACTGTCTGCCCACGGAAGCCGAGTGGGAGTATGCCTGCCGGGCCGGCACGACAACGACGTGGCACATGGGAGATATTCGTGAGTATTACCGCGTAGGCCATGAATACGCGCACGACTTCATCCTCCGCTACGCAAGCATGAAGGAAGTGAAAGAACAAAAGGGGCCGCGCATCGTTGGGCTGAGGAAACCGAATGCCTTTGGGCTCTACGACATGCACGGCAATGTATGGGAATATGTCGCGGATTGGTGGCACCACATGCATTACCATGAATCCCCCGTCAACGATCCTACCGGCCCTGGCGTTCAAAGCGAGAAAGGCGATCAACGCCGCATCATTCGTGGCGGCTCATTCGACTTTGGAAGCGTCAACACACAATCCGCCTACCGCATGCGGATCACCCAGAACTCCACCGGCCACCACCACTCGGGCTTCCGAGTCGCCATGAGGATCAAGGCGGTCCAGGGCGTGCCCCCGGCGGTTGATCTCGATGAGCAAAGCCGGCGCAAGAAGAGAGATCCGGGTGCTGATTCCGCCGAAGTTGTTGCCGCTTTGAAAGCCGGCGTCACAGAGGCCAAGCATTCCAAGGAACTAACGATCGACTTGGGCAGCGGTGTCAAGATGGAGTTTGTCCTGATCCCGGCCGGTACGTTCCTGATGGGCTCCGACAAAGGCCCGAAAGACGAGGCGCCCATTCACCGTGTCGTGATCTCGAAGCCGTTCTACATGGCCAAGTACGAGGTCACACAAGGGCAATGGGAAGCGATCATGGGAGAGCACGAGCGCATCGCGCAAATGACCAACTCGAAGAACGAGATGACAGGCCCGAACAAAGCCATGTACTGGCTCAATTGGAACGACTGCCA
>CAZUAH010001141.1:0-2282 GCA_964617665.1 uncultured Pirellulaceae bacterium
CGCCCAATCTATCCGTCTCCTCCCTGAGCCGGATAGATTGCAATACGTTTTTTTTGCTCATGCCGGTGTCACCATGTTCGACTGGCTGAAACGGATCTTCGGGCAATCTGATGACGACGAGCGGCAACGCTTCTTCGGCATGATCGACGCGCTCAACGCCGAGGCTAAAGGTGGCGCGCCAACCACAATCGGACGGCAACTTGGCACGCTCAGCATTCGTTCTGGCGTTCTCGCGTTCGGCGACCCGCAATATTTGCCGTCTCTCGAACTTCCAAACATCGATACCGACGAGGTATCCATTTGCGTCAAGCTGTGGCAATATCCTTCTGGGGGTGCCACCGTTATCGGCCTCACTATCGAGCTCGGCAACGGATCACAGTGCGATGAGCCGCGAAAGATCGGTGAACTTGGTATCGACTCTGCCGCACTGGTCATCGCGGATAAATCCGACATCGACGAACATTGGACGGAAACTGGCAAAGACCGAATTGGTGTCATCTCTACGGCACCGGACGACACCTTACTTCGGAAACTGAAAAAGCGATTCAAATTGAAAACCGTGCAAATCAATCCCGTTCGTGCCGAAATCGTGGAACCAGTTTCCGGAAGCCTTGAAAAGGAAATCGAAGACTATCTGAAGTCAATTCCAGAATACGCCCAGTTTCCATTCATGCACTTCCACGTGCAAACGAATAATAGCTTCGATCGTGCAAACTACGTGGACAAGCCGTGGGACTTCATGCCGGTGGGCAATGACGATTCTCCGTTGATGTTTGTCTGCGGCACAGGTCGCGGTGATGGGTGTTACGATGTGCAATGCCGGTATTCCGGGGACGTTCCGCGAAGTGCATCCATTAACTTCATCGAAGACGAATACGATGGATAAACGCAAAATAACCATGCGGTGAACGGGAGCCGCCGATGTCGCCGGTTTTGAAATTATAGTTTTTTGGCGGCGGCCCCGTTACCGCAGTCTGCCAAATTCTAACACGTTGTGGGGTCCAGAATGAGATGTCTTTGCTTCACCCTTCTGCTGCTTCTCCATACGCTCACGGCCTTTGCTGCCGAGCGGCCAGCTCAGGATCCAACGCCGGAGTCGATCGCGCGGCGACAATTCAATCAGGTGTTCGTCAAAGTCATCATGCCGGTCACCGAGCACACTCCGAAGCAGGATGGCCCCGTGGTCGAATCCTGGGTAGCAGAGCAACTCAAACAACGGGGCGAGTCCGAGTATTTCGCTGTCACAAACTGGGTGCCTGTTTGTGACGGGCTGCTGGCCGACGATATCGTGGACAATGACGTATGGGACGGCAGTCTTGGCAAGGCCTCCTTTTGCCCTGTCGGCGGAGACCTTCCTGAACGTAACAATGGACGCGTGCTGGTGAGCGTTGTTGGCTGGTCACCAGGCGCAGTTGAGGCGAGAGTCACGCTGGCGGATGAACCTGGCACTCGAGCCGTTGAGCCGGCGCTGTCTCATTCTCCCAGCGGAGAGAAAAGGCAGCTTCCGGGCGAGAAGCCGATGGCTTATGTGGCCATCCTGATTGCACCGCCTCCTCAGGCTCCTCAGGAGGATGTCACGTCACACAGCGATGCCAAATAGGCAGAACAAAGCGGTGAACGGGAGCCGCCGATGACGCAGGTTTTGAATTCATAGTTTTTCGGCGGCGGCCCCGTTACCGCCGGCGTTATCGCAAGCAGACATGTTCCCCACGGCTCCACAAGTAGAATCGCTTGTTCGCATGGCGCGCGAACGGCCAACCGAGGTCACGGTAGATGATCTACATGTACTCGGCGGTGCAATCTTGTTGATGCTACGTGACGACGACCTAGGCTTGTCGACTCAGTATTCCGAATTGACCGATGGCAATGATTTACAACAAGATGTCGTCGAATGTCTTGCCAATCTACCGGTCAACCCGACGAATCCAACGATAGATCCGCTTCTCGTCACATTTGAACGGGACCAACAGCTCTACGAAGCGATGCACGCGTTGATTGCACAGACAATCCCGGAGGCAACCGATACAACACGCCAATCCGCTCTTGGCCCAATGCAGATAGAAGTGCTCAATCGCCTCGCATCAGCTGACGCGATATGGGAATACGACATGACTCTCGGAGACCGATTGACAGCACGTGGCCTTCCGGCCTCCCGACACAAGCTACGACGGATGCTGGCCGCTATCGGCTGAACGGAAAGCGATAACCAATAAGAATTTGCCATCGCAATGAAGAGCGGTGTGTCCATTTGATGTTGGCTAGGAGCGGGATGGCGGGTTCCA
>CAZUAH010001142.1:0-2276 GCA_964617665.1 uncultured Pirellulaceae bacterium
CGGAACGTATCCACAGACTGCCTGCCAACTTGGTCCAGCGAAGATCGTCTATCGGTTTCACCCGTTTTTTGGTCGCGAAGTAACCGTCTTGCGTAGGACCCGTTACGGCGATGAGCCAGCGGTGTTGGTGGGAGTTGAACGCCGTGGCGATGACGCGGGTTCTGACGATCCTGAGCTACGGATCGCCGTGCCTGTGTGGATGCTCGATCAGGCAGCTTGCTCGGCGATCGTTATTCGCGACCAGCCCGTGATCGAGTTGCCCGCTCTGAAATATCTTCGCGAACTCGTCGATCAACTCGCGAATGCAACTAGCCAAGACAAGGCTCCATCGGGTTTCATGGTGACGAAGGGAGGTCGTCATGAAACTCGAAATCCGGCTCAAACAACTTGCCCAGACACTGCCGCCCAAGCAGCGGACGCTTGACTTGCACGACGAGGATCCGTGGGCGCAATTGCCAACCGCCGATCGCCAGGCGTGCCGTGCCGCGGTTGCGGCTTTACTGTGCCAAGTCACTCTCACGCCACGGGAGGACGAAAAACATGAATGACAAGATTAGACCAAGACATCTTGATCGAGATGCTTACGTCTATGTGCGTCAATCTTCCGCCCATCAAGTGCGGCATCATCACCAGGGACGTCAGCGACAGTACGATCTTGCCCGGCGGGCGAGGGAGCTGGGATTCATGCACGTGGAAGTGATTGACGACGACCAAGGCAAGACCGGCAGCGGGATGGTCGAGCGGCCAGGCTTTGCTGCCTTGCTGGCAGCCGTGTGCAACAGTCGGGTTGGCGCGGTCTTTGCGTTGGAGGCCTCCCGTTTGGCTCGCAACAACCGCGATTGGCATCACTTGATCGATTTGTGTGCTCTTACCGAAACGCTGATCGTCGATGGGGAAGGAATCTACGATCCGCGTCAAGTCAACGACAGGCTATTGTTGGGGCTCAAAGGGACGATGTCCGAGTTCGAACTCAGTCTGTTCCGACAGCGGGCTCGCGAGGCATTTGAGATGAAGGTGGCTGCTGGTCATGCGATGTGGGAAGTGCCGGTGGGGTTCACGCGTAACGAACTCGATCGTGTCGAAAAGATTGCCGATCGGCAAGTGCAAGCCGCGATCGAAAGCGTGTTCAAAAAGGTCCGCGAATTGGCCTCGGCACGCCAGGCGGCGTTGTGGTTTCGCGACAACAAGACGCCGCTTCCTGAGGTCGTTCGCGGAACTCGCGGGCGAAAGATTGTGTGGCGATTGCCGACGGAATCTCGCATCCGCCAAATTCTGAAAAACCCGTGTTACGCCGGCGCGTTGGCCTACGGACGCACCGAAGCCAAAGTGATCGTTACCGAGGGGCGAGCTCGCAAGAGCCAAACGCGCAACCACAAGCCGCAGGAGAAGTGGAAGGTGCTCTTGCTCGACAACCACAGCGGCTATATTACGTGGCAGGAGTTTCAGGAGAACCTGTTGATGTTGGAATCGAATGCGGCGTCGCGAGGGCCGACTCGTCAAGGTGCGGCACGGAAAGGATCGGCTTTGCTGGGCGGACTGCTCCGGTGCAGTCACTGCGGTCGAAAGCTGTTCGTGGGTTACGGAAGGAGCAAGACGCAGCCCCGCTATTTGTGCCATGGCGGTCGAGAGACGCGTGGTAGCGCGTCGTGTCAATCGCTGGGCGGTGTGGGGGTCGACCGCGCGGTCTCGGCGGCCGTGCTGGAAGCGATCCGACCCGCGGGAATCGAGGCCGCCATCGAGGCCATGAAGCAGATGGAGAACGAGCGCGACGAGCGTCACCGTCTGCGGGAGTTAGCGTTGGAGAAGGCTCGTTATGAAGTCGATCGAGCACGACGGCAATACGACGAAGTGGATCCAGCAAATCGGCTTGTCGCATCCGAACTGGAATCTCGCTGGAACACGGCTCTGGAGCGAGTTGCCGAGTTGGAACAAGAGCTTGATGCGACAATGCACGAGCATCATGCATTGACCGAGCAGGATCAGGTTCGGTTGCTTGAGCTTAGCCGTGACTTGCCGGCGTTGTGGAATCAGTCCACCGCGAGTGCAGACTTGAAGAAGCGAGTTTTGCGGACCGTACTCGAAGAGGTCATGATCGGTGACGACGAGTCACGCAAACACCATCTGTTGGTGCTGCACTGGAAGGGTGGTGCTCACACCGAGCTCACCGTTGCACGCAACGCTCCGGGTAAGAAGCATCGCGACACCAGTAAGACAGCGCTGGAGTTGATCGAAGAATTGTCGAAGGTCTGCAGCGACCAGGCGATTGCGGCGACGCT
>CAZUAH010001143.1:0-2276 GCA_964617665.1 uncultured Pirellulaceae bacterium
CGTGTCATGTGTCGTCAAGGCCAAAACAGTTCGCGACACAGGACGACAACTCCTGAGTCAGATACGCCATCCGCTCTGTGCGCGTCGGACTAACCGACCTGTGTCACTAGCGCGAGTCCCTGAAATGACCAAGGTGGTCGCGACAGAAAAATCCGATATCGATGCTTGGTGTGTAGCAGAACTCACAACCGCCCGACGAGTTGGCCACGGCGCTTCGCCAGCGTGTTCCTCCCCTCGCAAGGCAGCCCGAGAGCGCCGATGAGCGGCTAATTGTCTCAACTGTCGGTCGCGCGTGAGACAAGTCAGAAAAGGACCCGTTTCGAAACGGCCGGTCGGCGCGGATGTCGCGCGAGTTTCTACTGCGGCGATGGGCAGTGCCGGATGACGGGCGTACCTCGACAGACGCACACGACGTCGTATCGGCAAGAAGACCGATTCGCGCGGAATTGCACGCCATAGATAGCCCGGATTTCTAACGCAATTCTGAACTGGTTCTTGGCTCAGCAGATGGTGGTTGCTAAACTCGCTCGGATCCCTTGTTCTCCATTGCTTTCGACACCATGACAATGAGTATCGAACTACGAAACGGAACAGCATTGCCAGTTGTCGGGCTGGGGACGTGGAAGGTCCCGTGCAATGCGTGTGCGCGACTGGTCCAAGATGCGGTCTTGGCAGGTTATCGTCATATCGACTGCGCTTGTGACTACGGGAACGAGACGGAAGTAGGCAACGGTCTGCAACATGTCTTTTCGAGCGGTAAGTGTCGGCGTGAAGATCTTTGGATTACATCAAAGCTCTGGAACACCTACCATCGCCAGGAACACGTGAAGCTCGCGTGCGAGAAGTCGCTTTCCGATCTGAGACTTGATTACCTGGATCTATATCTCATCCACTTTCCCATCGCCCAGCGGTACGTTCCAATTGAGGACCGTTATCCACCGGGGTGGTTCTTCGACCCGGACGCTTTGAAACCCAAGATGTCGCATGACAGGGTGCCACTCTCTGAGACTTGGTCCGCAATGGAGGACCTTCAAAAGGCTGGCTTGGTCAAGAACATTGGCGTCTGCAACTTGGGCACGGCGCTGTTGCGCGATCTGCTGAGTTATGCCAACGAACCACCAGCCGTACTACAAGTGGAGTCGCATCCTTACTTGACACAAGCGAATCTGCTGCGATTCTGTCACGAACAGGGCATCGCCTACACGGCGTTCTCGCCCCTGGGAGCACTTTCGTATCACGAAATCGGGATGGCCGAGCACTCCGACACGCTTCTGGAACAAGCGGACATCAAGGCGATTGCTGCCGCACACGGCAAAACGCCCGCTCAGGTACTACTGCGATGGGGCGTGCAACGTGGAACAGCCGTGATTCCAAAGACATCGAAACGGGAGCGGCTCGTCGAAAACATAGCGATCTTTGATTTCGAACTCAGCTCCGAGCAAATGACAACGATCAGTAACTTCGACCGGAACCGTCGTTACAATGATCCGGGCGTGTTCTGTGAAGCCGCTTTCAACACTTTCTGCCCCATCTTCGACTGAGACGAATACGATTAGAACCAGCCCGGCCGAGAATCGGCACTCAGTCTGGTGGGTGGCAGGGCGGTGCCGGGAATTCGTTCACCGGCCAATTCCTCGGACGCCCCGGATTTCAACCGTCGAACCAAATGCTTCCGTGGCCCCAGCGCGCGTGAAGGTCGGCAAGGCTGACGTGTCCAACGCCAACGGCCGGATTGAGAAGTCAGAATTGCGCGGTCATTTCGGAGGTATCGCGGAGCCCCTCGGCTTCTCCTTGATCTCGCCGGAGTCGACGATTTCGATCGGGTTGGCCGTCCTGCCGCTGCGGGATCCCTGGTCCTCGATCGCTTTGACGACGTCCATGCCGTCGAGCACGCGGCCGAAAACGACGTGCCTGCCGTCCAACCATGGCGTCTTTACGGTCGTGATGAAGAACTGAGAGCCGTTTGTGTTCGGGCCGGCGTTCGCCATGCTCAACACGCCGGGGCTGTCGTGCGTGAATTTGAAATTCTCGTCGGCGAAGCGCTCGCCGTAGATGCTTTCACCTCCCGTTCCGTTACCTCGGGTAAAATCGCCTCCCTGGAGCATGAACTCCGGGATGACGCGATGGAATCTGCTGCCCTTGAAGTGAAGCGGTTTTCCCGATCTACCTTTTCCTTTCTCGCCCGTGCAGAGGGCCCGGAAGTTCTCCGCTGTCTTGGGGACGTCGCCTCCGAACAGCCCCATCACGATGCGGCCCGCCTTGACGCCGCCGATTTG
>CAZUAH010001144.1:0-2259 GCA_964617665.1 uncultured Pirellulaceae bacterium
CGAGCATGATTTGGTCATTTTTCACAGAAAACAATCCAGACACGGACGGCGATGGAGTGACCGATGATCAGGATGCATTCCCGAATGATCCAACAGAGACGCTGGATACGGACGGCGATGGCATTGGCAATAATGCGGACTTAGATGATGACGGCGATAGTTTGCCCGATGATTGGGAAGTGGCTGCAGGCTTAAATCCACTGGATGCTTCAGATGCTGCCGGTGATATGGACGGTGATGGACTTAGCAATCTCGATGAGTTTGTGGCCCAGACCGATCCAAACGATACGGATAGCGATGATGACAATGTGCCTGATGGTGCGGATAATTGTGTGGGGTTAGCCAATGCGGATCAACTCAATTTGGATGGCGATGAGCTGGGTAATGCGTGCGATGATGACATGGACGGCGATGGCCTGCTCAATAGCGCCGATGTCTGTGTACTTACACCGCTTGGTGATACCATTGATGAGGTTGGATGTAGTCGACTCATTGTGGCTTGTGACTCGCTGATTGATATCGCCGGTCATGAGTATGAAACTGAAATCTGTACATTGGTGAACAACGGATTTTGGCCATTGGATGAGGGCCAAGTTCAATTTGATCCAGATAGCGATATTAGTATTGATGCAGAGGTAGAGGTATTTCTACGCATGGCTGGGTTATATGATGAAGCGATAAGCTTTACTGGTGGCCTATGCGATGATCGACCGCTCATGTCCTATGCATATGCCCATCGTATTATCAAGGGCAGTAGTTGTGGCATTGCTAGCCGCAGACGCCGCGTTAATATTATTGTCGAAGCCTTGCGATCGTATATGAAAAGTTCGAGCGAACATGCTAATCTATTCAATAATGCGACAGGAAATTACAGCGGTCCAGACTATGGTGATATTGCGCACCCCTGGGGTATTACAAAAACGTATTTCAATGCGGGTTATGAATTGAATATGTTAGTCAGCTTGGATGAGCTAAGCGATGCGAATGACACGAGCTATGGCATGGCATTAATGACTCGTGGAGAAACGGCTGCCATGCTGTATCATTTGTATGCTGAAACGCCTACACCCACGCGCTGTGAGCAATTGTCGGATGTACGCGGTCATGCCAATGAGTCAGCAATTTGTGCATTAGTTAATGACGGTCATTGGGATATAGCGGATGATGCGACTCATTTTGGCTCCAATGGCGATATAAGCGCGGACGAAGAAGCGTATTCGATCTTACATAGTGCGGGTTTGTCTGATGCAGTCGAGTCATTTACCGGTGGATTATGCGATGATCGGCCCTATATGTCGTATGCGATAGCGAATCGCATTATAAAGATTAGTAATTGTACGACAGCCACGCGTCGTCGCCGTGTGAATGTGATCATGGAAGCCCTTCGCGCATATAGTAAGAGTACATCAGAGCGTAGCAATGCGTATAATGCCGCGATAGCCAATTATTCGGGTCCTGATGTGGAAGGAATTGCCAGTCCATTTGGAATTACACAAAGTTATTTTAAAGCTGCCTATCAATTGGGCATGCTAACTGACTTGGATGTAAGCGGCGATGCCAGTGATAGCAGTTATGGCATGGCCTTGATAACGCGTGGGGAATCGGCGCAAATGTTGGTTGATCTGTATAAACTCGGTGAGGCTGGAATTTCTCAAGTCGATGTAGTGGATCATGTGATGTATTTAAATCATGCGCAGTTGAATGCAGCTTATCCTATAGAAGTGAATGTGGATTCTCTCCTGACTCGCGGTGATGTGGTTGGTTTAGGCATGCGCTTGATGGGTTTAAATAGTTGCATAGACGTGCCAATGATTGAGTCAAATCCATTTAGCACAGTGCCTAATGACTATGAGTATGTGAATGAATTGGCGGCTGCGGTAGAGTTGGGAATATTGAGGCGTCAGGATGGCGATTTTAGAGGTGATTCTGGCAGCTGGCGCTATTATTATAATCGAGGGATAAGTCGATACCATGCATCATTATTGCTATATCGCATCCAGCAACGTGCACGTCGTCAATGTCCGTCAATGCCAGATTGTGATCAGGTATATGCATTGAATTCAGATATTACCTTTGTAGCAGGAGATACCCAAGCCAATGCGCATTTAAAGTATGCCACCTGTGCGTATGGTTTAGATGCCTTGCCCTTAGCGGAGTTAACTGGTGACGGTGAAGTGGATAGCAACTTTTCCGGTATGCCCGAGAAGGAAGAAGGCTTGATCATGATCTATCGCATGCTGGGTGTGGATGTGGAGTAGG
>CAZUAH010001145.1:0-2256 GCA_964617665.1 uncultured Pirellulaceae bacterium
GAAGCACCGGAGCGGCATCGGGGCTCATCCACCCACCGAGTACTCGAGTAGCCGCGTCCTGCGCAGCGTCGTCGCCGCTGCGGGCGGCGTCGGCCACGCCTTTGAGTGCCTTCTCGCCGCCGACGATTCCCAGCAAGTCGAGCAGGTCGGCCCTGCCGGTTGCGCTGGCGCCGTCCAGCGGGGCCAGTAGTTTGACGGACGTGGCATCACGGTCCGGCATTCTCAATACCGCGATCTTCAACGCCTCTTTGGCTGCGGCAGACTTCTCCGCAGAGGCGGAGGATACCAGCAGATCGATCAGGACGGACAACTCGTCAAGCTGAATGGTCGTACTCAGAGCCTTGATCGCGGCCGTGGCAACTTCCAGGTCTACGGCGCCGGCGGCTTGTTTCAACGCCGGTACGGCCGCGGCAATTCCGCGGTCGCCGATAAGTCCGATCAGAACCAGCCGCTGGTTGCCCTCGGCGGTGTCGAATGCCTTGGCGATGGCGGCATCGACTTCCTCCCCCTCAAGATCAGCGAGGCTTTCTCGGGCGACCAACGACAGGGCCTCGTCATCGACGGCCGCGGCAAGCAGCACGTCAATGGCCGACGCGTCGCCCAGCAAGCCGAGCGTACGAATGGCGGCCTGGCGTACGTCCGGCGCGGCATTCTCGGCGGCTTCCAGAACGGTCGGCAAGGCCGTTTTCTCACCCAAGTCGCCAAGGGCGTAGATCAGGAGCGCCGCGCTTGAATCTGAATCCCCATTCGAAGGGAGTTCCAGAGCATCGATTAACAACTTGGCCCCTTCCGGCCCGCCGATTTCGTTTGCCATCCCAAGGCCCACTCGAAACACTTCGCGATTATCGGACTGAAGGCACTCGGCCAACCGCGGCAAGCCGCCATCACCCAAGGCGCGGATCGCGCCTTGCAGGGCAGCGATCTGGATATGGTCGGCCACGTCGGCCTTGTGCAGGACATCGCAGATCGCGGCAGCTTCAGCCCCGTTGCCCTCAGCAATCAACATATCGACCGCCGTCAGGGCAGCGTCACTGGCAGCGGTCCGAAGCGGTTCGGGGCCGTCCAACGCGGCCCTTAGAGCCGCGATCGCATCGGGTGTGTGGATCTGGCCCAGCGAACCGGCAGCGGCGGCGGCCACCTGGGCGTCGGAGTCATCCATCAGCTGCTTCAGGGCATCGACTGCCTTTTCATCCTGACGCATGCCGATCGTATTGATCACGCCGACCAGCAGTCCACCGTCGAGATCGCCTAGGGCCGTTCGAAGCGCCTCGTCGACCGACGGATCGGGAAGCGGTTCCAAGCCATAGCGGGCGTAGTGCGAGAGCTTCTCGTCGCCGAGCAATCCGGCCAGCGTTGGAACGCACTCTTTCGTGCCGATGACAGCCAGTTGCTGACAGGCCTTGGCCTTGTCGAACAGCGGGGCATCGGCCGACTGAAGCACGGCGATCAGATCGGCCTCGGTGCCTTCGGCCGGCGGGGGTTGTTGAGCGGCAACAATGGAGGCCGCCGTGGTGATGATCAGAAGAGATACGGTTGCGATGCGAACGAGTTGAATGATTTGCATGAGCGTTGTCTCCGTGCTTGATGTCATGTTTTGTTGGGGCGTGCCGAGCGGTCGCGGGTGTTCGGATTAGATGCGCCACGGATCACGCATCGCGCGGCTGCGCATGCGGTTGGCCTCTTCGTCGCCGAGGAATTCATCGTTTGCCGGATCGAACTTCAGTGCGCGGCCGAGTTGCCAGGCAATGTAGGCGGCGTGGCAAACAATGTGCGACTGGGCGGCCACGTCCGAGTTGGCATTGGCCGGTTTGCGGGTTTTCACACAGTCGAGGAAATTGCGGATGTGGGTAGTCGGGTCGGTCCCCCGACGGGCGAACACCGTTCGCTCTGTCCGCAGCGACTCGGGGTAGATGGCGAACTGGCCGCTATCGCCCGTTTCGATCCAGCCTTCGTCGCCCTCGTAGCGAACGCTGCAAGTACCCAGCCCCATCCAGCCATTGGTCCGCATCACCAGCTTGAGCCCGTCGTCATAGGTACACACAACCCCATCGCCTTCAGGTACGTATTCGATCGGGGCGGTGTTGTCTTTCAGAGCGGCCCATTGGCAGAGGTCCACTGTGTGGGACCCCCATTCCAGGATTCCCCCGCCGTGGAAGTCGAAATGCCCTCGCCATCGCCCGCGAACGTAGGCCGAGTTATACGGGCGCCACGGGCAAGGCCCCAGCCAGCGGTCCCAATCCACCTCGTCGGCCGGCG
>CAZUAH010001146.1:0-2231 GCA_964617665.1 uncultured Pirellulaceae bacterium
ACTCCTGACACCTTTTCGCCGGCCAACCCCAATTCCATAGCCTGACAGAGCACTACTACCCTGTCACAGCCAGAAGTTGGGGTGGCTGGTGGCAGAGCGGTTTCAAAACGGCGAGGGCGAGGCTCCTGCCGAGCCGAAACCGCGGAAAAACACGGCTCAGCAGGAGCTTCGCCCTCCCGAAATTCGGTTTTGAAATACCTTCTATGTACTTCATGAGGATTCACCTTTCAGTCGTCAGTATCGCGGAAGGATTAAGTGGCGCACGATTCCGTCATGCCAGGCACGTTGGCAACGTGTCCCGCAATCGCAGCACCTTCATATAGTACTGAGATACTTCAGCAACTCGATCACCTGACGTTCGTTCAGCTCTTTGAGTAGTAGTTCGGGCATAAGGGACTGGTCGGTCTTTTTCAACAAGTCGATGTCCTCACGCGGCACAACGATCTTCTTGGGCGGGTTCGTCGGGGTTTGCAGCGTGATGGCCGTATCGGTGGTCTGTTCGACAAGACCCGAAAGCACCAGGCCGTCCATTGTGATTACGGTCGATGTCTGATAGTCGGATCCGATCACTGCGTTGGGATCGACGATGTTCTCGGCAAAGTAACGGGCGCCCTTCGAGCCCGACCCAACAATCTTAGGGCCGATGTCCGCCCCCTCGTCACCAATCTTGTGACATGCGGAACACAGTTTCTTGAAGTGCTCTTTGCCTGCACCGGCACTGAACGCCCAAAGAGGAGCCTCCCTGTACGACTTTTCCATCTTGACAATTTCCGCCAGTTTCTCCTTGGTTGATTGCTTCACCTTGCCCCATTGTTTGGCCAGCTTCTCGTCGATTGTCTTGCTTCCAAGTTGGGACAACTGACGGACGTAGTATGCCGAAAGGTGCTCCTTTTTGACTCGTTCGTCAGCGACAGCATCCAACAGCGCATGTCCCCAGGATTCTCGGCTGGTCAGCGTGTTGAGTGCTGCTGTGCGGTCCTTTTCCGAAAACGTTTCGAAGCGTTTGACCAAGGCCTCGCCAACTTCGGGTTTGTCGTGACGAGCCAGCACCATCAGCGCGTCGGAAAGAAACACGCTTTCGTCCAATAACCCCAGGAACAAGGGAAAAGCCTTGGGGTCAGAAACTTGCGACAGAAGGCGAAACGAATGTTGGCGTTCGGCCAGGTTCGCTTTCTGGTCGGCTAAGACGCGTCGCATTCGGGGGTAAAGCGACTCGTCCCCAAACATGGCACCCAGGCTTTCTCCAAGACGCCGAACGCGCGAATTGTCGTCTTGATACAGAGCGTCCGCGACCTTCGGCCAATCTTGAGGCATCGGTACACGGTGCTGCCCCATCAAGGCCAAAGACGTTTCTTCCAGAAGGTCCTGCCGCTGCTTACCCGCGGAATCGCCAATCATCCGAATGATTCGGTTCAGCCCATCGCCCTTTCCCTTGGCCACGTACCAACGCACATAGGGCGGCAACACGGGGATTTGCGATCTTCCGGCCAGTCGGAAGGCCCGATCAATGTCCTGGGGCACCAGTCGTGCCAAGCCAAACCAAATCATGCCCGGCAGGTAGCGGTCCCCCACATCTTCGGCGTGTTGGCTCAAGACTTCGGCTATCTGCCAAGCCGTTTCGGCTTCGACACGGCCCATGGCGGATGCCAAGTACAATCGCACGACGGCGGACGGATCATCGTGTGCCATCTTCAAGAACTGCGCCTGTAACGGTGCGGCAACCCGAAGGTCGTCCGTCACCAGTTGAATGGTCCAGGCACGTATGTACTCGTTGGCGTCTTGCAGCATTTCAAGGGCAAGTTGATCGTCCATTCCGCCGACCGCGAAAAACGCCCACAGACCCCGCAACCGGCGCGATGCGTCGGGATGGTTCCGGGCCAGTTCAGTCAATTCGTCGCGCACCGCAGACGAGAGCTTTCCGGCCATAGCTCGTTCATTCAATAGCCGCTGTGCCGTTCGCACGTACCAATCGTTCTTGTGCAACAGCAGCTTCACCAGCGCTTGATCGTCCAGCCGCGCAAGGTCCACTTGTACCGGAGTGAATGACTCGGCATAGGCCATTCGATAGATCCGCCCATTGGTGCGGTCCCATTGTTCGATATTGGGATTGTGGCACAGTCGTTGGTCGTACCAGTCGATCGTGTAGACGGCGCCGTCGGGACCGGTCGTCAGGTCGAATCCAATGTGCTGAACGTCTTCACAGAAGAAGACGTCAGTGCCGGCGGGGATTG
>CAZUAH010001147.1:0-405 GCA_964617665.1 uncultured Pirellulaceae bacterium
GTGCCCGGTGCCAAAGACCGCGGGACAAGAGGCCAAAACGCGGCACTTGCTCTATCACGTCTACGCGGCGAAGGCTAACGACATCTGGCGGCGAAACGTCCGCGAAATCGTTAACCGCTGGGATCGGTTCACCGGGAAAAAAATCATTGCGATTGCCACCGACAAAGCCGCGCACGACGCGGGAACGGTCCAAGCCGAATTCGGCAACCGCGACGCCGAATGGATCGTAATGGAAAACGACCGCCGGCTGCGCGAGGTAGCCACCTTTCGCCCGCTACTGGAGTTTGCATCCCGCCTCTCGCCTCCCGCATCCCGCCTCCCGCCGCCCGCATCACCCCACCCCCCACCCGAATCCCGCATCACCGCAGCCCCCACCCCCCGGCCCACTGGCCCACCCACCTGAGC
>CAZUAH010001147.1:415-2224 GCA_964617665.1 uncultured Pirellulaceae bacterium
CCTCCCGGAACGCGCCTCCCGCCTCCCGTATCCCGCCTCCCGCATCCCGGAGCCCGCGTCCCGCCTCCCGTCTCCCGTATCCCGCATCCCGTATCCCGTATCCCGCCTCCCGCATCCTTCTTCTACGCCCACACCAAAGGCAACACAACGGGCCACCGCAGCGACGGCGTGGACGTGTGGACCTCGCAGATGTACCGCCACCTGTTGGACCAGATCGAAGTGGTGGACGATCTGTTGACCGATCGTGAATTTGTCGGGGCCTGCAAAATGGTCTGGCCCGCCGACGTTCATCACACCCCATTCCCCACCCGCTTGAACGTGGGCCGCTACATGCTGGCCGGCACATTCTTCTGGTTTTCCGATCGCGTGTTCGAAACCGATAAATGGAAACAGATCCCGGCGGACCGCTACGGCGCCGAGGCCTGGCCGTCGGTCGTCTGCCCCGATCACCGCCACGCCGCCACGTTGTACCAACCTTGGCCGGTTGACCAATACCCGACCCCGTCGCCCTACGACCCACGAACACACGAACACACAGCAAAACTGTAATCGCGCGAATGAGCCGGCACGCGATAGCGTCCGGTTTCTTCGGCCGCGCGGGGAAACCGGGGCTATCGCCCGGCGGCTCATGTAGACCTCTAGCGGACGAAACGGAATGCGAGTTCTCATCACCGGAATCGGCGGTCTGCTCGGCGGCCGGCTGGCCCATTGGATCGTCGACAACCACCCGGACGTCGATGTGGTGGGCGTGGACGACTTTTCTTGCGGATACGCGCAGAACGTCCCGGACGGCTTGAACGTGCATCCCTTCTCCCTGGGTGCCGGCCGTACGATCGATCTGGCCGTCCTCTTCCGCAACGGCTTCGACGCCGTATTCCACTTTGCCGCCTATGCGGCCGAGGGCCTTTCCCCGTTCATTCGAACGTACAACTACCGCAACAACCTGCTGGCCACGGCTGAGGTGGTTAACGGTTGTTTGAAATACGATGTGGGCCGGCTGGTCTATACGTCGTCGATGGCCGTGTATGGAAGGCAAAAACTTCCGTTTGACGAAACGGCCCCCACCGCCCCGATCGACCCGTACGGCATAGCCAAAGCCGCGGCCGAACGCGATATCCAAACAGCCGGTGCGCAACACGGCCTGGAATGGTCCATAATTCGCCCACACAACGTCTACGGCATCGGTCAGGACATTTGGACGCCGTACCGCAACGTTCTTGGCATTTGGATGCGGCGGGCGTTAGAGGGCCAACCGTTACGCGTCTACGGCAGCGGCGGGCAGTCCCGTGCGTTTACATGGATCGACGACATCTTGGGCTGTCTGTGGTCTGCCGCCACCGAACCGGGCGCCTGTTGCGAGGTGATCAACTTGGGCGGTACCCACCCGGTACACATCAAAGACGCCGCCCACGCGTTGATCGACGTCATGGGCCGAGGCGAAATCGAATATTGCCAACCGCGTCACGAAGTGAAACACGCATGGTGCACGCATCAGAAGAGCGCCGATCGGTTGGGTTACGAACACAAAACGGACCTGACCGAGGGCCTGGGCATCATGTGGCAATGGGCCCAGGATGTCTGGGACCAATACCCCGCCCGCCGCCGCCCGCCGGCAATCCCCATCGAAGTTGACCGGGGCCTCTATTCGTATTGGAAGCCGGCGTAACTTGTGAGCCGATGGGCGATAGCCCCGGTTTCCGTCCGGCGGAAGCGTCCTAAGAGTGTGGCTTGATTGCCACCTCGCCCATGTAGAGTTTTCAATTCCGTCTAACACCATAATCCTGGCGTTCTGCCAAATTCAGAGTTATC
>CAZUAH010001148.1:0-2213 GCA_964617665.1 uncultured Pirellulaceae bacterium
CTCCTTCAGCAAAGCGCGCGCCTCCCCCTCTACCGTTCTGGTGTACGCTCACAGATAACAGATTCTATCGGTAGCAAGGTGGCTTCGTGTTGACTGATCTACAAAGCGTGCCGCGTTTGATCGCTGTCAAGAAGATTCGACAGTAGTGATTGTCAGTTGGATACCTCGTCCGCGATAAAGGAAAGCAAGATGTCTGTCAACTGAGCTTGCTGCGAACTGGGGGCTGCATCGCTGGCGATGACATCTAATAGATGGTCGAAATCGGACAACAGGTCTTCGTCGAATGGTGACAACAAGGGCGTATTCTGCGACGCCAGCGTTGGTCGGCGGGTTCTTACGGCATCCTTGAGTTTTGGACCGATGTTTGCCAACGGGGCGCCAACGATGGAGTGCAACGAGCGCGTGTCACCGTTCCATATTTGGCGAGCCTGAAGCAGCGCATTCTGCCCGTTCGTCGATGGTACCGTTACCGAAGCTGGAAGGCGAGCCCATGGGCCCCACGCCGCCTCGGAAGTGAATACAGGAGCCTTAGCATCGGGCTTCCCGGCTTCGCCTTCGCCGTCGGCTGGCCCGATATTGATGAAGTTGATCAATTCAAGCACGTCCAGAGGCGTGCACTTGTTGTCGCCGTTGACGTCAATGTATAAGTGCTCGACGTCGGTCGGGCTGCCTGGAGTTGGCAATTCTCCTGCGCCATGCGTGTTGACATAGTTGATGATTGTCAAAACGTCCAACGGAGCCACGTTGGCGTTGTCGTCCACATCCATATGAGCATCTGAATGCAGGCCGGGATTCTGCCACGGATTCGGGTCCGGGGCAACGGTGATGATGAACACTTCGTCCACATTCAGACCGCCCGTGTCAGTCGCTGTCACTCTCACAGCTAATTGGTCGTTGTCTCCAAGTACGGGCATTCCGTCGAAAGTGCGAGTCGCTCCATGAAAACTCAGCCATGCCGGTAGGTTGGATCCGTCGTTCTGTACCGCCGTGAATGTGAGGCTGTCGCCAGCATCGACATCGGCGAAAATGTCGTTCGCAAAAACGAACACAAACGACTGATTTTCCTCGATCTGCTGATTAGGGATCGCGTTGGTGACTTCCTCTTGCAGCGCCCGACGACATCCAAAGGGAATGGGTGCGATTGGTCTTGATTCGCAAAACCAAGACGTTACGCTAGCTGTAGGCGTCTGTGTCGGTGAATAAGGGGGGGGTCTCATGGCACGATGTGCAATAGGAATAACCGCTGCGGCGTTGGTTCTCCTCTTTTCAGGTACGTTCTTGTATGCGCAGAACGATCCGAGCCATAAGCCAAGCGATCCGAGAGCTGATGCTGTTCGCGATTTCAACGAACAGTACAAAGCGATAACAGAGGAGAGGGCAAAGAAACGGGCTGACAAAAAGAAACGGCGAGCTGAGGAAAAGAGAAAGGCCGAAGAAAGGGCTATGGCGATCGTAAACGGTCAGGCATCGAATGCCGAAGGAGTTCGTGCCCGAGACGAAAAACTTGCGAGGGACAAGCAGAAAGTTCTTCGAGGGAATGAAGCACCTGAACGGCCTGCTGCCAAGCCGGTCAAACGGCTCGTCATTGTGAACGCAGCGGACACCGACCTTGAGATGTCAAACCTGCTCTGGCTCGATTCCGATGGAAAACGACGGGAACCAAGTACTGACGGCAGCTGGGCTCTTGGTCGAGGGGACGCGGGGGTCATTCGCGCGAGGGTGGGGCAAGGATTGCAGGAAGTGATCAGTACTGCGTTCCGGTTCACGGTTTCGGGACCGGGCGGGCAGCTGACTGTAACCGCACACGCGTCGCAGACTCCAATCGCAATCGAAAGAGCTAACGGCGGCGGGTATACGTGGAGGACTGTTGAGGCCGCTGAAATCATGCTTGAAAACCAAACCAGTGACGATGTGATTGTTGAGAAACTGTCGTGGGATGATGTTGAAGGCCAGTCCCATGAATGGACGAAGCCTTTCACGCTGAAGTCTGGCCTCAGCGCAAGCGTGACCGACGATAGTGGACCGATAGAAGGAATAAACTTCGAGGTAAGAGTGCGAGGTTCGGCAGGCCAGACATCGGCAGTCGTGTGCCCGCAACAGCCGTTTGTCTGTCTCACAGTCCATAGGAATGGAAACTCGTACAAGATTACCGCGGGCAAGTTTCCACCGGCAATGTTGGTACAGCTGCGAACGGGAGAGCAATTGACTGGATG
>CAZUAH010001149.1:0-2206 GCA_964617665.1 uncultured Pirellulaceae bacterium
TCCAGTTCGTTCAGAGCGGTCACGTAGTCACCCGTCCCCATCGCTTGATTGAAGGCCGTCAGATCGGCCTCCGTCTGATAGGCAACGCTGAAATCCTGGTCTGCCATTTCCATCTCGAGCTGTTCCATCGCCACCTCAAACTCGCGCCCAGCCTTCTGCACCATGAAGTAGACTCCGGCAGCGAGCCCTCCGCACACGATGAGGCATATGAGACCGATCACGCCCAAGATCAAGATGACTTGGCCGGCGACATTCGACTGTGGCTGCGACTGCCGGTGGTGGTCCGAGAAGGGATTCGAGTAATTGTTGGAGTCGTGACTCATGTGACACCCGCTTAACCAACGAGGAGGAAAGCAACGAAAGGTCGGCATCCGGCACATCAAACAGACGGCCGTTAGCACCAATCTAGCCGGGCCGTCCGCGGGGTGCAATTCTGCACGCATCAATTTCCCTGGCGATGTAACGTCGCATGCGTCCCTAGAGGTGTGGCCGCCATCCGGTACTCACCATCGCCGCGGTGGAGTTTCGCGCCAATCGGCCGTTCTCGAAATAGGCCTGATTTTGACCCAGAGCCGTGGGTCACGGCCGTTTCAACACGTGGTCTACTGCAGGCGATCCGTACCGACGCGTTCTCCTCTGGGCACCTTGCCGAGCGGATCTTTTTCCGCCGCTTTCGGTAACGCTGATTCGCCGTAGAGTGCCAACGGTGCCAAGTATGCTGCTCCGCCTCCGAGTCCGCTGTTGGTGGGTATTGTCGGCTTGGCATCTTCGTTGGGGCCCACGTGAAGGCGTCTACCGCCGGAGAAGTGGATGGAGAAAAACAGATCGCCCTTGCCGCCCACGCGCCTGCCGTGCGGATAAACGTCGCGATAGATCGCATTGACGAGCCACGGTGATTTGTTGTTTGTGTCTTGCGAGTGGAACAGAAGCAAGTAGCGTCTCCCGGGCTGTAGCTTGGCTTCGAAATCCAGCGAGACTTTCCTCCATTGGAAATCGCGTGTGGCTGGACCAGCTGAGATCTTGCCGTGGGCGAAGACCTGTTTTAGCGAGGGATCGCGGACCTCCACCTCCAGCGGCGCCTGCGGTGTATTCGCGTTGAGCTTCGCGACTCGGATGTCAAGTTTCTCGATATGCGAGCCAACAGCGAGGAACGACTGGGATTGGGCAATGCTCTGGTAGACCCAATACCAGCCGGGCGATTCGGCGATGTACCGTTTTTCCGATGGCTGCTCGCCGGAGAGACTGTTCGGCGAGGATGTGACAAACAGGGTGACTGCCAGAATGGAAACGGAGCTATTCATAGCAATCCTCAATGGGGAAAAAGACCGAGTTCTACTTAGCCGTAACGACGAATTGGGACCACTGCTCAGCTTCCAACTTACGTGGTTCATCTCCATGAAGCCAGTGTGTTGCGATCATTGCAGAGATTCAAGTGCTTCCGCAGTGGGGAGCTGCCCTGAAATGCCGAAACTACGTCCGTGGGCCGACGGTGCGATTTGTGGTACAGCGGAGTAGAGTCGTCAGGTGTCGCGTAGGACAGACTACGCCAGATTCGAGATGGACCTATTTCGATATATGACAATTGGGCAAGGCGGAATGCAATTCGCGGACGCCCGTGTCCGTGACGTGAGTGCCGCGGAGGGTCAAGGTCCTCAGACTCTTCAACTCTTTGAGATGTTCTATTCCTGCGTCGCTCACTTTCGTTGCGTTGAGGCCCAGGTATCCCAGACGTGTGAGCCCCGTGAGATGTTTCAGGCCGGCATCGGTCACCCGAGTTTCGGTGAGGACCAGCGTTTGCAGACTCGTCATTCCCTTGAGATGCTCTAGCCCGGCATCGCTGACCGGTGTGAAGAGTAGATCCAGGGATGTCAGGGCCATCCCCTTGAGATGTCCAAGTCCAGTATCTGTCACCTTGGTACCCCGCAGGCTCAGTTCACGTAGATTCGTCAGTCCCTTGAGATGTACCATCTCGGCGTCGGTGAATGCTGGGTTTGAAAACTCGACGCTCACCACCGGCTTGCCGGGGTCGTTCTCGTCGTGTCTGACGTGCCCGCCCAGCTTCTTGATCTGGGCAACCGTGGCCTGTCGCGATTCGGACGCAGTCTGAGCCGTCGCATGCGTAACAAGCATTGAACACACTAGAAGCAGATAGTGCTCCGGCGGCCCAGATTCTCTTCACGATTGGGGATCATTTTGAGGGACTCCA
>CAZUAH010001150.1:0-2194 GCA_964617665.1 uncultured Pirellulaceae bacterium
GCGGGCGCGCCCCCCGCCGCCCCGAACCCCCGCAACCCCCCGGCGCCGGGGTGGGGGCGCCCCCCCGAGACTTAGTTTTGAAATGCCCTCTAGAGAAGGGCGGAGTTCAAACAGATAGCGCGCACATCCGGCGATCCGTGACCAGCGGGTCGCATTCGTCGGCAATCGGTTTGTGTGGTCGTGTGCCATGCTCGGCTGCTACAGCGCCGACAGCACCTGAGGCGACGGCAATCCCATTCCGGCAATCGCCGGTTGGTATCCATGGCACTCGACACGAGCACCGGCGGACACCGCCTCAGCGGTACTCCAGGCCAATGGAGGCAAATGCTCCGTCAGTTTGTGTTGGATTCAGGGGCATCACGTTTCACCTTGTATTCACTCGCGTAACTCCGGTCGGTGGAATCACATTCGCTACCGAATGTTTCTCCCCGCGAGAATACGCACTAATACCATGTTACACATGCGCGTGTGTGTCGATCAACCGAGCAGACGGACTTATCAAGAAAACCGCTCCGACGCTGATAGCATGGAGAATGGAGACGGTGACTCACGGAAGTCCAGCCAAACCAACCTGGGATCACTGCCAGATCAGAAACGACGTTCGTGGTTTCAGGCGCTCTTCGCTTGATCCCAAACCTAATGGGCTGGGCGCGTCCCACGACGCGCGGACGGTTGGCCCAGCGGTTAACGACGGTTCTTTTCGGCGGCGTCCCCTAGAACATAACCACCACGTCTGCGGCCATGAGGAACTGTCGCCGGCTGGTACCGCCGTCAAACGGGAATGGGTCCGGTCCGACTCCGTTTGCCGGGCCAGTGTAACGATCCCATCGAACCTCGGGGCGAATGAAGACGTTGGGCTTTGGCTTCCAGTTCAGGCCCACGGACAAACCGTAGAAATCTCCCGCATAGCCCGGCGCACCCATCCAACCGCGGGCATTGGGCAGATTGCCTACGCCGAAAATGACCGCGCCGTCATCGTCACGGAACCATTCGATACGCGCTCCGGCCGACCAGCGATCGTTGATCGCGTAGACAAGAGTCTGGCTGATCCCATACCACTCCGACTGGGCTGCTCCATCAAGAACCCCCAGGGTACTGTCCAGGCCGTACCGCCACTGGTCCGTCAGTTGCGCGGAGAACACAATGGCGTGGAGATACTGGTTCCCGATAGCGTCAAGCGTTCCATTGTCCAAGGCGTAGGCCAACGACACGTTTCCATCACAGCCAGTCCACTTCACGCCGCCGTGGAAGTTGTATCTGTCGTTGTTGTTTTCGAAACGGCGGTATCCCTGGTGAACACCGGCGTGCACCGTCATTCGGTCGGTCAGAGGGTATTCGGCCAACAGGCCGGCAATCAGCAAGGGGTCGTGGTAGCAGATGTGGTACGAGCGCGAGTAGAAGAAATTGCCCATCGGAGGGATCATCTCGTAGCCGAAGATTCCTGCCATGCGGCCGAATTTGACCGACAACTTGTTCATCTTTGCTTCGACATAAAACTGCGGAAGGGCAAGGCCGTAAAGGTCGTTGCCTTGGTTGATTCGATCCTCCAAACCGAAGCCAAAGGCATACCCCGCGCGCCAGTCGGTGCCGTAAAAGACATCCACGCGGCCACCCAGGTCGAACGCTCGATCGCTCGTATCGCACGGCTTCTCGGCCCAAAGCCACAACTGATGCATCTGCAGGTCGCCATTACGGTCATTCAGTAGTACCGGTCCGTTGAATCCGTCAGGGGGATTTTGGGCGTTCCCAGTGATACCGGCCTCGAACCAGCCACCCGTACGGACACCAAGCCGCTCCAGAAAGCAGGGCTGCAGGGTCCAGGGAGGACTGGCTTGCCAGTTGCGGAAGATGCCGCCACATCCGCTGTCGCAACACTCGGTGTGGAGCGATTGATCGAGTGAGGAATGAAGTGCTAGCTCTTCTGATCGAACGTTACTAGTCAAACACGCCGTCCATAGAACAACTGCTATCGCAAATCCCGCCGCCTTCATGATCGAGCCCTCCGTAGACTAACACACCTAGATGGAACCTATTTCGGCTGCTATCGGGCGATCGGCCTTTGCGGATACAGCAAACGAACTGGGTGAGGTCGTTGTTGGGAATTATGTGGTAGCGTGAAATCGCTTCATACGGCTTCGAGAAGTAACAGTTTAGTTCCCTGACCACTGTATCGGTGAGCGATCGCATGGGCTAA
>CAZUAH010001151.1:0-2178 GCA_964617665.1 uncultured Pirellulaceae bacterium
CGTGCCAAAGAAGAAGGAATTTGGACTAGCAAATCTGGGGCCGAACGCTATTGGACCTGGTCTCTTTGTTTGGCTCGTCAATGTCGAATGCCCAGACCTGACCCCGTCATCTCCTATCGAGGGCTGCGCAGCCAATGGCGCAACTTCTTGTGAGCCGCAACGCGCTAGCGTGCGGGTTTTCGGCTCGCCAACGAACCCGCGGCTAGCGCCTTGCGGCTCAATCAACGCGCAGGTCTCAATAATAAGTGCCCCCTTTCTCCGCGAAAAACCAGTACTCGAATGCCTGCTTCATACGTCACTAAGGCGAGCGGCAGATAAGGATTTACCACCCCTCACCCTGCCCTCTCCCCCGCTATCCCGCTGCGCGGGCTGGGGAGAGGGTAGATTTGAATCTGCCGCAAGGGGTCAGGACTCTTTCCTCGGCAACTCAACAGTGCGGCAATCGCGGTTGTCAGTGGGATCTTCATTTCCCCGGTACTCCCGACGTGTCGTCCGTGTCCTGAAGTTGTGTCACCACGTGGCGAAGGCGCACCTTGTCCGTGACTGGCTTGCCGGCGCGAACGTCTTCTTCGCTGAACACGGCCATCTGTACGGAGCCCACTCCCCGCTTGCCGGCGCGGTTGAGTGTGTAACGCTGGTGGTCGTAGATGATGAACAGCGTGCCGTCTTCCGCCTGAATACCGTCGGGATACGACGACTCTCGTTCATCCAGTAGCAGCCCGCCTTGCCACGTCGCTCCGTCGTCGTCCGACACGAATGCCGTCATGTGAGAGCGTTTCCCGTCGGGTGAGTTGTTCCGCACCATCAGTAACGCTCCGGAGTTCAGCCGACGAATGAAGAATCGCTTGTTAGCGAACATTCGGCCCTGCAGGTAGAGCGATCCGTCACTCCACGTTCGGCCTCCATTGGTAGAGACACTCTGTGCGATTCCGCCTGTATTTCGCAGCAGCATCCACAGGCTGCCGTCACCACGCTCGACAATCATGTGCTCATCGACTCGTGTTCCGGGAATGCGGACCTGACCGATGCGTTCCAACGACTTGCCCTGATCCGTCGATCGGTACACGTTGGAACCACGCTCGTCGCCGAGGTCGTGAGTCAGCATCTCGATCGTGTACGGCTCAAGTTCCTCGGCATCGAATTTGACGTTCGGTACGTTGGTGTTGTCTCGCCATAAGCCCACAGGCAGCAGCCAGTCACCGTTCTTCAGGACGCTCGGTTTGTTCAACATGACTCCGTTGGCGATCCGTCGCGGATGCGACCACTTCGGAATCTCCGAGTCGGCCTCCGAGGTGACCATCGCCCAAACACCCATCCGCCCATCCTGCACACCGGCGCTTTGAGCCCAGAAGAACCACAGCCGCCGCTGCGGATCAATCCACAGGCAAGGGTCGTAGGTATGCACGAACCGACGAGGCTGAATGACCAACTTCTCCGTCCACGATTGACCATCATCACCGCTGGTCGCGAGTACGCAGTAACTGGAAGAACTCTCAACCCCGCGCTGGCTCCTGCCCGCATACCACGCCGCCCACAGACGTCCTCTTGCCGTGCGTTCGATCGCCGGAACGCCTTGCGCGCCGCGCGAACTCTTCACGTGATCCGGACCAAAGTCCGTAAGCACGCGCGGCGGCTGCAAGGCAAGGTCGGGCAACGCCGCCGAATTGTCGTCACCCTCGCTGAATTCGCTCGCGACGACGACGACACAGAAGATCAGGATGTAAAGCGGTGTCTTCATTGCGTTCTCACGTGGTAAACGCCTCGGCAATGCGATCGAGCGCCTTCTGTTCGATCGCCAGTTCTTCAGATCAATAGCTTCAATGTCTCTTCATAAGCCGCGCTCGCTTGTCCGCTGGCATCGCGTTCAACGGTCTCCTGGGCCGAAGCGACGACCGCAAACAAAAGAAGTGTGGAAACTATGAGAGGTTTGTTCAATTCTTCGCTTTCTTCTCTTTCGATTTGAGTAGGCCGGACCAAGCGCAGCGCCGTTCCGGCACTGTCAGTATAAAACGACCTTATCATTCACCGCAGTGCCGGAGCTGCGCCGCTTCGCTCCTTGATCCGGCCTACTACGTTGGTTCGCCCCAGTCACCGTCTTCGACGCACTTCGGAGCGACACCACCCAGGGTCGGCGCACATCAAGTTCTTTTGTTTGTAAGGATTTCCATCAAGAAGTCG
>CAZUAH010001152.1:0-2174 GCA_964617665.1 uncultured Pirellulaceae bacterium
CCTTCAGCAAAGCGCGCGCCTCCCCCTCTACCGTTCTGGTGTACGCTCACAGAGATCCCTCCTGCTATACTGCAACACGTGGTCATACTACCGCGAAGCCGAGAAGAAAATCAACAAAGAAGGCTTCACTCTCACGACTCATAATGGTCCGCGTCCGCTGGAAGAGTTCGTTCGATGGGGTTTTCAATCCGTATAGTCCATTACAACTCTCCAAACACCATCAAGTTTGCGCATCACGTAAGCCGCGTGCAGACCATTCGAAATGACAGTGACCAACCGAAACACGATGAATCCAAGCCCCGCCTCGACCAAGGAGGGCGTAAGCGGGTCGGGATCATCCGCTGGTCGTCGGCAATTCGCGCCAAGTCAGTCCCACCATACCCAATACGGTCGCACGCCGTCAGTAGACGCAACAGGTGGCATCAAATTCCAGTTGGGGTCATTCACCGACGCGTCTCGAACTTCCTCAGGTTCGATCGGCGCGACCAGTGATGCAACAGCATCGCGATCGAGTGAACTGTAAGTCCAGATTGTATCTGAGTATGGCCACATGCCAACGCGTCCGCCTTCGTATGGTTCAATCATGGATATCGCAACCAAGACATTGTGGACGCCATCAGTATCGCGAATCCGTTTCAGAAGTTCGTACCACGCCCCAGCAGTATCGTATGGTGGTTCCGGATCGACATTTGCGGCGATGGAGTGTCTACACCGGTTGCCGTCGAAGAAATCCTCAAGACTGACGGCAGTGTTGTGAACATCATCGACAGTCGTTTCACCCGATTCTGCAATCTTGGCGATCAATCGTTCGCAGGCTTCGCGGTCAAAGTCCTCTATGTCATCTGGTTCCACGAACAGCTGGTCGATCCGGAGCGGCTTATAGTCCGCTTGAGCCGCGCCCGGTGGGTCTGGGTGGCCAAGGTTCGCCGAACGAGAATCAGCTCGGTCTGACTTCGAGAGGAGTTTTCGCAGCCAATTCAACATTTGCCTTGCAGATCAACGTCTAGGATCACCCAGCCGCGAGGGATGATTGTCGACTTGTTTCGATGTCCCAATCGCGGCTTGGGTGCATCGCCAAGTTCGGCGAGATGCCTAGCGGGAGCGGGCCTGCCGCGACACATGCACAGAAGTTAATCGTCGATCCCACCGGTAGTTAAGGAGAATGTGAATCTCCGCGGTCTCCAGCAACGAGTTGTTGGGCACGGATGCAAACAGGCTAAACGAGATGTTGCCCCTATTATATTCCGTTGGCGTGATGCCCTGCTGCGCGAACCAGGCGTGTCCCTCGTCCATCGTGCTTCCGGT
Organism: uncultured Pirellulaceae bacterium; assembly: GCA_964617665.1. Classification (GTDB taxonomy): domain Bacteria; phylum Planctomycetota; class Planctomycetia; order Pirellulales; family Pirellulaceae; genus JADHUC01. The sequence goes on from CAZUAH010001152.1 coordinate 1,306, forward strand.
AGACAGGCTCGCCCGCAGGTCAGCGTCCAAGTCCTCAACGTCAATGCCATTGAACGGATGTGTGGTATATCGTGACGCGACACCAGCGCAAATGCAGACCACGATTCCCGCACCCCCAAGCGCGACTAGCCGTTTGCGCCGACCCGTTCGGGGTGTAACGTCCATCGTTGGCCTCTTCGCGCCGAACGTCACGGATCACGCGGGCGGGACCCGTGAAGTTCCATTTGAATCCGCACGCAAGCCCGCCTCGCGTGCATCCGGTGGTTCTTCCGTATTGCCGAGCAGTTTCGCCCGAAGGTATTCTCCAGCCACAGCGCGATGGTCTGTGGGAGAGTCCTCGTCTGGGTCGCGTTCTCCAAAGAGCCTAGCGAACGTTTCGATTGCTGTGTCCATCGCCGCATGCAAGTGTTGACTTGAGCCGGACATCGCCAGCGCGGCGTGAGTTATGGTGTCGCCCGCGAAATCAGCGGGGCAATCGCTGTCCGCTGGTTCTGGAAATCCTGGTGGTGGCGACAAGCCCCCATGGCGATACACACGGCGTTCGGGAATCAGTGATTCGAGATTTCGGCGTCCATCCAGATTAGGATGCGCGGCGAGATGATGCATTGCCGAAATGAGTTTGCCCATTGCTTCATCCCGATGAAAGCGTGCATCCCAGTAGGGGAGCATGATTTCGGCACACCGGACCAGTATTTCGCGAACGGCCGCAGAATCGTCGGAGTTGTACAGGGCGTACAACCAGTCCCCATCACGAACAAGCTCAGCCGCATCGCTTGATAGAGCCTGCATCCGGGCGAGCCTCATGTGATCGGAAGAACGGACAGCGTTTTATCGGTCGTCGCGGAGTCTTCGGAGCGATGATCGATAAA
>CAZUAH010001153.1:0-2169 GCA_964617665.1 uncultured Pirellulaceae bacterium
CGAAATGTCGGAAAGTGCGAGTGTACCAAACATAGTACTGATACTTGCCGATGACCTGGGCTACGGCGATCTCGGTTGCTACGGTCACCCCTATGCGAAGACGCCGAATATCGACCGCCTCGCCAAAAGCGGTACGCGGTTCACCCGGTTCTACGCCACGGGAGTGACCTGTCAGCCCAGCCGAGTAGGCTTCATGACCAGTCGGCATCCTCGCAGTTTTGATCGCCGGATAGGCGACTTTGGCTTTGGGGATCGCACGACAATCACGGAACTGCTTAATGACAACGGATATGCCACCGGGCATTTCGGGAAGTGGCACATCGGCCCCGGTGCCGGAGGGAAAAAAGTGACTGAAAGGATTCCTCCCGCATCTGACTATGGCATTGATGAGATCAAGGTTCTCATGTCCCTGAAGGACCGCACTAAAGGGCGTGATGACAACACTTTCGAGGCTGCCATTGATTTCATCGAACGCCACAAGGACGGGCCGTTCTATGTCAATGTGTGGGCCCACATTACGCATTTTAGCGTCCCATCGGATACCGTGTTTGCCGAGAAATTTAGTGATCTGCAGGTCGATGAATCGCTTTTCGGTCCGTACATGAAAGCCAATAAGTTCGATATATGCAGAGAGGAATGGGGACTGAGTGTCGATGCCTGCATGAAGAACTACCTCGCCGACGTCTGGAGCCTGGACTTAGCTATCGGCCGGTTGCTGAAAAGGCTGGATCAGTTGGGGCTTTCGGAGAACACGATCGTCGTCTTTGCCAGTGATCAGGGACCCGCCAGAAACACGCTCAATACAAACAAAGCCAACCAGGTCGGCGACAAAACCCGCGCGAACATGATGGGGTGGGCCCAGGGACTTCGGGGCGGGAAGCACGAGCTGTACGAAGGTGGACCGCGGGTCCCCTTCATTGTGCGTTGGCCGGGGAAGGTCCCTGCCGATACCGTCAATGACGCCAGTGTTCTCTCCGGCCTGGACTTCCTGCCGACGTTGTGTCGCCTGACCGGAACGTCATACGACAAGGACCAGTTCGAGGGACTGGATGTCGCCGATATCTGGCTGGGCGGTGATCGGAATCCGGAGCGCTTCCTGTTCTGGAAGAAGCAGTATCCGGCAGCGCTGCACGACAATTGGAAATACCATGTGAACAAGAGCGCCGGCGATGAGCTGTATGAGTTGGGGAATGACCCCAACGAAACAACGAACGTCATTGACAGGTATCCCGAAAAGGCGGCGAGTATGCTCAAGTCAATCACGGCCTGGGACGAATCCCTACCGCCGCTGCCGACACGGGCGGCACCGCCAAAACGGCAGGCACAATCGGTCCCCGAAAAGCCTGCTGCAAGACGTGACGCGCCAACGCCTGCCTGCGTGAAGAACTACTTCAACCTTCGCAACGGTCTGAAGAACGCGCAGCACGTTTTCGAGACGACGAAGAAGGGAACGGTTGCCTTCGTCGGCGGCTCGATCACCGGCATGGATTGGCGCAGGCTGGTCACCGCTGACCTGAAGCGCCGCTTCCCGGAGGCCAAGCTCAAGTTCGTCCTTGCGGGCGTCGGGTCAACGGGATCGACCTATGGCGCCTTTCGTTTGGATCGGGATGTGCTGGACAGGGGCAAGACCGATCTTCTGTTCGAAGAGGCTGCGGTCAACGATCTGGCCATCGGGCGCGCGGCCAACGAGCAGGTGCGCGGCATGGAGGGGATTGTCCGGCATGCCCGGAAGGCGAACCCGGCGATCGACATCGTGATGATGCACTTCGCCTGCCCGACCAAAGTCGAGGACTACAACCAAGGCAAGACGCCGGAGGTCATCGCGAGCCACGAAAAGGTTGCCGAACACTACGGCGTCGCTTCACTGGACCTCACCTTGGAAGTGACCGAGCGGATCAACCGTGGCGAATTCACCTGGAAAGACGACTTCAAGAGCCTGCATCCTTCGCCCTTCGGTCAGAAGCTCTACGCGAAGAGCATCGCCAGGCTGTTGGACGCCGCCTGGGCCGACGCACCGACGGCCACGACAACGTCCCATCCTTTACCGGACAAGCTGGATGCGTTCTGTTACGATGACGGCAAGCTGTTCCCGCCGGGGTTGGCGGCCGAGTGCAAGGGGTTCCGCATCGTCACCGACTACACGAACAAGGAGGGGGGCAAGGTCCGCAA
>CAZUAH010001154.1:0-2169 GCA_964617665.1 uncultured Pirellulaceae bacterium
AATCCGAGCCGCTACTTCATGGCCACGCGCTCGCAGAGTGCGCCGCCGGACCACCGGCACGGAAGCGGTTGCCACCGTTGTGCCTTATCGCAACCCTTCGGCTCTGATCGCGTACTATTTGGGTGTCTTCTCGCTGGCGCCGTGCTTGGGCCTGTTGCTGGCGCCGTTCGCTTTTGTGTTGGGTATACTCGGGCTTCGGTATCGGAAGCAAAATCCTCAGGCCCACGGTGTGGCCCACGCGTGGATCGGTATCATCATTGGTGGGCTTAGCATGCTTGGACACGGGGTGGTTATTGCCCTGCTGGTTATGAATTCATAGCGGAGAACTGACAATGAGTGAAAAGATGAACCGCCGTACGTTTACCAAGGCCGGGGCTGCGGCCACTTTGGGATGGACCGCCATCGGTGCGTCGCGTGTCTACGGTGCTAACAATCGCATTCGCTTGGGGTTCATTGGCGTGGCAAATCGAGGCGGGCAGCTTATCAAGTCTTTCCTGAAGCACGACGACATGGAACCGGTCGCCGTGTGTGACGTACACAAACCGACTCTTGAAGCCGCGCGCGAACGCGTAGGCGGGCGGGCGGACATGCATGGTGACTTTCGCCGCGTGCTCGAGCGAAAAGACATCGACGCGGTGGTAGTCGCGACTCCGGACCATTGGCATGCAATTATGACCATCGACGCCTGTAAAGCGGGCAAGGATGTGTTCGTCGAAAAGCCTCTTTCAAAGACCATCGTTGAAGGCCGCAAGATGGTCGAGGCGGCTCGCCGGCACGACCGAGTGGTCCAGGTGGGCACACACCGCCGTTCGTCGAAGCTATATGCCAACGTGGCCGAGCTGATCGCTCAGGGCAAAGTGGGCAAAGTGACGATCAGTAAGGCATTCCGCTTGAGCAACATGTATCCATTGGGCATTGGCAAGACCGAGCCGACCGAGCCGCCGTCGGATCTCGATTGGGACATGTGGCTGGGGCCACGTCCCGAGCGTCCTTACCAGGACAACATCACGCCGTACAAGTTCCGCTGGTGGAACCTTTACTCGTCCCAAATGGCCAACTTCGGCGTTCACCGGCTCGACGCAATGCGCTGGCTTACCGGCGAGTTGGCCCCTTCATCCGTCTGCGCGATGGGTGGACGATTCGCCGTGGACGACGACCGCACCATCCCCGACACGTTACAGGCCACGTTCGAGTTTACCTCTGGCCGGCTGGCCATCTTTGGGCAGTACGAGGCCAGCCAGAATCTGGCCTTGCCCGGCGATCGGGAGTTGGCTCGCGCCAAAGTCGAGTTACGTGGTACGCAAGGCACCGTGTACGTTGGCGATCCTGGCTATCAGATCATTCCTGAACGAGGCGGCCAATTTCAGGAGACTAAACCGCGCATGGAGCCAGTTCGCGAAGGAACACCCGACGGCAACCTGACCGACCAGCACACGCGCAACTTCCTGGATTGCGTCAAATCGCGTCAGCGACCCACAGCCGATGTCGAGATCGGACATCGTTCGACCACGTTCAGCCATTTGGCCAATATTTCGCTGGAGACCCGACTACGAATCGAATGGGACGCCGAACGCGAGAGGATTACCAACAGCGAGGAAGCCAACGACCTGCTCCACTACGAATACCGCAAGCCGTGGAAGCTGGGGTGATGACGCCCCATTGTGTTGGTAACGCTAAGACTTGGAGGCGACCCTGCGGATTCGATAGCCGTGGAGCCGGAGAACCAGGAGGGTTGTCGCCACGATGACAGCGACCAGTGAATGGGCCGCCAGATGCCACCAGAGTGATTTCGGAATAACCTGCGTGTGAACGAAGGGCCAGTGCGCTTCGCTGAAGATGCACGCCAGGATCAACACCGTGATGCGGAGCGGCCAGCGGGCGCGTGCCAGCGCGCTCCAGACCCCGGCGGAGGCCACGAGCGCCAACATTATGCCTTCGAAGATCAGAAACAGCATCTCCCCCGAACGCAGACGAGGCGGCTCGAAGTACCTAGCCAATGCGACAACGGCCGCGATCACCGATGTGAAAACAAAGAGATCACGGAGCATCACCTGAAAACCACGCAAGTGACAGTCGGGTCGTGCTGCCGCCGGCTCCCGCGTGACGTGCAGGCCTAGTGAGCGGACACCAGAACCATTGTTGACTTGCCTGGTATTTTGGGGGCGTGTT
>CAZUAH010001155.1:0-2163 GCA_964617665.1 uncultured Pirellulaceae bacterium
ACGGGCTGCCGGTAAAACGGCTGTTCGTGATACCACGTTCTGCATAGGTCAAGTACCCGGACTCTTCCGCGAACCGACGGAACTGTCCGACCGTGACTTCGCACACGCCCATGGAGAACGGCTTGGTGATCCTGACCCGGTGCTGTGGCAATTCAATGGCGTACGCGGTAGCCCCGCTGCCGATTTTCGTCAGGGCAAGGTAGTCTTTCTCGCTTGCGCCCATCAGGAACTCGCCGGGCGGCAGCAAGGCCATCTTCATGCCGATGGAATTGTTGAAAACCACTTCCTCGCCGATGTGTTTGGCCCACTGTTGTTGTAACTCCTTGGCCTGCTCGGCATTGAACGGCGCTTTGGCCAGCGAGGGATGGTCGTCAGCGAGGGCTGAACTTGTCGCGTACGCGGTCAGCAGAAGAACGGCCAAGGTCGTCGCTCTCGGTTTTCTCATGGCTTTTCGTTTCTGCTCGTAGTCGGTCCGGGGTTGCGTGAGAGTCCAGACCCGAAGTCTCACGACTTCGGTCACCACACTCTGGCGTATCCATTGCTCACTTACTGGTTCCGTGGCCGATCTGGATTGTCATCTTGGTCTCGTCTCCGTGGCCGGTTGGGGCGCCGGCGTACCAGAACAGGAACTTGCCGTCACGGAAAATGATGTCAAACGACATGAACGTGCCGCAGTCCCAATCTCCGGGCTTGCCGACGTCGAGCACGGGTTCCGTGCCTGACTTGGTCCAGTTCAGTCCGTCCAACGACGTGGCGTGCCCGATTCTCCATGCCACGTGGTCCTTGTAGGTCCCGCTGCCCAGGTACCACATGTGGAAGCCGTCTTCGAGTCTTAGAACGCAGGGGCCGGCGTGCGAACTCCCGTCCCAACTGCCTTTTGGGCCAAGCGGCAGAGCCGGTTTCGGTTCCTTCTTCCAACTGATTCCGTCCTCGGACGTGGCCATGTAGGCTTTGAACTCCCACACTTGCTTTCCATTCTTTGTCTTTCGTCCGCCCCCGCAGTAGTACAGGTGGTACTTGCCGCCCGCCGGGACGATGCACGGATCCATGATGCCGCCTGTCAGGACTCTGGTTGGTTTGCTCCAGTTGAACCCGTCTTCGGAAGTCCTCATCTGCAATCCGCCCTTACCGGGATGGTACAGGCGAAACGTGTCACCAACCTTGATCGCATACGGCATGCTGCCGGGGAAAAGCGGGTTGTTCTCGTATTTCGTCCATTGGATGCCGTCCGGGGAGGTGGCCATTCCGATGTTCTTTGATTTGCCGAACTGGGCCCCGCCGGAGTAGAAGTGAAACTTGTCGCCGGCATCGAGCACGGTGAAACAACCCAGCGTCTGGTCGTCCCACGTGCCTTTTTCGCCAACCTTAATCACGGGATTGTCAGGATAACGCACCAAGCTGCGCGCCAGTTTCGTATAGTTGACTGACCCTTCTGCTTCCTCCCCCGCCTCGCAGGTCGATTCGATTCCGATCCAGGTCTGCGCCAGCACGGCCGAGACCAGCACTGGGCAGATCATTCCCGTTAACCGCCCGTATTCCGGTTTCATGAACGCGTTTAACATTAGTCTGTCGCTCCTTTCGCCTTGTTGAACACGCAACGCTGCGTGCATCATTCGAGATTAATGACCACTCGACAGCCGAAGTCCATGATTCCACCCGTAACCCAGTCCGTGTTGCCTTCGGGATGAAAGAAGCGGCGGTAGGCGCTGCGAGCGTATTTGCCATAACGGAACCAGGACCCGCCACGCAAGACTCACAAACGTCCCGAATCAGGTCCTTTCGGATCCATTAGCGGCGAGTCGAAGTAGTAGCCCCTGTCGTACCAGTCAGCACACCATTCCCACATGCCTCCGTGCATGTCGTAGAGTCCCCATCGATTTGGCTTCTTCGTCCCCACGTCGTAATACCAAAGCACCTGACGATCGCCAATCTTCTTCGGCCATTCCATATTCACTTCACACCAGGCATATTGGCCCAGCAGCGACTCGTCGTCCCCGAAACAGTATTCGCTCGTGCTGTCGGCACGGCATGCGTATTCCCACTGGGCCTCGGTAGGCAAGGCGAACGCATGCCCCGTTGCTTTGTCCGCGAGTCTTTTGATGAAGTCCTGGCAGTCGTTCCAATTGAGCCAGTACATGGCTTTGTTCGGGCCTGTCATCTCGT
>CAZUAH010001156.1:0-2162 GCA_964617665.1 uncultured Pirellulaceae bacterium
ATGCTGTCGTTGCCAGTGCCGCCCCAGATGTCGTCATTACCATTTCCGCCGAGCAGGGCGTCGTTGCCGTCACCGCCAATGAGCGCATCGTTACCGTCGTCACCCCAGATGCCATCGTCGCCAGCATCGCCGAACAGGGTGTCATTGCCTGCGCCGCCGATCAGTTGATCGTTCCCGCTGCCGCCTTCGGCGTAGTCGTTGCCGTCTTCGCCTCGGATGGTGTCACTACCCGAACCGCCAATCAACACATCGTCGCCCGATCCCCCTGACGCGTACGAGGACACAGGAGAATGGTTGTGGAAGTCGTCGTTCCCTCCGTAGCCGTTGAAGTGAATGCTCTTGAGTTGATGGGCCAGGACACTGTGGGAGACGTTCAGGCCGTTGGTGTTTTTCAGGACGGCCTTGACCACTTGAGTTGACGGATCATAGGTAACCACTGCCGTATCGTTGTAGTCCGTTCCGTCGATGCAAAGAACGTCACCAGCCAGGGTGATTATCCCATTTCCACTGAGCATGCAACGATGCTCGAGCCCTTCGAGGGCCAAAGAGCGGCGGATTTTGTCCTTCCGATTCCTGCGGCTGCGTCGTTTGAGCATTGGAGACTCCTGTGCACATTGAGTTTCACGGGCCGGCGAATCCGGGCCTTATGCGTGGCAGGCGGCCCCAGCGACCGCCCTTCAGTCTTACAATGCCAAACAGCGACTGATACTGGACACGTTTTGGGTTGGATTAGCCATTTTGCTGGTTGGACCGCGTAGGGCCAAGATACTCAGCCGACGTGAAAAGCCCGTGAATCACGGTGTTTTCGGCGTCTCGCAGGTGACCATTTTCGGCCGAAGTTGCCGGCGAGCGAACGCGAACATGCGGTACAGGACGCACGACCCGTACGCTTTGGACGAGTTCCCGGCTTCGTGACAAGCCCACGGCGTTGAATCACCGAATCGAACATCCGATGGTGAATGCCATTTCCAAGTATTTCACCGCGATGGATCGATCATGGATTTCGTACTTCAACCTTGGCAGTTCTATGTCGTGATTCTGGCCGGTTGGATCAATCGTCAACAGCAAGAGGTGATCGAGTATCTGCGAAGCGAGAACCAAGTACTCAAGGAAACGCACGCACGGCAATAGGCGGATCCTGCTGAACGACGATCAGCGGCGTCGATTGGCGGTCAAAGGCAAGATCCTCGGCCGGAAGCGACTCGAAGAAGTCGGCACGCTGTTCACACCGGACACAATCCTGCGTTGGCATCGGATGCTAGTTGCCAGGAAATGGGATTCCAGCGAAAGGCGGAAGACTGTCGGCAGGCCGGGAATTCGGCTGGTAATCGTGGATTTGGTTCTTCGATTCGCCAAAGAAAACCCGACCTGGGGATACGACCGAATCCAAGGTGCCCTTGCGAACGTCGGTTACCACATCTCTGACACGACCGTTGGTAACGTTCTCAAGGAACACGGCATCGAACCGGCGCCGGTTCGAAATCGGCAAACGACCTGGAAGACATTCATCAAATCTCATTGGGACGTGCTGGCCGCCATCGATTTCACGACCATCGAAGTGTGGACCAAGCGTGGCTTGATCACGTATTATCTGCTTCTTGTCATGGAGGTGGCCACGCGGCGAGTTCACATTGCAGCCTGCACTCCGACGCTTGGCGACGATTTCATGAAGCAAGTCGCCAGAAATCTCTCCGACCCGTTCGACGGTTTCTTGAAGGACAAGAAGTACATGCTGATAGATCGGGACTCCAACTTCAGTTTTGCCTTTCGGTCTATTCTGAAAGACGCCGGTGTGGAACCAGTGCGTCTGCCAGTGAGAAGCCCTGATTTGAATGCACACATCGAGAGATTCCACTTGAGCATCAAATCCGAAGCTTTGGACAGGATGATCTTCTTCGGCGAAAAGTCTCTGCGTCGCACTGTCAACGCTTATCTCGAGCACTATCACGAAGAACGCAGTCATCAGGGGCTCGGCAATCAGATCATCGAAACCGGACACGAAGTCGGTCGCGATGAAGGTGAGATTCAATGCCGAGAGCGGCTCGGTGGTCTGCTGCGGTACTACTATCGAGACGCTGCATAGCAATCTCGCACAAACCGCTCGTTCGACGTGAGCGTACACCAGAACGGTAGAGGGGGAGGCGCGCGCTTTGCTGAAGGAG
>CAZUAH010001157.1:0-2148 GCA_964617665.1 uncultured Pirellulaceae bacterium
TGCGAATTTGAGTTCAATCTGACGGGCCTGCTGAAGCAGGGCGAAAACACCGTCACTTTCCACAACACGGCCAAGGCGCAGCTCCAGGGCGACTACGATGTTGTGCTCGAAGACGTCGAGTTGCGTCTAAAGGCAAAAGGCGCAACGACCGTCAAGCTCAAGCCCGCCCCGACCGGCCCTCTGCCTGTCTACGAGCCTCGTAAGGAGTTCACCAAGACCTGGAGCGACCTGGAAGAGAGTGAAGGCGAGATCAGCTTCGAGGTCAACGGCGAACCCTTCAAGATTGCCAGCACCTTCACCGCTCCCGATGGAAAGACGCATCGCGGTTCCTGCCCGTTTTACACGCATACTCGCGAGATCATCGAGCGTGGCGAATGGATCGAAGTACGAGACACCTTTAGAAACCTCACCGCCGAGCACGTGCCGATTATCCAAGTGCACACCTGCTCGGCCGGTCCCGAGCGGGCCAAGGACGTGTACCTCTCCTGCGTTCGTTTGCCCACCGGCCAGGGCCGCAAGTCCGAGCCGGCAAATCCCACTGCTTTCCTCACTACCGCGAAAAGCGGCCTTGGCATGCTGCCGCTGAACGACATCTTCCGCGTTCACGGTGATCAGAGCGCTTCCGACGGAGCCATTACCATCGGCGATCGCCACTTCGTGCTCAAGGCTGGCAGCGAGTACACCGCCGAGTGGGCCGTCGTGCCCGTGGGCAAGCCTGACCTGTGGGCCTTCATCAACGCCGTCCGCCGTATGACGAACGTCAACTTCACCATGCGCGTGCTGTCCGCGTTCCTCGCACATGGGGAGTCGACCTACGAGTGGTCGGACACGATGCTCCGAAACTTCATCGAGCGTAAGAGTGCGAACGTAATCAGCAAAGGCCTGTATTGCGCCAAGTGGAAGGGCCGCGTGCCTCAGGGCCTTGCCTGGCAAGAGCTGCTCAAGAATCCCAAGAACCGAGCCTACTACACAGACGCCCGCGACCGGATCAAGAAGCTGTTCCCCGACGGGCGCGTCAAGTTCGGCCTCTACTATCACTGCTTCATTGATGTGATGGACGAAAACTGCGAGCAGTACCGAGACTGCCGGCGCCTGGACGCCAACGGCAATCATATGGCCTACAGTCTGGATCACTACAAACTGTACGTGCCCACGCTGGAGAACGAGTTTGGCCGAGCGATCGGCAAGGGCATCGATATCCGCCTCGACGAGTTGGGGGCCGATGCCTTTTACTGGGACGAGTACAACCAGTCCCGCGGCGCGTACACCTACGCGCCCAGCATGTGGGACGACTGCTCGGCCGACATCGATCCCAAGACGTACAAGATCCGCCGCCTCAAGGGCGCCGTGCACTTACTCAGCCTGCCGTTCCTGGAACATCACATCAAACGTGTCATTGACCGCGTGCCGGCGTTTTTCAACGGCGCGCCTTTCTCCCGCACGCTGGCAGACTTGCACTTCCAGTGCTTTACCGAAACAGGCAGCATCACGAACTGCCATCGCGTGGTGCTCTACACCCCGGTGGCCTTGGGCGATCATCTGACCGAACGTTCGCAGAAAGACGCTTACGGCGTCATGCTGAAGGCACTGGATTGGGGCTGCCTGTATGCATGGTATTCGGGCACTGTCATTCCGACGCACAAGACGATCACCGAGCATATGTTCCCCGCGACCCCGATCGAGCTGCACAAGGGGTTCATCATCTGCGAAGAACGGATCGTCACCAGTCGCAGCGGCTTATTCGGCTGGGGTGACAAGAGCGACTTCACGATTCACGTCTACGACCGCGAAGGCCGCGCCACGAAGGGAGAAGAGGCAGAGCAGATCACAAGGGACGGCAAAACCTATGCGGAGGTGCGGATTCCAGAAGGATATTCGGCCGCGATCGTGCGGCTATCGAAAATGGACGTCCGATGAACAGAGGGCAGCCCTTTCGACTCATCGGCGAAAGTAGGGCTCCCTAAATGAAGATCAGAATGCCTGCCAGTAGATTGGAACGGGGAAGAGGCCACACCGCAGGGCTTCCGTGCGTAGAGGTCAGATTGGACGAGAGGCAGGTTTCGTGAACACACGTCCCACACGGTCGCTCGTTGCGTCTTGCGTTCTGCTGAGTATTACGGGTGAGAGCGCTCACACCAAGACGCGAAA
>CAZUAH010001158.1:0-2147 GCA_964617665.1 uncultured Pirellulaceae bacterium
TCGATCTCGGTTCCGTCCTTTCCGTCTTGCCCGATACTACCAACCCCATTGCCGTACATCCAAAAGGCCGACCAGTGGCCTGGCTGCTCCTGTAGCTTGATGCGAGCCACGTAGTAGCCGTGGGCGTGCTCGAACTTTCCTTTGGTGCGAACGCAGGCGTCCAGGTGCCTGGCACCATCTTTGAGCGTACTGATCACCAGATTGCCCTTGCCATCCAGACTTATCGCCTTTCTGGACCACCATCCATCTCTTCGTCTTCCTTCGGGCACGTCCCATTTCGTTTCGTTCAATTTCTCGCCGTCGAATTCGTCGTGCCAGACGAGCTTCCAACTCTTGCCATCGGGCAGTTGAGGCAACTGATCCTTGGTCTCCGCCGCATTGCCATTGTTAGCCAAGGCCGAACAAGCGATAACGAGTGTTGCGAGCAGTCGTATCATTGCGGTTCTCCTGGTCGAGCGTTTCTCGTGCATCGTATGTTGACAGTGTATTGAACAGAGCACTCCCCGCAATCGGGGAGCAGAACGTGACAAATTGATCACTCTGGTGCAGACTATACACAAGAATTCGAGCCACTGACCATCGGTCGGATCCTATTTTGGGAGAACACGGCCGAAAGATCTGGAGGGGCAAGTCCATGATGTTCCGACGCCACCTGAACATGCTCACTGTCGTCCTGGTAATGGCGGTATCCACGTCGGTATTGGCTGCCGACAACCAGCAAACGGATGCCGTCCAGCCGAAGGACACCCAGAAATCGACCGCCAAAGATGCACAACAGCGCCGCTTGGTAATCGGCACGTGGGAGGACGACTACCAGGGAAAGCGGACAATGACCCTGAAGGACGATGGGACGGGCACGATGATCGTTGATCTAAAGGGCGTGAAAGCCGCTTTGTTTGCGTCGCGTCTCACCTTCAATATGAAATGGTCCGTGGAGAAAGGACGGCTCAAGAAGCGAACGATCGGCGGCACACCGAGCGGCCGCGTGCAGATGATCCTGAAAATGATGGGAGATCGTGTCGATGAACCTATCTTGGAGTTGACCGAAAAACGGCTTCTCTTGCTGGACAAGGACGGAAAGACGAAGTACGACTGGCGACGCGTGCGGTGAAACACCGTATGCGGAAACCCCATTAGGATCGCACGCCGTTTGTCGCTCAATACCACATAAACGCAGCACCTTGCCACGCCGCAGCGACATCCAGCGTTTCGAACGTCTGGGCATCCGATCGTCCAAAGCCCGTCTCGTTCACGTTGATCTCGTCATCAAACCGAAACTCGGAAGCCTCGGCTTCGCGAATCAGTTCGGTGTCCGGTTCCGCGAAGACCTCGGCCTGCCGATCGCACGACCATTGAAGTGCCTTGATGGCCGCCGTTTCTGCCGTCTCCGCATCCAGCACCAATCGCACCCGACCAGATTCAACGTAATACTTCGGCATTTCTTGCCTCCTATTCTGTCAAAGTGACGTTTGTTGTTTGTCCAGCAAGATAGTCGCCAGCCGTTTGACACGTCTGGTCACAACCGAGCCAGTTTCTTGAAACGGCCCCCATCTCGCGGCAAGGCACAGGGCGGTACGCTGCCCCTCTTGGTAGTGCTCTGGAGTAGAAGATGGACGCCCTGATCGTCAACTGTCGCCTACACTTGAAGCCCATCCCTGTAGCTGCAGACTGGGCTCGGTTGGCGACGGAATTGCTACGGAAACATTTTGAGGTGATACGGCAGAATGCCACGTTACAGCGGATCAGAACAACCCAAGCGAGGTAAGCTAGGCGATCAGTGCTTTCCTGGGTGTCAGAAGTGGCCAATAGTTGCTTCTGTCTATGGGATCTGATAGGCTCATCGCATCGTTGTAGGTCACTGAGTGAAGATCCTTCATGTCATGAGGAGGAGCACGCATGAATCTCCCAACACAAGCCGAGCCTATTGAGCGGGCAGTCACGAATGAGAAACCGGTTGAAGTCGAAGGTATCGAACCGCAAATGGACTGCTACTGTCTGGGGGATCCTTCATATTGGTACTGCTTAATTGGCAGGAGCCTTTGGAACAGCGGGCAGACGTGCACGCCGTGAGAACACCGGAATCCTCTATTCGTACAGACACAACACGAGCGTCTGTTGCGCAAGATTCTCTTAAGGAGCGATTCAAT
>CAZUAH010001159.1:0-2146 GCA_964617665.1 uncultured Pirellulaceae bacterium
ATCGCGACATGGAATACCGTCGCTGCGGCAGAACCGACCTCATGATCTCGGCCGTTTCCCTTGGCGGACACTGGAAACGCATTCACCAATTCATCGGCGGCGAGCCGATGGGCGGCTGGATGGGCAATATCGACCGGGCCGGCTTCGAGAAGAACCGATACGACGTTGTCACTCGGTGCATCCAACGCGGCATCAACTGGGTCGACGCGTGTACCATCGCGGAGATCCGTACTTACTCGCGCGCACTGAAAGATCGTCGCGACAAGATGCACATCGCTTGCTCGTGGGCCGAAAAAGAAGTTCGCCGAGGGGAATACCGCACGTTTGCCAAGCTGAAAGAGACGATCGATTGGGGACTGAAGGACGCCGGCTTGGAGTACTGCGACCTGTGGCGGATCACTTGCCACGAGCAGAGCAGCCAGCACACCAAAGGCGAGGTCGAGGAACTGATGAAGGCCCTTGCATGGGCTCGCGAGACCGGTCGAGCCCGTTTTGTGGGCATCTCGTCCCACGACCGTCCACATATCAAGAAGCTGATCGAAACGTACCCCGAAGTCCTGGACGTGATTGTCACGCCCTACACGGCCAAGAGCAAACTGGTGACTGACGACACCGGATTGTGGGCCGCGATGCAGAAGCACGACGTCGGCTGGTTCGGCATCAAGCCGTTTGCCAGCAACTCGGTATTCAAAGGCGACAGCTCCCCGGGCAGTCCCACATTCGAAGAAGACAATCGAATCGCCCGATTGGCAATCCGCCACGTCTTGTGCAACCCTGCCATCACGGCTCCGATTCCCGGCTTGATCTCCGCCCAACACGTCGACAACGTCGCCCTGGCCGTGTTAGAGCGTCGCGAGTTGGATACGAAAGAACGGGCCGAGTTAGAACGGGCCATGAACGACGCCTGGGCCAACCTGCCCCGCAACTACCAGTGGCTGAAAGACTGGGAGTACGTATAGGCATCGGCCAGGCAACTAATGTCGCGAAATGTGGGTTGGAACCATTGTCCCGACCGAGCGATGATTCATGTCATCGTGGACGGGACAATGGTCCCATCCTGCTTCCGTTGGCCAAATGCGACAGTAGTAGTTCGCGCGATGCTAGGCGTGCCCCGATCTTCCGTGGCCTGCGGATGCCGTCTGCCATGAAACAGAATGTACTGCCGAATCCAAGACACGTATCCTGCGGCGTTGTCGCTGTCGAATCCGGCGTTGCGTAGCGCATCCAAGGCCCGATCCAACAGCTTCTTTCCCCGTCCGCTGGATGACGACGCCACTGCCCCTCGTTTGGCGCAGGAAGTCATTGCAGCTCCCCCCGAATTCGAGTAGTTTAAGTGGCAAGTAGCCCGGAATCGCAGCGTGATGTACAAGTGCATATATTTCCTTTGCACCTGCAATCCCGGCTGCAAGAAACTCGGTAGTAACCGGTTACCCACCGAAAAAACTCGGCAGTAACCAGTTACCCGCCGAAGAAATTCGGCACATATCTCTGTTCTGTGCATGAGTCTCCTTGCATACTTAACGCTGGTGAAATCGTTTCGGAAGTAGCGTGATGGCATGGCTCTCCTTAAGTGTCGCGATCGTCGGATGGCTTGTTGGCTCTTTTGTCGTGTTGACGTTTCGGGGCAAGCATGTGTCGCGACGGTTTGCGGTTCTGGCCCTAATACTCAGTACGTTTGGCGCCGGGGCTGTCCAGTATGTTTTGTACAGAGGCGTTGAGAGAACTAAGAGGCTCTCGGGTGCGCATTTGGTTGGCGTAACGTCTGTGCGGATGCAAGACGATTCCGACTTCATACGGAAATACCTGACAGCATCCGACAGTCAGCAACTGCGCCGCCAGGACATTGATTGAGTCGGCACATTCAAAGAGAAATCCGCAGACATTTCAGCGACGTTGGCCGCTGTTGAGCGGAATGTCTATATACGGGAGAACTATTCTGTTTGGCTAGGTGACCTTGAATTCCGTCGTGACCAATTGGACCGTATGGCTGAAAGAATTGCGAGAGCTGCAGAGGGAAAACCGCGACAGATCAACGTCAATAGTCATTTGGAATACATTGACCTTACCGTTAACTTGCTCGATGGTCTCGCACGTGAAATGAGAACTCGTCGGCCGAGTCTCTATTACAGCGAGCATTGAAGCAAGT
>CAZUAH010001160.1:0-2138 GCA_964617665.1 uncultured Pirellulaceae bacterium
GGAGTCCCTCAAAATGATCCCCAATCGTGAAGAGAATCTGGGCCGCCGGAGGTGGTTCGCCGTCATGCTCCTGATAAGTTGGTAACGGTTGGTGTTTCTGTTCCGCATGTTGACCTTGTGCGCAACCTCGACACTGATTACCGCGCTGTTCATTTTTATCCCTGGATGGCTGGCATAAGAGACGCTGGCCCCGATATGATCGGCGACCTAGAGGCGTGCCTTGCGCAGCTTCCAAAGACCCAGCCGTTTCTCCTTGAGGAGTTCCCTGGCGTGGGTCCCGTTGGTGAGTACCTTACTCGTGCAAGGGCAGCAGGAGCGGCGGGTGCTCTGATTTGGAACCTCAGACCCGGTATCGACGATCAAACGCAGGCATGGGCCAAGGAGGAAGAGAAGCTGCAAGCGATGCGATCCTTTGTCGACTCGTTGACGACGAAAGCCCGTTCCCCAGGACTTTTCTATTGCCGGAAAACTGGATGCGCCGGGCACGCTTCGCCGAGAGAGCGTTGCGCCTATCTGTGCCCCAAGGACGGTTGCCCCGGGCACGCCCAGCCGTCGCACCGATGCGCCTACTACTGCGATCGATCCGGATGCGGGGGGCACAGTGCTGCGCACCACCGTTGTTGGTAGATTGTTGGTGCGATCAAGTTCGTTGACAAACGGGGCCCCGTACATCGTTTTACCCCAAGTCGGCCGCTGTAGGCCGGCTCGCGGAAGCCGAGGCGCCGCCCCTTGCTGTCTCCCATAGTCTGTTCCCGGGAGAGGCGTGCAGCGTGCGCGCCTCGGACAATTGACCCGTAGAAAGAGGAGGAGAAACCATGTACCGCACATGCATATGGCTGGTTGCGTCGGGCTTGGCTCTCGTCACCGCGACGTCCTGCAACACGCGTTTTGAGGGGGAAATGCATTACGCTTCGGAAAAGGCCTCGCACGATGAGGGCTTGTTCTACTGCGACATGGATAGTTGTCCCGGACATCGCTTGTCGAGCGACGAATGCGCGCATTCTTGCGACGCGAAAGGATGCCCAGGCCACGCATCGAGATCGGACCGTTGTGCGTTCTTCTGCGAACGTCGAGGCTGCCCAGGTCATGGCAGCGCCGAGCACCGGTGCTACTGATTTGAACAACAAAGCGTGGAATACCGCCAACAACCCAACGAGGGGCAGCTTGGCTTCGTCGGCGAAGGCGTAAAGGTGATTCCCCTGAGCATCTTCATACGTGGGGAAGAAAGGGTCGCGAGTCTTTTCCGACAACAGCCCTCCGAGTCTATGTACAGAGCGTCTCGGCATCACGATATCGGTTGGATTGCCACTCGTTTCCCCACGGAGGGCGGTCTCGCTTAACCACCCTTTTCCAATATCGGCAGTCGGATTTGGGAACAAACGCAACTGCACGCGGTCACATCGACCTCCGCGAGTTTGCGCGACCAAGCAGATCAGGTCGATGTCATGTAGTCGATGGCGCGAAACCGTGGGTTCTTAGCCCTGACCGCAGAGTCTGCTACCTGCCCAAGGAGTAACCGTCATGAGTCACCAACAGACTCCGCTTGCGCACTCATGTCACGCCCTCGGCGCGCAACGCCGCAGGTGCCTTTCGCTGGAGGCAGTCAAAGGCGTTCTAACGTGATGGTTTCGCCAGAAGGAAACTCCTCACTTTCCCGCGAAGCACAACAGCCAGCCGTCGGTGAGCGCGATGTAGACCGAGCCGTTGGCCACGGCTAGGCTGTCCCAGGCCGGGGGCGCAGGCAGCGGGTACTCTGCGAGTTTCTCTCCGATCGCTGCGCCCGCCAGCCAGAGCACACCGCCCATTCTTCCCTCATACGCCTTGGCGATGTCACCGTCGGGGAAAACGACTGGAGTTCCGGCGACAAAAACCACGTCCTTGGACATGGCGATAGCTTTGCCGGTGAGGGGGATGGGGATGGGAACCTGCCAGATTATTTTCGACTGTGTGGCGGCCGCTGCTGCGGCCAAGTTGCGTGTCCTTCTCGCGGCGGCGGTATTTTTCTTGCCGGCGTTCTTGTCTTGGCCGCGGCGTTTCGCCTTGGGCGTCTTGCCGTTATTGGGGGTTGGAAAAGGGGACGGGGGCAATAGCGTTCGGCACGATAATCGCTGTCCGTCGTTCTGTCGTCTCGGACGTGT
>CAZUAH010001161.1:0-2129 GCA_964617665.1 uncultured Pirellulaceae bacterium
CAAAGAAACGGGCGAGACTCGATGGAAGAAAGATCGCAATGTCGAAACGGATTGGGATGCGACGCTGCGTAGCCGAGGATTCGCACCGGAGGAAGCGAGCGACAAGCCCAACGACAATAAGAAGTCGTTTGCGACTGCCACTTTGGTCGACGTGGGCGGACAGCGGCAGCTAACTGCTCCCGCCGCAGAAGCCACGATTGCCTACGATCCGGAAACTGGCGATGAACTTTGGCGAACACTTCACCCTGGCGGCTTCAATGTCGCTGCGAGACCCATTCACGCTCACGGAATGGTCTATGTCTTCACCAGTGGGCTGACCGCTTCCCTAATGGCAATTCGGCCAGGTGGTAGTGGTGGCGTGACAGACACTCAAGTTGCCTGGTCCACAACCAGGGGCACGCCGGAGATTCCATCGCCCGTGATCGTTGGCGATCTGCTGTTTATGGTTACTGACAAGTTTGGAATCGTACGTTGCCTCGACGCAAAGACGGGCGAGGAAATCTGGAAGACACGCATCGGTGGAAACCACTGGGCGTCGCCGTTGTACGCAGCTGGAAAACTCTACTTCTGCAGCAAGGAAGGCGATGTTGCCGTTCTGGACGCATCGGCTGGAGCCCCATCCAGTGTGGCAAAGAACCGAATGGACGCCAGCTTCATCGCGTCACCAGCAGTCGGGGGTGAATCGCTCATTCTGCGTTCGACGACTCATCTGTACTGTCTGGCCAGAGGCTTCGAGCGTTCCGATGAGCAAGTGACGGCGGATATTTATCCAGACCGCAAGGAGCCGCAGAAGACGGCAATTGCCGCAGACCAAGACATCGATTGGGAAGAGGCTTATACCCAGTTGTTGAAGAAGAACCCAAGTGTGCGCGAAAAGGTCGAAAGCGGCGGCGCCACAAAGGAACAGGTCATCGATTGGATGAAGAAACGAGCCCGCAGCAAGGGCAAGCGGGGCGGCAAATGACTGGCAACAGGAGAACAAGAATGAAGGTACCTGGAAGATCGAAGGCGAGGCGATTGGGCGGACTGTTCATTATTGTGATGATGCTGGCGGGAGCGTCGCTATCCCATGCCGCAACAGCGCAGGAAGAGAAAGCGGTTGAGGGTTTCCCTAACGTGCTCCAACGCGACATTACGCTGTGGAGCGACGGCACACGGTTGTCCGGTGTCTTGCTTTACCCCAAGGATCGCGAAGAAGGCGAAAAGCTCCCGGCCCTCGTGTTGTGCAACGGGTGGGGTGGGACGAAGTCCTTCTTAATGGGATCTGGCATCGCTCCACGTTTCGCCGCGGCGGGCTATGTGGTCATCAACTACGACTATCGCGGCTGGGGCGATAGCGACAGCCGGCTCGTGGTTCGCGACGAGATGCCCAAGCCCGACGAGGACGGCTACGTGACTGTCAGGGCTCAGGCGATCCGCGAAGTGGTCGATCCCGTCGACCAACAGAAAGATATCGATGCCGCAATCTCGTTTGTTTACGGCGAGCCGATGGTGGATAAGGATCGGATTGGCATCTGGGGTACCAGCTTCGGTGGCGGGCATGTGATCTACCGGGCGGCGCACGACAGTCGCATCGCTTGCGTGGTCGCCCAAGTCGGCTCCATGCCCGATGACTGGACCAAGAAATATCCCGCTGGGCTGAAGAAAGTCTACGAAGGAAAGTCCGCTCGTGCTCGCGGCGACATCGATCCAGTGCCGCAGGGCGAAGGTTCGCCCGGCGTGCTGAAAGGCACGCCGTACGGCGAGCGCATCGCTCTATTCAATCCAGGACAGTACGCCGAACGGGTCAAAGTACCGACCCTGTTGATCGATGCCGAAGAGGAACACTATTTCAAGATCGATGAGAACTCGGGACGGGTCCACGAGATTCTCAAGAAGAACGGCGTGCCGACGGAGTATCACGTGCTGGAAGGGAAAAAGCACTACGATGTCTACAGCGGACAGTGCCTGGACGACGTGATGAAGCTCGAAATCCCTTGGTTCGACAAGCACCTGAAGAAGTAGGAGGAATCGTACAATGTGGAAAACGTATCTGGTTGTGCTGCTAACTCTGTTCCTGACTAGCCAAGCCTTCGGCCAATTCCCCTGGCAGAAGCCGGTGAAGCGTGATCCAGCGGAAGTCAAGCGCA
>CAZUAH010001162.1:0-2118 GCA_964617665.1 uncultured Pirellulaceae bacterium
ATCAGCCAGCCGCCGTTCGAGCGGCGGAATTCAATCGGATGTGGTTCATCATCAACGGTAACCGTCCCAGATGCAGTGTCGTCGGTGATCGTTACACCGCTTAGCGTGCCTGATGCAACGTCGCCGAAATCCGACTCGTCTGAGTTCTCGCCGAGCCAACCGATCACATCGGCAAGGAAAGCCGGTTTATCCTTGATCGGACCGACGACCGCCTTCAACGCCTCTTCCATGCTGGCGTCCTCCATTCCCTCGGGACCTTTTTCGGGATCAATGTCGAGACCGTGTTTGTCCAGTAACTGCTGGAACTCTTTGCCCTTCTCTTCGTCGAAGGCTCCCACAAACGACCCCGCAATGATCATTCCACCCGCCATCGCCTCTTGGGTCTCTGGCGTAAGCAATTCTGTCATTGCCTTCCAGTCGTCCTTTTCCGCACCCTCTTTGAAAGCAGCAAAAGCAGCTTCAGGCGTCTGCAGCGCGTCAGGTGTCTGCGATGTCGCTGGTTTCCCCGGCGTCCCAGAGTCGCTGTCTTGGTCTCCTCCACACCCGGAAAACACTGCCAAAAGTGCACTAAGCACGACGGATGAGTAAATGACATTTCGCATGGCCCATTCTCCAAGTGACAAGGTGCAGGGAAATGATAGACGCTCTTTCAGAGCATGCAGGCTCCGTACAGGCGCATTCTACCGGGCTTCGATGTTCAGACAAGATAGTGCGCTGACGTTGAAGGCACGTAGATTCACGAAGTTATGGAAGGAGCCTTCGCCGCACGTGAAAAGACGGCGCGCATAGCCGCCGAGAAACATGACCGTGAGATTCGAATCCAGAGCTGAATCATCGAACAGTCGTTCGTCCTGCCGCACGACGTGGTCTCATCAGCGGCAAGAGTGGAGAGTATCGTTTGGTTTGCCGCCAATTCAGCCCCAAGGCCATGCCCTTCATAAGACAATACCGCACTGGTAGAGACGTCAGGAAGCGGTAGCCGCGATCCAGCTGCTCGTAGAACCATTGGCTGTCTGAAGTCGCGCCTTTCAGATCGAGCGTAATTTCGCGCAGTCGCTTTTCGTAGGTGTTTCTGCCGTGACGGATCACGTCCTGGATTGCGTCGGCGGCGATTTGACCCGAACGGACTGCGTTATAGATGCCTTCGCCAAGTAGCGGGTCCACAAGGCCGGCCGCGTCGCCCACGAGCATCGCCTTTGCCCCGCACGTCAATGGCCCGTGACGGCCTCCGTATGGGACCGTGGCCATGTGAAAGGGATCGCTTGGGCTGCAGCCGAGTCGTTTTTCACAATATGCGGTAAGCTGTTGAGCTGCCTTGGGGATCGAGTTGTACAGTGTGAACAGGCCAACATTCAAATGATCGCGCTTTGGAAAGATCCAGCCGTAGCCATGATCGACCGCGCCGAAATCCATCTGCATGTCGAACGTCTCGCTGTCAGGCATCGAGACGCACGTTTCGATAGCGAAACCGCGAGGAATCAGGCGGGGCAGCCGCAATAACCGGCGAACGCGGCTGTTCGTTCCGTCAGCTCCGATCAAGAAGCGGCCTTGGAGTGTGTGCTCCGCCGTCTTCAATTCCCAACCGAAACGATTTTGCTCGAGCGACTGGATCGTCGGAATCTTCTGAAACTGGATACCTTCTTCTATACAGTGTTGGAGACAAAACGCATCGAATTCGGCTCGATCCGTCATGGCGGCAATCGGATAACGACTGGGAAACACCGCGGGCGGCTCCAGCCGCAGCCCCGCCTTGAAGCGATAGCAAATCCGCTGCACGACCGGCGCAACATCGTACCTGAGTGCTTTGAGCGTCTTGATCGTAAGCGCACCCGCGCACGGCTTCACTCGCGGGAACTCAGCTTTGTCGACCAGCAGCACGGACAGCCCATTCCGGCAAAGATCGAAAGCCGCGCCACACCCCGCAGGCCCGGCACCGACAATCAACACATCCGCCTGTTCGGGCATTAATGCATCCTTGGTCCGCATAGCTTGCGTCGTCGGCATTCCTTCAGCGGACGCTTAGCGGTCGGCTGATGGCGGCGTGTAAGCGACTGCCCCGCAGTGGACTCTCCAAATCGGATGGTCTTTGCATCGGGTCGCGTAGTATAGGGTTAGCGC
>CAZUAH010001163.1:0-2116 GCA_964617665.1 uncultured Pirellulaceae bacterium
TTGCGATCGCCGCCAGCCGGCTTCCGGCCGTCGCGGTGGAATTCCCCGGCCCGCAGCCGGGTAACGCAACAGCCGAACTCGACGCGCGGCAACTCGTGCTGAAGAACGGCGTGATTCGGGCCATCTGGAGTCTGGCCGACGGGCAAATCAAGTTGGTCGAACTGACCGACCGGATCGCCGGAATAGAACTCCGCCCCCGCGCGGCCGAACTGTTCGTGATCGAACTGGCCGACGGACGGAAGATTCGGGCGTCGGACCTGAAGATGGCGGGCAAGCCGGCCTTCGAGCGAATCGAGGCGGACGCCAAGTCGATCCGCCTCTCCGGCCGCTTTCCCGGCTGGAAGGCCACCGTGCCGCTGGTTTCGGCCGATGGCAAGGTCCAGGTTAGCTGGACGGCGCTGATTCGCGACCAGGCCAATTGTGTTCGGCAGGAGTTGACAATCTCGCCCGTTGGCGGTGCACTGCCCATCAAGCAACTTAGGGTAATCGACTTCGCCGCCCCCGGCGCCCAAACCATGGCCGCCCGAACCGTCGGGGCGGTCGACGGCTCGCCCGTCTTCTCGGGCAACCTGTTCTTCGCCTGCGAGCATCCGATGGCGCACAACGTGGCCAACGAAGGCCGCATCACGAGCACGCTACCACGCTTCCGGCCGATCTCCCCCGGCCAGAAGCTGAGCGTCGCCTGGGCCTTCGGCGTGGTGCCCACGGGTCAGCTTCGACGCGGCTTCCTTTATTATGTCGAGCGCCAGCGGGTTCGGCCCTATTCGCCGTTCGTCTATTACATCTCCTGGTTCGATCTGGCTTGGCCCAACCACGCCTGGATGACCGAACGGCAATGCCTGGACGTGATTCGAGCGTTTGGCGACGAGCTATCGACCAAGCGGGGCGTGGCGCTGGACGCCTTCGTCTTCGACGACGGCTGGGACGACAACAAGACGCTCTGGCGATTCCATCCGACGAATTTCCCCAACGGCTTCGCCCTGCTACAAAAGGCGGCCGCGAAATACAACAACGCCGTGTTGGGCAGTTGGATATCGCCTTGGGGCGGCTACAGCCAGGCCAAGGCCGATCGGCTCAAGTATGGCAAGGCACAAGGTTTCGAGACCAACGCCCGGGGGTTTTCGCTCAACGGACCCAAATACTATAAGCGGTTCAGCGAAGTCTGCATGGAGCACATCAAGAACCAAGGCGTGGGCTACATGAAGTTCGACGGAACCGGCAAGGGCGACGAGATCACCGGGCCGGGCGAAGAGTACGGGCCCGACATCGAAGCGCTCTTGCGACTGATCATCGACATGCGGGCCGTTCGGCCGGAACTGTTCGTCAACGCCACGGTCGGTACCTGGCCGTCGCCCTACTGGCTTTGGTATAGCGACTCGGTTTGGCGTGCCGGGCGCGATTGCGGCTGGGACGGGGCCGGCTCGACCCGGCAACAATGGCTGACCTATCGCGACGGGGTAGGCTACCGTTTGCGCACCGCGCGCGGGCCGCTCTACCCGCTCAACTCGCTCAAGTTTCAAAGCGTGATGCTCGCCCGAAGCAGCCTGGCAGGCAAGCTCACTAACGACCCCAAGGACGTGATAGACGACATCCACATGGCGGCCGCTTCCGGCACGCAGATGCAGGAGTTCTTTGTCACCTCGGCGATGATGACGCCCGAGCTGTGGGACACCGTGGCCGAAGCGATCGGATGGATGCGCGCCAATACCGACGTGCTGGTCGATACGCACGGCATCGGCGGCGACCCGGCCAAGCTACAGGTGTACGGCTACGCCTCCTGGTCGCCGTGCAAGGGCGTGCTGGTGTTGCGCAACCCGTCGGGCGAACGGGGCAAGATCGCCGTCGATCTTCAGAAGGCGTTTGAGTTGCCCGACGAAGCGCCGCGGCGTTACTCGCTACGCTCGCCATGGAAGGCCGACCAATCGAAGGCCGCGATAACGCTGCAAGCCGGTCAACCGTACAGTTTCGACCTTGCCCCCTTCGAGGTTCTCGTCTTCGACGCCATGCCGACGAGGTGAGGAGAGGGGCGAAGGGATAGTGACGAGGGGCGAGGGAAAACGCTCAAGAGTGGTGTGAGCAGCGGAAAGACCGCCCAGGCCAAGGCGCTCTTGGAGCG
>CAZUAH010001164.1:0-2115 GCA_964617665.1 uncultured Pirellulaceae bacterium
AGCGTTATGCGCATTGCCGCGTGGTTCATGTCAACATTTCCAGAAACGCCTCGATTCGTCCGGCCGTTCGACCGAGCGAAGCGTCGTCGTCACATTCGTCAATTTCCAGCACAGGTACCGGGCTCCACGCTTTCAGCCGAGCCAGTTCGGCGTGCCAGATATCACACCAGACGTACCGATGGAGCAGAACCCCGCGCACCTTGCGCTCGGCCAACGCTTCTCCGAGCCATTCGTACAATGTGTCGTTTGGTCGGCGAAAAACGTCGGGAATTGTCCCAAAATATGCCCGGGCCAATTCGTCCATAGGATCTTGTTTCAATCGTTCACGGTCGAACACGGCCGGCAACGTCCTTTCGCCGCCCTCGGTCGCATCCAACACTAGGCGACCGCCAGCCTGTTCGACAAGATCGAAAATCGCGTAGTCCTTTTCGAGCAACGGGCCGCCAACGATCGCCAATGGGACGCCTGGGCGGGAAAAGGTGGCGGGTCTCATTTGCCTGAAAGGCCCAGAGGGTGCTGTGCACGAATGAGACCCGCCCCCTTTTCCCGCCCTCACTTCGGCGACAGCCTCGGCGAATTGTCTGGCTGAAAGCTGCGGCCGTGTATCGCGAAGGTTGGCTCGGGCATTGTCATACTCCCGCATCACCTCTGCCAACCGTACGTCCGTTGGAGACTGCCCACCGAGTTGCACGAGGAAACTGCCCAACCGCTTCAGTTCATCCAGGTACAGTCGCTGGGACGCATCGGTTTGCCACGTTGAAGGCACGTTCAGCAGGAAGAGCGAAACGTCGCCTTGCGATTCCAACATGGCCGACGCATAACGCATCTGATCGCACGTTGTGGTTAACACCAAGGCCGACGCTTGCAGGTCAGACAACACTTCGTCGATCATCACGCCCGCGTAAGGGCATATGGACCGGCCGGCATGGCTAAACGGTCGACCATCGGTGAAGCGAATCTGCATCCAACTCGGCTGAATGCCGTGGGCGGCGATCCACTCAGGAGGAACAAACGGGTTGCAGTAGGCGATCGACTTCATTCGCTAGGACACTTGCCTCCACAACGTCGTGAGCGAACGGTTTCCAACAACGCTTCCACTCGCACGCTGATCCGGGCCGAATCCGACGGCGAATAGTCGGTTTCGATCCGCAGATACGGCATACCTAACTCGTCCTCGACGAATCGTCTGATCTGGTTCGACTCGACATCGTATGTGAGACACGCCTGCCAGATCAGTTCGATGACGCATTCTGGTCTGTAGGTTTCAGACAGTTGTCGAAGCGTCTCTAGCCGGCGGTCGTTCCGCGTTAGAACCGAACATGGCAAATGGAAATACTTCTCGGCCAACGCGCGAACGGGATCACTGGCGGCTTCGTCCACGTCCTCCAAAATGGGTTTCACGCCGGTACAGTTCTCCTGACAAACGACCGTTGCGCCGCTGTTTTCGATAATCTCCAGCACGCGTTCTGCACCGTGCGCCATCGGCACGCCGGTCATCAGCACGCGGACTGGCTTCGTCTCGTCGCACTCCTGCGGTTTTGCTCGCAACATCTCGATGGCTCGTTCGTACTGCTCAAAATCGGCTGGGATGCCGGAAATGTTGCTTTTCAGATCCAGCAATTGCCTCCCGCTGATCGGCGGAGAATCACCGGCCATGAACTCCGCCAGCGTACGGCGAAGAGCCCGCTCGCGATTCATCACGCCAATCGCATCGCGGATTTTGTCATCCGTGATATCCGTTTCGAATTGCCTCTCCAGAAACGAACGGAACTTCTCCATTTCGCGGACCCAATACTCCATCGCGTCAGGGTCGTTGGCCTTCTGCGGCAATTCCAGGACGTACATGGGCCGTGATTCGGCCATCAGTTCGTACATCTTCTTCTTGCCGTCACACGTAGTTTCGGCCACGATCAAGTCCGCCATCTCCAGAAACGGATTGCTCTTCTGAACGTGATAGCCGAAAGTCGATTTGATCAGCGGACAGAGGTTCGCGGGCAGATGCTCCTCAGCCGGCGCGATCGTCTCTTCTGAACCTCCACAAAGGCATGCCGGAACGCCGCCGGCGGCCATGATCAACTCGCGCGGCGTGTATTCGCACATGATGCCCACAATCCG
>CAZUAH010001165.1:0-2105 GCA_964617665.1 uncultured Pirellulaceae bacterium
CGGACTGTTCCGCTTCCGCCTTCTTGCGCATCCCCCGGGACTTGTTCGAGTACCACGGCGTATCAGGCTGGCCTATGCCCACACTGCGGCAGCCGGGAACTGAACTTCTGCACAGAAGAAGCAGACTTCGCGCCGGCGTCGGCGAGAAAACGAGTGGTCTGCTGCGATTGCGGCCGAAAGCACCAGATACAGTATCACCCGATCAGTCTGCGGGCATACAGCGGGGCAAACGGGGCAGCGAACTCACGAAACGTTGTGCTTAGTAGAAACGATTGGGTCCTTTGGCTGCGAGCGGTGGTGTCTGCACTCTATCTACACATGGCATCTTCGCGAAGGACTTGCGCCGCCTCCGACACGAGTCGGAAGCGAGCATCGGCTGACCGCCGCTCCCCGTTTTCGTCGATAAAGCTCAGCGGTTTGGAGTGGGTAATGTCATCGCAGGAGACGAAGCGGGGCGGCCCGTCGTCGGGAAAATGCTCGTTGTCAACCGGAATGTAGCTGTCCCGTCGGAAGGCGAAGATGCGGTTTGTCGAGGATTCGTGGATGCAAGCGATGATGGGATCCGATGGATCAAAGAAAGCTCGCTGGCACACTCGTCGGCCATCGCCAGCGACTGGTGGTGCGTGCCACACTGCGCCGCCGCAGGTGACGAAGAAATAATCATCGGCGTCCACTGCAGCGGTAAACGGGACTGCGAAGGGGACACGGAACCATTCTCGTTCCGTCCATCGCATCGTTGCTACACCGTCTGGCGTCTCAGGTTGCCGTTTGCTTGCTTCGGAAGTGAACCCATAAACAGGATGTTTGGCCGGGGTGTGCGCTGAATCAGGGTGACTATTGTTACGCTGAATCACGACATCCGCCCGATCTTGGATTTCAAACTGCGACACGATCATTATTGACGGCAGGTCTTCACCCATGGGACAAGGCGAGTGGCCTAAGTTCTCCTGGTACGGGTCGAAGTCGGCCAGGAGGCCGGCACTCCTTTCCCAGTGTCGCCGAAGTGGACAGGTGAAAAACAGCCCCGTGTCACGTTCTGATAACACGAAGTCACAACCGGCAGACTCTTCGGGGTAGAGATGGTCGAGTAGTTGACGAGCCTGACCCTGGAAGCCGAGAACTCGCCGGTTCTGCTTGTACTTGAAGACGGTACGCTCAACACAGAGCTTCCCGTTCTCGATGCGCCGCGCACCGGCGGACGACTCATTCAAGATACCGCGATCCGTTTTCATGTCGTAGCCGTGCTCTATACAGCGATAATCAATCGCGTCGTTCTGAAACGGGATCACAAAGAACCCGTTGCACGGAGCACCCCATTCCGTCGACCTGAAGCCCCGCCCCCAGTAGAAGACCAGTCGCCCTTGGTGAACGCGCCACTTCGGGGGCACGCACTGAAAACCGCGACTTGCGAGATAGGTGGGTTGGTCACGCCACGGGGCCACGAGGTCATTCCAGACGTCGAGCTTTGGGAATCGCGGATACACTGCAGGCATCGTTTCTAACTCGTTGGACCCGATCGGTTTGACAAGCCAACGCCGCTGCAACCGCGTCGATGCAACACTGCCAATCAACTCGGAGCCAGCGACGCTGCCGAATGGCATGTTGGAGATGGTTCGGTCGATTCCGTCTGCGGATTCTTGCAGGCTGGGACACGAGCTGGTCTGCGCTTCATCTTGCGCGACGGTCTTACCGAGAGAATGGGCGAGTGATAGCGCGACTACGGCAACCATAACCAAACCAGATGGAAGTCGTCTGTAACGCACGGTGTCATCCTCCTAAGAAAGCACGGTCAGAATTATGTGATCTGCTATGAAACTGTCAAATGGATCCTCTTCAACATTGCCGAGAAATATGATGGAAGGCGCGGCTACATTGCCAGTAGCATCGCCGTCCCCATCAAGATCAACGCCTTCACCTCCAGCGCTATTGTCCAGCTTCGATTCGTCCCACGTGACAGTGTCATGGGAGTAAAGAGCGACAATGTTGCTGTCTATGAACTGGCCTTGTGCGATTGCTCGAGCGTCAGACTTGGTGGCACCTGATCCGGTATACTTCTTGCCATAGCTTGGATCATACCAAGTGACCGTGAATCCCGACTCAACATC
>CAZUAH010001166.1:0-2105 GCA_964617665.1 uncultured Pirellulaceae bacterium
CCCCCCCCCCCCCCCCCCGCCCCCCCCCCCCCGCCCCCCCCCCCCCCCCCCCCCCGGGGGGGGGGCGGGAGCGTACATAGTCTGCCTCTCCCGCCCCGTGCTGAAGCACGGGCCCAATACCGCTTGCGCGGCAAAGGGTCGTGAACGACCCTGAACACCCACAGGTCATTGTTCCTTCATGGTCATGTCTACCAGAATACTGTCGGGATTAGCGAGGAGTACCCTTTCTTGTGCGCATTTCGTGGGGCACGTTTCCAGCGTGCCTCGGCATGATACAATCGTGCCCTACACTTACAGCCCGAACGCCGTATCGTTTAACCGCAAGCCGGAAGCGTGCGGTTATACAGGTATTGGCTAGCATCGTTCGAGAAATTACTGTCACATTTGAAAATCAGCCGCCGGGCGATAGCTCACGGTTTCTGCGAGAACCGGACGCTAGCGCGTTCCGGCTAATCCGACGCCCATTTCTCGAACGATGGTTACTCGACTCTCTGATCGTCCTCCTCAACACGACAAGGCAGCTATGATGATGCAACAACATACCATTCTCCCTCGTTCGTTCTCCATAGCGTTCTTTCTTGCTTTCTATGTGGTTACGTACGCGTTCATCTCACCCGTTTTCGCCGCAAACCCGCAGAAGCCAAATGTGCTGTTCATCGCCGTGGATGATTTGCGGCCGCAGATTCTCAGTTTCGGCCGAAAGAGCATGATCACGCCAAATATCGACCGGTTGGCCAAACGAGGTGTGCTGTTCCAACGTGCTTATTGCATGGTGCCCACGTGCGGCGCGTCGCGAGCCAGTTTGATGACCGGTCTTCGCCCCGCACGGAACCGATTTGTCACCTACTCGACCTATGCCGAAAGAGACGCCCTCGGCATCACGACGCTGAACACACATTTCAAGAACCACGGTTACCACACCATGTCGCTTGGCAAGGTGTTCCATCATGCAGATGACAACGACCAAGGCTGGTCCGAAGCACCTTGGCGGCCGTCGGGCCCAACCTACAAGTTGAACGAGAATACGGCAAAGGCAAAAAAGAACCCAGGACGCAGGAAATACGGCCCGCCGTTTGAATCAGCCGACGTGCCGGACAACTTCTATCGAGACGGCGTACTGGCAGATCGCGCAATCCAGGACTTGCGGCGACTGGCCGATTCCGAGCAACCATTCTTCCTGGCCGTGGGCTTCTACAAGCCGCATCTTCCATTCATCGCTCCGACGCAATATTGGGACCGATACCCGTTCGATGCCGTTAGTCTTCCAGACAACTACTTCGTGCCAAAGGACGCACCATCGGAAGCAATCCACACATGGGGCGAATTGCGTGCCTACGCCGATGTACCGAAACGCGGGCCGATGGAGGACGACTTCGCCCGACGTCTGATTCAAGGCTACTACGCCTGCGTCAGCTACACCGATGCACACATCGGTCGGTTGCTCGACGAATTGGATGCATTGAAACTCCGCAACAACACGATTATCGTCCTCTGGGGCGACCACGGATGGAATCTTGGCGAGCATACCTTGTGGTGCAAGCATTGCTGCTTCGAAACGTCGATGAACGCCCCACTGATGGTCGCTGCGCCGATGGTTGACGGTGTGCAAGTGGGCGAAACAACGTCGGCGCTTGCCGAGTTCATCGACATCTACCCGTCATTATGTGATTTGGCTGGCCTCCCCGAACCGAAGCACCTGCACGGCAAGAGCCTGCTGCCCGTGCTCAAGGATCCCACCGCCACGGTGAAAGACGCCGCCATTGGCCGCTTCAGCTCTGGCGACACGATCCGGACGGACCGATATCGCTTCACCCAGTACTCGGACAAGAAAGGCCAGCCCACGGCCCGCATGCTGTACGACCACCAAACCGACCCTGGCGAAAACGTGAACATCGCCGAACGACCGGAACACGCCGAGCTTGTCCAACAACTGACCAGTCAATTGAAGGCGAGGATGGGGAAACCGAATCAGTAGGCTTCTCCGTCTTGGTGGAGTCATCACGCTCTTTCGCGATGGCAGCAATCCAGGCCCACACGTAGCGGGCACCGACGGCAACTTGATGTGGTCAGCGCCGATTTGGCTGTTTCAATCCACGCCCGCTCGC
>CAZUAH010001167.1:0-2102 GCA_964617665.1 uncultured Pirellulaceae bacterium
GGTCGCCGCCTCGCCGTCGAATCGTAAAAGCTAGTCAGGGAACTAAACTGTTACATATGGGCACGGTCATGGGCGTCCGATCCCTGAGAAGTCGCTCCGGAACTGGGACGCCGCGCCGGACGATTCGAATGTTGTCAACACGTAGCTCTGCCCGTACGGACGCTCGTCCCAGGAGCCAGAAGTTGGCGATTTTGGCAAGCTCGATGCCTCTGGCCCGAACGGCTTCGCTAAGGTTCACCTCAAGTGTAACCCATTGTTTTTCGGGTATCCTGAATGTCCTCATGACTGGCGGCTCGATCAGGTCGTCTTCCAGGGCAAGCCAAAGCTCGGCCGGTGCGTTGCAGAGAACGTCGACCCACAACCGCTCGTAGCCCGACCAGTCACGCAGTGCCGGATCGGCCCTGGCCAGCCATTGAAACGTCGTCATCACGCGATGTGCCTCGAAACCCTCGCGCGTGTCGGGATAGAAGCGGGAGAGGAACTCCGTTTGCTGGTACGTCGCTTTCCGATTCCGAGTGTTCGGTGGGCCAACCGAGGTGACCAAGGCCAACTCGCCCTCGGTATGCTCTCCCGGCCGGCATCGCCACGTCCACGCTCGATTGGTAGCGCCCGGCCACTCGAAGCGCGCCGCGAAATCAAACCCTTTGGCCTGATCAAGCAGATAGAACCAGCTATCCCGCCCTGGCTTCTCTTCCCGCGAGACCTCACTGCCGCAAGCCAGCTCCGCGCCCTCAAAGCCCAGGATCAGCTTCTCCGCCGGTCTGCCTGAAGGTGAGTCTGCCTCCGCCCAACTTGACATGACAGCAAGCAAGATGACGGGCACGTGGAACTTGGCCATTGGACCATTCAGAAGGGGTGTCTTGGTGGGCATACTCCCACCCTCCGTTCCTGGCTGGCGATCACGATGTCCGAAGTTGAAGAGCTTTACCCTCTGCCACCGCTGCGTTGTAGTCTGAGGTGCTGAGGTTAGCAAGTGCCCAATGCCGCGAACTATGTTTCTTCCGCCACGGAGCGTCCGTCAAGCCGCTTAGGCGAGCGGCAGAAGAAAATTTGCCCGTGGGGCAAGCTTGCAGCTTGCCTTCTGCTGCATATTCGCAAGCTGGAAGCTTACGCCACGGTACGGTACCAACTGCCGCTCGCCTTAACTGGACAGCCGACTGTGGGAGGGGCATAATCCGGCAAGCTGCGCGTCGTGTGGTTTCGCCACTGTCCGAACGGGAGTCCCGCCATGAAACGCTCCGTTACCTTCACCACGCTGTTGGTCCTACTCACTGCGGCAGCGTCTGCGGCATGCGCTGGCGACAGGCTCCCAGCCTTTCCAGGAGCAGAGGGTTTCGGCGCGGGGAGCGTTGGTGGCCGGGGCGGGCGAGTGATCAAGGTGACGAACTTAGGTGCGCGCGGACCGGGAAGTCTCCAGGCCGCCTGTAGTGCCGAAGGACCGCGCACGGTTGTGTTCGACGTCAGTGGCGTAATCCCCGGTAACGTGGTCATCGAACACGGCCGGATCAGCATCATGGGACAGACGGCGCCAGGTGCGGGAGTTACTATCGAGGGCATGCTCTCGACTCGCTACAATTCGCCACAGGCAATAGATGACGTCGTAGTGCGATTCCTCCGAGTTCGGCCTACCGGTGCTCGAGGTAGCGGCGGTGACGCCATTCAGTTTTCGCAGGCTCGGCGCGTGATCCTGGATCACGTGTCTTGCTCCTGGGCATCCGACGAGACGATCGACATCTATAGTGCCCGGGACGTTACGGTCCAGTGGTGTAGCATCGAGGAATCACTCATCGCCGGTCATCCCAAAGGGCGGCACAACTACGGGCTGATCAGCGGGCCGCGCGGAGAGCGCGTTTCGATCCATCACAACCTCTTTGCCCATCATGCCCGCCGCTGTCCGGCGATTGCCAATGGGCCGGCCGATGTGCGGAACAACGTGATCTACAACTTTCGCGACGGGCTTTCGCACGAGGGCCACAAGCCGAACGACCGGGGCTTCAACCTGATCGGCAACTATTACAAGCGCGGCCCCAGCGACCCGAAGATCTTCCCTTTCTGCTTCCGCGGCGACGTTTCGTACTATCTGCGTGACAACTTCATCGAAG
>CAZUAH010001168.1:0-2097 GCA_964617665.1 uncultured Pirellulaceae bacterium
CCCCGGCCACCCTGGCCTCAATCTACCTGACAAATATCGATAGCCGCACCAGTAGGTCAGGCAGTGCCTGACGCGTTGCGCGTCCACACGCTTTGTACCGGTCTCCGTCAGGCACAGCCTGACCTACGGGCTATTCCCTCAGTTTATACCGTTGCGTCTTTCCCGTTGCGGTCTTGGGTAACTCGCTGACGAACTCAATCCAACGCGGGAATTTGTAGACGCCGATTTTCTCCTTTACGAATTTCTGCAGTTCCTCCGTCAACTCGTCGGAGCCCTCATACCCCTCCTTGAGCATGATGTAAGCTTTGGGTTTGATCAGGTTCTCTTTGTCCGCAACGCCCACCACGCCGCTTTCCAGCACGGCCGGATGCTCGATCAGGCAGTTTTCAATCTCGATCGGCGAAACCCAGATGCCGCCGACTTTCAGCATGTCGTCCGAGCGGCCCTGATACCAGAGGTAGCCGTCTTCGTCGCGAAAGTACTTGTCACCGGTGCGAATCCACTGGCCCTGGATAGTATTCTTGGTCTGCTCGTGCTTGTTCCAGTAGTAGGCGCAAGTCGAATCTCCCTTGATCAGCAGGTCACCGATCTCGCCGTCGGGCACCTCTTGGCCATCCTCATTAAGGATTCTGGCTTCATAACCGGGCACGACTTCACCGGTCGAGCCGGGCTTGACTCGGCCTTGTCGATTCGAGATGAAGATGTGGACGATTTCGGTCGATCCGATGCCGTCCAGGATTTCCACACCGAATCGCTCCAGCCAGCGGTCGAACAAGGCGGCCGGCAATGCCTCGCCAGCCGAAACGCTCAGCCGGAGGCTGGAAGTATCAAAACGTTCCGCCGCGTCCTCGATCGCCAACATGCTGGCGTACGCCGTTGGCACGCTGAAGAAGATGGTCGGTTCGAATTCCTGGATGATCTCGTAGAACTTTTCTGGGTTCGGCTTGCCCGGCCACAAGATCGTTGTCGCGCCGACACGGAAGGGAAAATACAGGCCGTTGCCCAACCCGTAGGCAAAAAACAGTTTGGCAACGGAAAAAGTCCGATCGTCTTCGCAGATGTCCAGGATCGGCTTGGCGTACAGATCGGCGGAAACAATCATGTCGTGCTGCAGATGGACCGCGCCCTTCGGAAATGCCGTCGTTCCGGAACTGTACAGCCAGAAGCAAGCGTCGTCCTTGCTCATCATTTCCGGCGCCAATTCCGGCGAGCCGGCATCAACGAAATCACGAAACGAGACGTCGTTCGGGCCGGCCTGGCCGACAACGATGATCTTCTGCAAGTAACGTAGCTGGTCTCTGATCGGTTCTATCTGTTCCAGCAGAGGCTCGGCAATGATCAGCACGCGAGCCCGGCTGTCGTTCAGCATGTACTCGTAGCCGTGCGACTTGAGAAGCGTATTCGTGGGAATGGGTACCGCACCGATCTTCATGGCCCCGAAGAAACTGCACACTAGCTCCATCGAATCCGGCAGCAGGAGCATCACCCGCTCCTCCATGCGCACCCCCAACTCCTTCAGGGCGTTGCCGACACGGTTCGTCATTGCCAGCACATCGTTGTACGTATAGGCAGAGCCGTCGCCAGCGTCGAAAATCGCGGTCTTCTCGCCTCGACCAGCTTCCACATTATCATCCACCAGAACGGCGGCTGCATTCATTCGATCGGGCAGGTTCACTACCGGTACTGACATGAGTTCTCTACTCTCCCAGGGAACGAAACAATTGCTTTACAGGTCCATTTCACAAGAAATCTTAACCGGCCGGCGCCAAAAATGAAAGTCTCTTGGGCGCAGACGCCGTCGATGCACGCCGTCGATGCACGGCGCGAAGCTGGACGTGACCGGCCGGGTCCCGGAAATGTCGCTCAGCGCCAATTCCGGCATGGATTGATTTGCTGGCGAGATTTGGCTCGGATAGAATCAAAGGCAACGGAATTGACATCGAGCGATTGAGGGAGGTAGGCAAAGTCCCGAGGTACTTCAATGAAAGGCGTGGGGACGATGACGACACGGTCTAATGACGCCAAAGAAGACGTCTGGATTAACACCTCGTGCGGCGGCTGTTATGGGCAGTGCGGCATCAAGGCCCACCGAGTCGA
>CAZUAH010001169.1:0-2092 GCA_964617665.1 uncultured Pirellulaceae bacterium
TGCGCATGCCATACTCGATCGCCTCCAGGTTATCGAGCGACTGGATGAAATAGACGCCCTCGCGGCGGTACTGCCGGACCTGCCCGTGTTTCACGCCAAGCCCGATGAAGAAAACGGTGGGAATTCCCAATTCCTCGGTCGCCTTGAGCAACTGATCCGCCACCGGCAAGCTGCGGTTGTAGAACATCATCAGAAGCAAGCCGTCAGGCTGGTCTTTCTTGATCTCAGCCATCAACCGCTGAGCATCTTCCTTGGAGCTCACCGGCTTGTCATCCGCAACGATCTTCATGCCGAGTTGTTTTTCCATATCGCGCAGCGCGGCCGCGTATTCCTTCTGACGGCCCTCCGCATCGAAATCGTTACCCGGCCAACTCCACCAGCCGTCCGGATTGGCGGAAAACGTCTCCGACGGCGGATAAAGAAACACGGCTCGCACAGTCGCGCCTTGCTTGTCAGTGGAAGGTGGACTGGTTGCTTCCGCTGCAGACGAAGTCAGCGATGTGAAGGCGATACCGCTGGCTGCCATGCCAGTGGCCGCGAGAAAGTCTCGGCGATCGACACCGCAATCGCAGGCACATCCGAACTCGTGATTTTTGCGCTGATGTTTCATTGTGAGATTCGCTCCTGGTTTACTGTTTCGATACCGTCAGACCAAACTGCTGTTCGGCGCGACCATCGAATTGGTTAGTGACTTCCACTTTCACCGTCGCAGTGCCGACATCGTCGGCACTTGGTTTGCCGCTAAGGATACCCGTCTTTGCGTCTATTGTCAGCCACTGGGGCCCTTCGATCAGCTTGAACGTGTTCTCTTCGCCGTCCCAAAAGCGATAGGCGTACCTCTTGAACTTGACCGATGGATCTTCCTTGCCCTGATAGTCGCCCAAGGAGCGAAGGCTCTTGACCTCGTAGGTGTATGTCTGGCCGACTCTGGCAGCCGTCGCCGGCTTCGAGTAAATGAACGGGGGTGGCAACTCGGCATAGTCGGAACATCCGCTCTGGGTACCGTGAGCGTCGATCGCCACAACGCGGTAGAAGACTCTATTTGCGGCCGCCGCAGTTGCCTCGGATGAAACTACGACCATCGACGTGCCGGCGGTTTGGCCCAGGAAGTTAGCCGGCACCGTCCCACGGCCTGGGACGTTGTGCTCCTGTTTGTGGATTGAGAATCCCTTTTCGTCGCTGCCGTAGACTTCGTATCGGACGGGCCGTTCGCCGCGTGGATTGTGTTCCCAGTGAAGTGTGATTGTCTGTTCCCGCTGCTCGAACCGAAGGTTCAGCGGAACGCGCGGCCCTTGCCAAGTGAATTTCCACGGGTCGCTCCAGTCGCCCCAGACGCCCCAATGATCGCGACATCGCAAACGCCAATAGTAGGTCGTGTTCGGGCTGAAGATGCCCGTGTAGGGCACGGTCCATTTCGTGGTAGGGATAACAACATCCAGACAGGGACGGTAAGGATACGCAAAATCCGGCCGCCGGCTGACGCGAAGTTGATAGCGATCGGCCTCTTCGACGGCTGGCCAGGAGAAGGTAACGATCGAATCTCGGACTTGTGCGTCGGAGTGGGGATGCAGTGGAGCTTTGATCGGCGGTAGCGGCTGTACAGCGTCGCTTTCCCTCCACTCGTGTTTGATCTGAACTTGATGCTTCCCGGGCGTTTCGTCCCAATAATGAACGCGGTTCGTCCCTAGACACAGGCGAGGAAGCGAAGCGGGAGCAGCCAGCACGTCCGTTTCGATCTCAAGTGAGCAGAGACTGGCGGTTAGCGCCGTCGCTGAGCCCAAGCCGATTCGCATGAAGTAACGGAACTTGGCCGGTTTGTTGTGAATGTCCAATGCTTGATCCAGGGCGACTTCGGCCGTGTGATCGCCGGCACCCTGCTCGGACCACAACTCGTTCCACTTCTTACCGTCCAGTGACAGGGCAACCGTGAACTTGTCGCCGACATCGCTACCGACGAACTTCGCACGCGTTTTGCCGCCGCAGACGGAATAGGGCGTTTTGACCTCATAGACCACGCACGCTTCAGGCGATTGCCCGGCGAGCCCAGAGGTTTCCAAACCGGGAGGGCGAGGCTCCTGCCGAGCCGAAACCA
>CAZUAH010001170.1:0-2088 GCA_964617665.1 uncultured Pirellulaceae bacterium
GATCATGCTCGGCTTGGTCACCGGGGCCGATTCCCAGAGTTGCTCGCCATTGGTGCGACTCAAAGCGGCCACCTTCTCGCCGTCGTGGATATAGACCCGCCGGCTGTCAGTGGTCAGGGTCAGGGGCGCCACTTTGCAGGATTGCTTCCAATGTGTCTCACCGGTTTCCGGGTCCAACGCGACAATCGAGGCCGGCCGGTTGTCCCACGCCCATTGCGTGTGTACGCGGAACTTCTCCGTCTGGGTCTGGGACGTCTCTGCCTGGTACTCGTGCCACGTGTTGGGGCTCTGCCGGACCAGTGCAAGAAGCAGCCCGTCGGAGAAGACGATTTCGTCCGTTTGTTCCGTTCCCGCGTACGTGCGGAGCGTGGTGCCTGTGGCGGCGTCGAGCATGCTGACTGGCGCGTTGTTCCCCAGGGTCACGAAGACCCGGTCGCCAACGGCTACCAGACGCCGCGGCAACTGAGCCGGGCCGGCTTTGAACGGCCAGAGATGATTGACCCAGGTGGGGATCGGTCGCTTCCAGAGCGTGGTGCCGTTGAACGCATCGCGAGCCACCAGCGACCACTTCGACGGCAACAGAATCGAGGTCGGCTGCCCCTCGTCGATGATGTAGAACAGTCGGCCGCCGGCAGAGACCGCCGCGTTGAAGCCGGAGACGTGGTCGTGGTGCCGGACCCAGCGCGGCCCGCCAATCCACTGAAAGTGCCGCGGCGGCCCCACCGCTGTGTCCTTGCTAACGGCGTTGCCGGTCGCGTCGTATAGGTAGTGCGTCCATTCGTCGATCTCACCGGGACGCGGTTTGACGGTCTTCGTCCAGCCGTCCGGCGTCTTGACGCAGGCCACCCCGCGCGGCGCCAGGACGCGCAGCACCTCTTCCATATCCACCGAACCGAGGTCCTCGGCCACGATGACGTTCACCAGGTTGTCGGTGTACGGCAGCGACGTGCCCTCCCAGGTCTCCACGGAAACGGGGCCGTAGAGGCCGAGCGACTGGATGTTTCGACGAGCTTTGGCGACCTTTTCAGGATCACGGTCCAGCCCATGCACCCGGTAACGGTCACCCGCGCGCAGGGCGCCGGTCAGCGTTCCGTCGCCGCAGCCCAGATGTACAATCAGGCCGCCCTGCACGCCGCTTTCGGTGAGTACCTCGCGGGCGACAGTAGTCGGTGTGTCCGCCACGCGATCCGCGGCCGGCGCAGTGCTGAGACAGACCATGTAAAGGGATGCAGCAAGCAACCAGCGTTTCATTGATGTTTTCCTTGTCGTTCTTCGTTCGGAATCTGAAGTCGGGTAGGGCCGTTGTTGCCCGGTCTCCTGACCGGGCAATGGCCCCGACCGAAGGTCTCATTTGCCCTCCGGAGACCAGCGGTCGTGCGAGTCCAGCGGTCGGGAGACCGCCGGACAACATCGTTGCCGGTAGAACCGGCCCTACGCATGCTCATCGTCCTGTCAAGGCCCAGTTCACCGTGCCCATGGTGATGAGTTGTACTTGGCCCTTCTCGTCCACGAGGTAATGGGTGGGCACAATGCCCTGCCCGGTCTGGACGTAGCTGTCCAGGCTGGCTGTCCCACCTTTGACCGGGACCTCGATTTTGCCTTCGTAGCGAAGTGTCTGGTTCGAACGCAGAGCGGAATCGTCGAGCATATCAAACACCAGGGGGGATTCTTTGATGCTGCCCGAAGCCAGTAGCGGAAGCAGTGCCCAGCGATGGATCAACGGGTTCGCGGTTGCGTACTGGCGGGAAAACGATTGCGCCCTGACACGCATCGTCATCCCGTCCCACACGCCCTTTTCAATGAACTTGGTGTCTTCCCTGCCATCCACCTGCGACTCAAACTTCCAATGCGCTACGGTATTGTTCTTGCCTGCGAACTGTACCGCGGTCTTGGTTGTATAGCCGGGAATCGAGTCACCTTTTCCGTCTCGGATTTCGACGGTCTGGCATCGCCCTTTACTAAAGGTTACTTCCAAAGAACCCATCGTCGCATTTCTTGATTTCTCTGCCGCCATTAGCCACGCAACCATGGAATACCGTGCGGAAAAAGCCCCAGTCATAGGAGTGCCGGATACCGGCGAAAACGTCG
>CAZUAH010001171.1:0-2087 GCA_964617665.1 uncultured Pirellulaceae bacterium
CTTGAGCAGTTCGAGCGCGATGTAGCGGTTGCCGGCGTTGGTGAGATGTACGCCGTCGTTCGGGTTGAAAAGGCCCGGTTTGTCCGGGTGCGTCCGGGTTGGCTCGTACACGTCTACGTAGTCGGCGTCCAGTTCGGTAGCGACGCGTTTGGCCACAGCGTTGAACCTCTCAAGCTCATCGGGTTTGCCGAACAGGTTGTGCGCTCGGCCTGCGGCCTGACGCTTGTCGGCGTTTGCTTTGCATATCTCGAATACCGATGAGGTCGCAGATATCACGATGACCTTTGCGCCGGTCTCCTTTTGCACTTTCTGGATTGCCAGGCGGTATTGCTCTTCGAATGTCTCCGGATCAACACAGTGCTGGATATAGCCGGACCGGCTGCTGACTTTGCTGTCGTTGTGTCCGAGGAAGAAAAAAACGTGTGTCGGTTTGGGTTCGAAGAGATCGTCGTACATATTTAGACGATATGCCGCGTGATCTCCGTTCATGCGTTGCCAAACGCGCGAGATATAATCGCCGCCCACGCCTGCGTTTCTATTACATGGAATACCCCAGCGCCTGGTATCGAACGAATGCTGCATCATCCAGCAGCGCCTCGCTCCCCTCGCCGCGGACTTCGGCGACGACCGCCAGCGCGCGCACATCGGGATCCGGCACTGAGAACTCGAATACGACCTCCTGCCATCTGTCCCCAAGACGCACCGGAGTCTCCTGCCAGCGGTACTTGTAGTGCGGCTTGTACTTCTCCGCCGACCGATATTCGATGCACCCCAAGATGAACTCGCCGCTGCCTCTTGCCCACATCGAATAGCGAAACCGTCGAGCGGTCAGGCCCCGCACTCGGACACTCTGAAGAACGCGTCCCCAGTGCCTCCCCTGCTTCTCGGCCGCCGTCAGCCGGGCCGATCGCTTCCCACTCCGCACTGCATCGGGTTCCGCGGCTGGCGAGACGGAGCCGGACCAGTATTCCGGTGTACTCCAGCTCAAAACTTGACCGCCTTGGTTCGCTTCGAAACCAGCGTTACTGAGTACATTTGTCGGAGGCCCACCAAACGCGTTTACCTGATTCAGTCCGAACACACCGACCAGCAGAGCGATGACAAACCACATGCTACGCATCACGGATCTCCTTTCTACTGAACAGGCAGAGGATCAGTACGAGTAGTTTCGCGTTAATGATCTTTCTCCAAGATGGAGGTCAAAATGATGAAGGCTTTCCTATGGCGTCAGCGGTGCCGCTGGTTTGCCTCCGGGGTAACTTTGCTGATGTTGGGGGTCACGTCGGCGTCCACGTTGCCCATGGTCCAGGCAAGCGCGCCCAGCAGGATCTGTTGGAAGATTTTGTTGGTCCAAACGTGGTTGAAATGGCCCAGGCTGGTGTAGAAGACGCGGCCCTTCTCATGTTGGCGCGCCCACGTGGCCGGGAATGGTGGGCGATCGTACAGCTCTTGCTTTCTGGGTCGGGGATCCACTTGCTTCATCGCGCTGGTGTCCTGGGCGAGGATCACGTGGAGGTCTTCCTGGAGGCATTGGAACGTGAACCACTCTTCGAACAATGAGAACGACTTGCCCAATCCTTCCGCGCCTGGGAAATCCGGTGAGGTGACCAGCATCGTGCCGTCCTGAGGTGTTCCGTGTCCGCTGTATCCACTGCCGATCAGTTGCGGCGAGAAACTGATCGCCGAGTGTATTCCCACGAAGCCTGTGCCGGCAGCCATTACATCGAACATTCGCTTCTTGCCTTGCGGCGAGATCGTCGGCGTTTTCTGTGTGCTCGGCTTGGTCATCAAATCGTTGCACGTCCCCGACGTGTAGAAGACGATCGTGTCGTATTGGTCCAGATCGCCGTCGAACACCCGGCCGTCCTTGCTGCAGTCTACCTCAAAGCCAGCCGTCTTGCCCCACTCGATCAGCAGCTTGTCCGAAAGGCTCGACCCGCCGTCGCTGGGGCGCA
Organism: uncultured Pirellulaceae bacterium; assembly: GCA_964617665.1. Taxonomy (GTDB): domain Bacteria; phylum Planctomycetota; class Planctomycetia; order Pirellulales; family Pirellulaceae; genus JADHUC01. The sequence continues at coordinate 1,956 of CAZUAH010001171.1, forward strand.
CGGGTTCGTGTTCGTGCAGGCAGTTGCGGGTGAAGTAGAGTATCTTCTGTGTTTTCTTGTCAGCGGCAGCAGACCATCCCAGCGGAAAGGACGACAATCCGGCCACCGCAGTGCCGGATGACAGAAGAAAGT
>CAZUAH010001172.1:0-2086 GCA_964617665.1 uncultured Pirellulaceae bacterium
AAAATACCGTGGTCATCTTTTCGAGCGATCACGGCGATAACGAGGGGGCCTATCGACTCCACGGCAAAAGCACGTTTAACGAACAATCCATCCGTATCCCGTTTATTGTGATGGACAAAGGCGGAAACCAAACAGCACGGGTGGTGGACGATACACATCTGGTTGTGAATGGATTGGATCTGTTGCCGACCGTGCTCGATTATGCGGGAGTGCCGAACGCGCACGGCGATCCGCGTGGGCGGAGTGTGCGTCCGTTGGTCGAAGGGAAAGAGGTCCCCTGGCGCGAAGATATCGGAGTGGAAAGTCCATTGGGGCGGATGGTGATGAACGATCGCTTCAAATACATCGAGTACGATATCGACCGCAACATCGAAGTGCGTCTTCGCGATATGAAAGAGGATCCGGACGAAACAACGCATTTCACGAACGACCCGGAATATGCAGCCGTTTTAGCAAGAATGAAAACGAGCTTCGACTACTGGTTCCCGAATGAAGGAAGCCCCGTTTTTAACAAAAACATAAAGAAGGTGGCTGGTAAGACATCCGACAAGCTTTCACGCGAAGAGCTACAGGAGAGAATAAAGAGCCGGAAGGCTGAGGATGCGAAATCGGCGCCTGCTGCTCCATCCGCGCCGTCGGGAAAGTACGAAATGCGTCAATGGGCGGCCGGCAAAGCGAAGGCGGCGGAAGGCTCTTTCATCCGCACACTCGTCAGCTCAAGAGGAAAAGAACAGGTGGAATTGAAAGCGCCCGACGGAACGGTGTTCACCATTAGAATGCAGGCGATGACCGCGGAAGATAAGGCGTATCTCGAATCCATTCAGGCTGATTAGATCATCTATTGTTGCAACAAGAGAACGGAAAAAAGCGATGAACAAACCACTTTGTTTCACTCTGATCATGCTTTGCGCGGTGACCGGGATGACCGCGGAACCGGCAAAACTGGTTGAAGAGTCTGGAGTCAAGGGCGGGCTTGTGGTCCATCTGGGCTGTGGGGATGGAACACAGACCGCCGCTTTGCGCATTAATGATCGCTACCTGGTGCATGGGTTGGACCGCGACCCGCGAAAGGTCGCCGCGGCTCGCCGGAATATTCAGGCGCGGGGGCTCTACGGTGCCGTATCGGTTGATGTCTGGGAGGGCAAGACCCTGCCCTACACCGACAACCTAGTCAATCTAATCATAGCTGAGGAGAGTGCCACGGTGGGCACGCAGGAGTTGATGCGCGTTTTGGCTCCTCACGGGGTGGCTTTGGTCAAACAAGCGGGCTCCTGGACCAGGAAAGTCAAACCCTGGCCGCGAGAGATGGGTGAATGGACCCACTACCGGCAGGGGCCAGGCAACAATCCGGTGACTCCCGATACACTGGTCGGCCCGCCGCGTGGTCTTCAGTGGAGCTGTGAACCCTTGTGGCTGCGCAGCCACGCGTTCACGACGAGTTTCACCGCCATGGTATCGGCACAGGGTCGGGTTTTTTACATACTGGACGAGGCCCCCACCGGCATTGCGCAGGACGCTGTACCGGAACAATGGACACTGATTGCCCGTGACGCATTCAATGGAATCCTGTTGTGGAAACAGCCCTTGTCTCCGTGGGGCGTAAAGGCATGGAAGAATCCGGGCTTGCGCTTTTCGCCCAAGGCTGGCGAGGACTGCCTGGTGGCTCACAAGGATCGGGTCATGATGACGTTGGGTTATCAGTCGGCGGTTTCCATCCTGGATGCTGCTACGGGACGGACACTGGGGGTTTGTGAAGGTACTGATGGCGCTCTGGAATTGCGTTGTGAAAACGACATTCTTGTGGTCAACCGGGCCGGGGAAAGCCTGATGGCCTTTGATACCCGTGACGCGCGACCTCTGTGGAAGGTCGATACCCGTATCTTCAATATGGTGATCAACTCGAAGCGGGTCGTTTACTTTGACCAAGCACTCAAAGCGCTCGTGTGTCTTCGGCTGGCAGATGGAACGTCGGAATGGCAGAACGCTGCTGTTCGCCCAAAATCGATTATGACTCACGGTGACTATGTGGTGCTCGGCCCTGATCTTCAGGTCCTGTCTGTCGAAACGGGCAAGGTTCTTTGGGCCA
>CAZUAH010001173.1:0-2083 GCA_964617665.1 uncultured Pirellulaceae bacterium
TCAAGAGTGGTGTGAGCAGCGGAAAGACCGCCCAGGCCAAGGCGCTCTTGGAGCGCACCAGCCGTTTTGTCCCGAAGTAACCATGCGGCGGAAGATGCCCCGCCTGTCTTGGGTCATGGCGGCTCCGCCGCTTTCGCTGGACGTCTATCGGCGGGGTCGTCCTACGGGTTGATGTCTAACGCGAATACGGACCGTCCCAGCGACAGCCCAACCAGGCAGCAAGTTGTCAGAAGACCGAGTTCGTTTCTTAGCATCAGATTCTCTCAGTTTACAGGGTCCAACGCTATTGTTAACGGTTTCAGGGGCAAGAACCAGATCGAGGCGACTATCCTAACGGGCATTCCTCGTCATCATCGGGTACAATCGTCAACTCGGATCGAAACGGAGGTGTATCTTGACACGTGCAGCGAATCCTCGAACCCATTTTCGCTCGATCGCCGCAGTGGTGTTCCTTGTCATCGGCCTGGGGCTCGCGCACGCCTCGGCCGAGGATGTCAGCCGGTTCACGAAGTGGGAGCACTTCGTCATCGCCGAGTCGCTTCCGGAGTCGGCATGGGGCACGGGCGACGACTTTGGTTAAAGCCGAAAACGTATCGTTTCGCGCCACCAATTAGATGACACTGACCAGATCCTCTTGGCCGCGCAAACTTCAGAGGTGGATGTGACCCAAGCGCGCAAGAACCACTGAGCGCCGGCGCATTCGAGACGAACCCGATGTCCCCACGTCAAGGCATGCGTCGCCACAAGGTGCCAGCCCAAGTGGCCCGTCGCTTGGCCCCACTCAGTGCGTCCCCTTTGGACGTGAGCGAGGGGTGTTCGTGATAGCTCTTCGAGACGTCTGGGGCGACTGAATCCGCTAACGTTATTGTCGCTTGCCTGCGTCGGTCGATTTCACCTCCGCGCGCAACGGCGGTCCGCTAGACTGCGGCGGCGTGTCGCCGATCGGCCCGACCGTTTCGAACCTCGCAGGAAGAAGCGTAGACCCAAGCCATATGATCGCCTCATGAAACCAAGGCATGAGGCCAAACGTGATATCCTCAAAGGCCTTAGCGAGAACTAAGTGCCATTCGCGTGTCGGACCTGCGCAGTTTGGCGTCGATGGTCTGCGCGCCCAACCGATGACTCGGACCGACGAATCTCGTCAACGACGCTGCTGAGCTCAGGCAGCACAGCCATCAGCTTTACCGCAGACGACCGGACTCGAATGAACTCGATGAACCTCATGGGTGCCTCCCGACTTGTTGCATGACTAGCCCCATTCCATCAAACGGTCGCAGTGCGCAAGCCGTGCGCGGATTTGCCCCTCGAAAAAGAAATAGCCGTCGCGCAAGACCAGATGCCGGATCGGGTAACTACTGTTGAAAGCAAAGCCGAGAGCGAATCAAAAAATCAGCTCCAACATTGCTACCCCAAGTTTTTTCACCCACTTTCTGCGAAAGGGCAAATGCCATGAGAAATCTAACTATCGTTGCCGTTGTGATGCTCGTCGCATCCATGTTCGTTGCCTCCCTCAGTAATGCAGCGGATTCGTTTTTCCCGGACATCGACGACAGTGAGCCGTATTGCAAGGACTTCGAGGCGACAAGTGAAAAAGACCTGGACGATGCCAGGGCCAGAGTCAAAGAGAAGATCGAAGCCGAAGGCCACAAGTACGAGCTCGTTTGGACGTATACCGAAAGCCACAGGCACCCCAGGAAATACTACTATTGCGAATCACGCGTTCGGTTCTTCCCGGACGACGGAGGCGAATGGTAAGTATCGTGAGCGAGGACTCCTCACCACCATCCCCGACCGCCTGCCGCGACCGGCCGTCACGGCAGGCGGTTCCTTTTGGTCGAGCGATTTGAGACGGCGGGCCATGAACCGGGCGACTGGCTGCGACTGGCGGCTGATCTCCTCAACGGGAGCATCGAAACGAAAGTCGCTATCCTGCGGCGGTGTTCACGACCGACGCAAGAAACGGCAGGATGCCAAGTGCACGCGGTGGCGGTCTCCTGAGTGACTTATGCCGGCGCCGGAACATGCTTGGGACCGGGTGGCCCCAGGGGCGTTGCCGCCCCGGGGCTCCCACAGACCCGTACGT
>CAZUAH010001174.1:0-2061 GCA_964617665.1 uncultured Pirellulaceae bacterium
CTCCTTCAGCAAAGCGCGCGCCTCCCCCTCTACCGTTCTGGTGTACGCTCACACGGTACTGGACTGTTGCTCTCGATAATGAACTTGACGGCCAAGTCACGACGATCGGTGTCCTGCCCCGGATATACTCGCCCAAACGCACCTTGACCGAGAAGATCGGCGCCGATGATTCGGATTCCGCGTTTCTCCCGCAATGCCTCGATGTACGGTTCGTACGGATCGTCGTCTGGCCTGAACATTCCGCCAACTCGCTAATCGTTCACTTACTTCACGATGACAAACCAAGTGCTCGCCGCTATCCCGACAATTGACGCCGCAATGACCAAGTCAGTTGGGCATGCCGGCGAGTTCCTTTTAAATATCGTAGCAATCAGGAGGATTCCGATCCATGATGCCAGCAACGCCGCCCCACGGACAAAACACATTTCCCGCACATTTTTCAAGCGAACCGCTTGCTCGGCTTGCCAATGACTTATGGTTGCGCGGGGCAATTGAAGCTTTATGTGCTGTTGATACTCCGCACCGTGCTGTTTTTGCCGTTGCTCGCAATCCGAGACCAGTTGTACTGAAGGGGCAATCAGTAGACGCCCGAGCCAGTCGGCTTCGAGCAATTCATCTTGCCGCGGATACAGCTTTCGAACCAGTTTAGTCAATTGGGCGTTGAGCTGTTCGTCTACTTGCCTATCCGCCTCGTCTGAGCTGATACACCACGATGACGTCACTTCGATGTGGAACGTGTCTCGATCCGAGCGGAGCGACACCGTTGCTTTCTGGTTGTCCAAAAGGGATGAGCCAGCCGATACAGCAACCATCAGAACGGCGGAAAACGGAGACGCATGCACTGGAACCACCTCCTTTCAGCAGCACGCAGGCGCCTTGAATACGCCCGCGTGCTTCAAAATGCTCTCGGACCTAGCGGTTTGCCAACGCCTCCTCTTCGGGCGCACCGTCCGGAAAAACCGCGTCGAATCGCTCCGTCACAGATCGGCTATCGGCTTGGACGGGGATCTCTGTCGGGTGCTCCGTCTCGACGACCAGCCTCTGCAGGGTCATGACCCGTTTGTCCAAAACGCTCGCGGCCTCGCGGGCCTGCTGCAAGCGTGAATCGTTGAACTGGATGTCCCCGTTGGCGTGCGCGAGTTCCAGGATCTTGATTTCCGCCTTGAGACCTTCGGCTTTTTCGCGCAACAGGGTGTACTGCCGCTCGTAGGCTTTCGTCTTCTTCGTCGCGGCATCGTAAGCCGTCCTTCGCGAGTCGTAAATCCTCCGTTTGGCCTCCAGCCGCCGACTCATGTCCTGGTAATTGGCCAATCGTCGGTCCAAGTCCTCGCTGATTTCCGCTTTCGAATAGTCTTTACCACCGAAGGCAACAGACTGTTCAGGGCAGTCCAGTGCGCGGCGCAACGATCGCATCTCGGCTTCTGCAACATCAAGGCTGTTCTCAAGATCCGCGATCTCGCCCTGGATGAACTCCACTTCAACGCTCATCTGTGCCGCCATCTTTTTGTTGCCTTTCATCTCTGGTACGAGATCGTCGGTCAGATCTTCCAATCTTCTCAATTCCATTGTGATTGGAATCAGATCTTGAATGGCATCCTGGAATTGCCCCTTCGCCGCCCGGATGTAAGACCACAAACCGCCGGCACCAACCATCGACAAAACGACAAGCACGGTCGCCGCAACACCCACTTTGCCAAAGTTCTCGTAAAGCTTTTTCATCACACACCTCCACAAATTCGAATTCCAGGGTAGAACCGTTCTCCCCTTTCTGCCCTTTACACGGAAGGAATGTTGTTTTTGGGAACATTGGTTTGGGCTTTTTCTTGTGGACGGCGAAGTCGATTTGACCTAGGCCTTTCGTAACCGTTGGCATGCATAGGAGTTATGGCAAAACATTCATCTCGAAAAGAAAACTCAGTAGTCCCGCATTTCACGGATGCAAGTATCTTGCCACAAGTCGTTGGTATTCCGCGGTTTTTATGCCTTTGGTTTTGTCGGCTCCGAAATTGTTTTGAATTATCTGTGTGATCCAGAGCAGCATTTCTTTGAATCGCAGCAACT
>CAZUAH010001175.1:0-2050 GCA_964617665.1 uncultured Pirellulaceae bacterium
AACGTCAAAGCTCCCGATGATTTATTCAAGAAGATCGACGCAGATAATGATCTTCGACTGACGAGGCGCGAATTCGAGCTTGGAACTAGGCCACAGACCCTTGAAGACCTGAATGAGCAGTTACGGTTGGCTCTTGAGGGGCAGGCAAGGCAATTCGCCGCCCAAGGGACGCCTCAAACGCCCTTTGCGCGTCGAATGACTATCCTCTTCGCACTTCGGGGCGGCACGACGCAAGTAACGTTCGACAATTGGAAGACGCCGCTAACGAAACAGAACGTCGAAACACTCTGCGATGACTACTTGAGAACACAGGACATGCGGCAAAGTCGATCAGCAAGGGAACTTATTGACGCGGAGAGACCTGAAGAGAGAGCCGAACGCGCTGGTGCCCTCTTCATCTGGGCCGACACGAACCGTGACAACGCATTGTCTATTCAGGAGTTCCAAAGGGCAACAGGCATTGTCTCCCCTTCAAATGCCCGTACTAACCAGAAGGAAGCACCTGACAGCGGGAAGCCCGAACGTGCAGTCGCGGAAGGTGATGTTTTACGTCTCATTGAAGAACTTGAAGGTGAGAATGTCAGCTTCCAGATTCGCGCTGCAAAGGAGTTGAAGGAGATGGGCAGGGAGGGAAGAAATGCAGTTCCGGCCCTCGCCAGAGTACTCCAGCACGACAACGGAACGTTGCGCATATCTGCCGCCAAAGCACTGGAAAGTATGGGGCAAGATGCAAAGGACGCCGTTCCGGCGCTTGTCAATGCACTTCAGGATGAGAATGGGACCGTGCGAATTCATGCCGCCAAGGCTCTGGGAAGCATAGGTTCAGATGCTAAAGCCGCAGTTCCGGCACTCACGAGAGATGCCGTGCCAGCCCTCATCAACGCTATCACAGACGGAAGATTGAGCGTGAAGAGATATGCGATGGAAGCATTAGGAAACATTGGTCCAGGGGCCAAGGTTGCTGTGCCAGCTCTTGTTCAGGCTCTGACCGACGAAAGTGGTCTTTTGCGTAGGTATGCAGTGCGCGCTTTGGGCGACATCGGACCAGACGCCAAGGCCGCTGTGCCAGCCCTAACAAATCTGCTAGATGACCGTTCCCTGAAATATGAAGCCGAGAAGGCTTTGAAGAAGATTGGCACTGCGCCATAACCGCTTACGATGCACACTGTCCAGCAAAAAGGGCCAAGCCCATGCCCATTACATCATCTATCGCCCTGTGCCTCTCCATCGTCACGGCTGATCCAGAAGTAGGTGACAAAGTAGTAACCCTGACCACTGCCCCAGTGATGAGCGGCTCGGAGAAACTGGCAGAAGTCGAACCGGGTGTGGAATTGACCGTGACCAGTGTGAAACGGCCTTGGGTTGGTGTCACCGTGACGCAGAATGGAAAGGAGGTGAAGGGATGGGTGTTGGACAAGAATCTCGTGCTCGGACCAGAAATCGCATTTGCTAGGCTAGTTGTGGGCCACTTCCATGATGTAAGAAACTCCCGCAAAAAGATCGAGAAGGCCAATGGCAGATTCAAGTCGATGGACACAAATGGCGACAGCGTGCTGACGTTGCGAGAGTTTCGGGATGGCGCGAAAGTTCCGCCGCTGGATGAGTTGAATCGTCGGCTACAACAGACGATGGTGGGTTTTGCGCGCGGCAATCCAGACGAGCAACGGATCGTAAGAGCGGCTGGCGGTCTCGATGGTCAGCTTGGGCTGGCTATTCTCGATTTTCGAGGCTGGATCAGGTCGCCTCGATACGATGAAAACACCCAACTTGCGAGGTTCTTTCAGAAAACCAGGGATATTCGCAAGAGTCCCCTCGCGCAACAACTGCTTGAGCGAGAAGACGTTAACGAGCGGTCCCGGCGCGCCAATTCGCTGTTTGCGTGGGTGGACAAAGATCGAGATAGTCAACTTTCCATTGATGAGTTCCGGCAACCGTTTGAGAACGCCAACGCTGCAAAGCCCAACCCATCCCCCAGCACTGGCAAGGGAGAGACTAGACAGCTCACGCATAAATAAGGCGGCGGCGGGGGCAGGTACTAGAATAGGGGCGA
>CAZUAH010001176.1:0-2050 GCA_964617665.1 uncultured Pirellulaceae bacterium
AATAACGGATTTGCAATCCATCCCATTCGACCACTCTGGCACTGTTGCGATAAATTAAACTTGATGGCATTTAGCACTAATTTTTTGCAAAAAGCAAAAAATATTTAATTATTGATAACGATAGTATCTGTCGAACTCGCATTCTACTTCAGCTTCATAAAATCTTCTGGCTTCCGTAGAATTCCACAAATCTTCATATAAAAAATAATTAACTTCTTTCCATCGTGCTATATGCTTATCTACTGGTTTATTAATAATATAGCTAAATTCTGGCGTTTGTTCTACTATATCACTAAATTCAATATTTTTAACATTATTACCCTTAACATATCTAAATGGTATTAAATAATTTTTGGCCATTATTCTCATCTTATCAATCAACATCATTCCAGAAAGATTAGTCCATTGTGGTTTGAAATAATGATGGTAAGCTCTAGACCAACGATAAATTTTACTACGATAAGTGCAAGTAGTTACAACTATTACCTCATCGAATAACTCTAGTGGTAATTTTTGAGGCCAACAATGTGTTCCTATCCAAATATTGGAGTCGATATAATTGTGTATTTTCTTTAAAAAAATATTAGGATCATAATCATCAAAAACAGTGTCAGAATCTCCAATTTTTCCAAGTGAATGATTTGGACTTTGGATTCCTCCGTTATCTCCTACTGGCGACATAGTATCAGTTAACATATTTACTAATAAACCACCACAAGCATAATGAGGCCAACATACCAATTTACACATTAAAAAAAACCTTCAATGTCTGAAAAATTTTCTCGCCACGAAGTTCCCCTATGCTTATTAATACTATCTAAATATTCAACCATTTTATGTTTTTGATCAGAAATTAAATGATTATGCATCAACAAGACAATTGGATGCACGGCACCGTATTTCTCTTCAATCATTGATCGTAACATTTTAGGTATATATTTTAGAGTCATAATTCCACTTGCCGGATGAAAACTAAAATCAGACTCATCCCCGTATCTGTTAAATTTGAATTTTTTTTGGAACCAATTATTGAATTCATCAAAATAAAATATATTAAGTGCATTTAATGTATGTTCAATACCAAACATTGTATTACTAGGAACTAGTTGTAATGCGTTATCTATATTATCTTCAAAATCTTTCCAATTAAATGGCCAACGCAAGAAATTAAAACGTTCTTGTATACCATCAATACTAGCCACCCATTTAACCAACTTAAATTTGCCCCACAACTTTATTACATCATCTTTCGGGATTATTGAAAAGTTGCTAGTATATTGAATTATAATATTCTCTGGAGAAGGTACAATTTCTAATATTTTTTTATGTGTGTCAGACATTAATGGCTCACCACCACCAAACTTAATGTACTTTAAGTTCGAAAGATCTTGTTGTTGTAACAAAGATAAGAACTTATTGGTTATCTTATTGTTTTTATCTTCTTTATGAAGATTTTTAATTATTTCATCTTGAGGTATATTATGTCTTAGGTTTTCTCTATACCAAAAACTACTCGATTTAGAATCACAAATAGGACAAGCTAAATTACACTGTTTATTAACCGCAATAGTAATAAATTGTATCTTGTTAGAATCTTCTAGTAGATCAAACGATGATTGACGATAACTTACTATTCCATTTTTTTCGGCTTGTATACAAATTTTGCAGGCTTCTTCAACACTTATAGAATTCAAGTATTTTCTGAATTTTATATATTGTTTATTAATATCTTGTGTTAAATCAATAGAAAATTTTTTACTAAAATAACAACATGGTGATATTGTAAAATCAAATGTGTTATTATTATATACTAACCCATTTTTCAAGTAACGACAAAAAGAAGATACGTTATTATGTTCCATATTATATTGACAGATATTTATTATGAAATATAAATTACGTGGGAAATTTTTAAATTTGGATCTCCCTCGTGGATTCGAACCACGATAAACAGAATCAAAATCTGTTGTCCTGCCGTTAGACGAAGGGAGATTTAATCTGGCGGAAAATGAAGGATTCGAACCTTCGGATCCATTGCTGGATCAACTCC
>CAZUAH010001177.1:0-2044 GCA_964617665.1 uncultured Pirellulaceae bacterium
ATGATTGAGAATTAGCGATACAATTTGTACAGGCAGCAATACCGTCAAACCGAATGAAGCAGGATAGCGACCGTGGTTCGGTGGTCCGCTCGCACGGATGCCTTTTACCCAGACGACCCGGCAGAGTGAAATGATGAGATGGACCGGCCGCGAACCGCCAAAGGAGGGGCTGACTGTGTCGAAACGAGCGTGGAAACTACTATGCTACCCATTGTCTGTCATTCTTGGGGCCTACCTTTTGCTGTGGTCTTCAGAAGCGCGCGCACAGCTCTCAGATTCGCAGGGCGAGTCTGCACTGATCACGGACCTGGATCAAGCCGCGATGCCAGAGGTAGACGTATACATGCCGACCTTACCTGCCGACTGCGGGTTAGGTTGTCCCAGTTCGTGGTACGTCCACGTGGACGCGGTCTACATGGCCAACGAAGCCAACGGACCTCTGTCGCTTTCACAGGATTTTGCCCTAAACGAATTCGCCTGCGAGCTAGGCAGTCGCTTAACCGTGGGACGGCGCCGGGATTGCCTGGCAGGCTGGGAAGCTTCCTACGTGGGGCCCATGCGATGGGAAGTAGCCGAGGAACTTCGGGCCTTTCCCCTTAATTCGAGCTTCGTCGTGCCCGGCGGTGCCGTCAATATCTCGGCGTTCAACACGGCAGAATTCCATCGACAGACCTCTAGCTCGACGCTTCAGAGTTTTGAGTTCAACAAACGCTGTTGGGACTGGGACACAATGGGCGGCCTCATCGGCTTTCGATACCTGCAAATTGAAGACAGATTCACTTTCTTCTCGCAGGACCCTCTTCCCGCCGCGGACACAGGCTTCTTCGCCGTCAACACCCGCAACTACATGCCAGGTGTTCAGGCCGGCTTGGATCTCTTCTACAACGTCGGAGCTTCCGGTCGTCTCAGCCTCGTTGGCAAGACCAAATTCGGCCTATATGCCAACTTTGCGGAAGGAGACGTGCTGCTGGTCAACGCCGGCGCTGTCGAGTTGGATAACGATGACAACGATATCCAACTCGCCTTCTTGGGTGAACTCGGATTCTCCGCTCGCTACCGGGTTTTGCCTTGCCTATCCATCAAAGCCGGCTACGAGATCTGGTACCTCGCCGGTCTTGCGCAGGCGCACGGCCAAGCCGTGTCGCCGCTAACACCTGCCACAGGCACGGACGTGGATTCAGACAACGACACATGGTACCACGCTGCTACCGTCGGCGCGGAACTCGTGTGGTAGCTTGCCCTGCGCGACGCGAAGTGCAGAATAATCGGAAAACAAAAAAAGCCCGGCCTCCTGTGGGAGACCGGGCTGTTCAATTGTTGCAGCTAGGGGAGGTCTATTCTGACTCGCGCCGCCTCCTCGCCGCTCGTCGCCGAGCAGTTCCGTAGGCAAGGAGCCCCAACGAAGTGACAGCCCCCAGCAGCAACGTACCAGGTTCAGGATTCGGCGTAATGCTCACGTTGTCCAGCCCGAACTCGTCGCGCGAGCCGCTCCCAGATACATCGTCTCCCGCCCAACGCAGGTAGAAGTAACCTCCGTCATTCACGGAAGCTGAGACGTTTGTCGATCGCGCTACTTGGGCAAACGATGGTGACCCGTCCGCGGCTTCCGGCGACGTGAAATCCAATGCGACCACATCGATGTATCCATTGCCGTCGGTTGAATACGAGAGATTGAACGAATTTGCTCGGTTCTGGTCGTTGCGGTAGAAAAGGTCGTAGCTCACATCCCAATTTGGCACGGTCGCCCCAGTTTCGTTCTTCACGCGCAACTCGATGGTGCCAGGCGTGAAGTCCGCTGCAATAGGTTGGATACCGAGGATCGTGTTCGTGTTCAGCATGAATGCGTACACGCCGCCTGTGGCAACGCCGCCATCGAAGCGTGGGCCGCGAGCGAAGTCGCCAGTGTCTCTGTCTTCGCCCCACACCATGTCGCCGTCATCGAAACCAGTGACTCGCCAAGAGTCGGAGTCCAATTGCTCAGAGGTGGGGTTGCTGGCGAAGCCGTCCGCTTCGAACGATGTGAACTGCTGGGTGAGGGGTACTC
>CAZUAH010001178.1:0-2040 GCA_964617665.1 uncultured Pirellulaceae bacterium
AAGCGATCAATCGAGCCCACCGTATCGGCGTAGTGGGATCGGTGACCGTGACCCGAATGCTGACGCTGGCAACCATCGAAGAGCGGATCAATCAAATCCTGGAAGAGAAACGGGAGTTGTTCGAGCTGATCTTCTCCCAAGGCGGCGCACCGTCCACCAACACAGGCCTGACGCAAGACGAGATCTTTGGCCTTTTCGACCTGCGCACACCCCAGGGCCCCATTCGCAAAGCCGCTTGATCAATCGGTGGCCGAGTCACGTCCAGCGGCAACGTTTTGATCACCAATGCCGGGAAGAGAAGTAGGACTGGCATTATCCGGTATTGGCATTATCCTCGATGGGCGGTTGTTTCGCGTTTCGAGGTCCCTTTCGGCAGAATGGACCTACCGAGCACCGGTTAACGAAAGTACACTCGGCCGACGCGGGCCGATTTCGTCGGTGCAAGAACGACCTCAGTAGGTTCCTTCAAAGCCGGTGTAGACATTGATGCCGGGTTGGTAGACGGTCGCAAAGTGGCGCGGGTCCAGATGCTCCTGGTAGTGCTTGTCGGTAAGATTCTCGACGCCGGCGATAACTGTGAAACGATCCGTTGGACGCCAAAAGCCTCGCAGGTCCAGAGTTGCAAAGGCTGGAGTCGATTCTTCCACAAGGAGCGTGGCCACGCGATTCTGCCGCGCCACGACGCGGGCAGACAACTCCATCCCATACCGCGCTTCGAGCGGCTCTTGCAGCCGAATCCCGAGACGGGTCTCCAGGGGTGGGATCATCGGAAGCGGCTGCTCGGCGAGCGTGTCACGACTCTGCGTAAGTGTGCCACCGTAGAGATCGAGGTGGGTAGTCTTATTGAGTGTGTGGTCATGACCTGCCACGTAGCTTAAGTTCGCAAACAACGTAGTCCACGACGAAGCATCATATTCAACATACGCCTCGGTACCCGCCAAGGTGGCAAGTTCGGTATTCACAAATCCGTAGAGGTAGAGGCCAGAGACGTTGCTATTCTCCCAGAAGTAATCCAGTGTGATGTAGTCCTGAACCCAGGCGTAGTAGCCGCTCACACCGCTCCGGAAACGATCGTATTCCGTCGCTAGAGCCACGTCCACTTGCCATCGTTTTTCCGTTTGCAGTTTGGGATGCCCGTACACGAACGCCGTGGCATACTGCGCCATGATGTTAGCATTCGGCGATACGGAGTAGAGTTGAAACATCGTTGGTGGTCTTTCCGCGTATCCTCCGCCGAACGAGGCGGTGACGTTATCGTCGATCAGATACTCCCCGGTCAGGAAGAACGACACCATCGTGAATTGGCGGTCCAGGCTGTCGACCTCGAACCACTCCTCCATTGTGGTGTACCACGGTTGGGACGCGAAGGCGAGCGGGGCCGTGTTTGCGCAGTCGGTATGAACCCAGTCAACGCGAGCGCCACCGTTGAGGGTCAGCCGAGAATTGGCGTGTCTCTTCATTTCCACAAAGAGTCCCGGGTTGACGCTTTGCGCGTCAGGGACAGGGTAATTCTCAAGAGGGTTTCCTGCGGCCGCACCGAACGCGTCCGCCCTCTCGATTTGGTCGATGTTTTGCTTCAAGTATCGCAGGTCGGCGCCTAGCGTGAGATGACAGCCATCCGCCTGGCCCCAGGTGAGAGCTGACGTGAATCCGGTTGACATGTTCTGCGCTGTGACGTTGCCGGTCCAGTTGATCGCATCCAGAAGCGGCATGTGGGCACGTTTTCCCGCGCCCAGGTTATTGCCGTCAAATATCGTCTGGTTGTACCAGCCTTCGAGTGAAAACAGGTCGCAGAGGATTCCGTCACGTTTCTTGTACTCCACCTCGAACGCATCCGTTTCCAGATATCGCAAGTCGTAGACATTGTTGGGAAGTTCGACGTCCGACTGTTCCTGCCGGAGATACACAAATTCGATCGAACTATCCTGCGCCAGATCAAAACCATATGCGGCGTCGAAGTTGCGAGAGTTGTAGCTTGACGGAATCCGGACCGTTATGTGGAGCTGCACATAATGGATCTTATGTGAAGCTGCTGATTAT
>CAZUAH010001179.1:0-2034 GCA_964617665.1 uncultured Pirellulaceae bacterium
ATTTTACAACCACCCAGGATGGATCGCGCGGCGCCGCCCATCCGCACAACGTTGGACTCCCAGATCACCGAAAGGACTGCCTGTGCCGTGGTGGGCCATTCTCTATGCAGGTTTTTATTTCTTACTCTCCGCCGTTGGCGATTTCGCGATGTTTCGGCGGCGCACAAGCACGGCGTACTGGTTGTGTGAGGCGGTCGCCCATTTCGGTATCGGCGTTCTGCTGGTCGGCTATTGGATATCTGCCATCCCGTCGATTGCTGGATCGTTTGGCGTCATCTTCTTCTTGCTCGCACTTGCCTGGGAGGTTATTACGGGCATTCGCGACGCCCGAGAGACACTCGAAAACGAAGAATCGTCGACCCTGGAAAGGGTTAGTGAGGTCGTTCTCCCGATTCTACTGATTGGGCCAGCCTACCTGGCCGCAGGGCTGGCTGTTTTTCGTCCATAGCGCAGTTCGTCGCCCAACATGGATCTGCCGCGGAGACCCGGTATCCATGCCGGGCACGCCTTCGTTCTCTTGCAACCTGCATCCCTTTGGTAGAATCTTTCGTTGTTCGAGAGATTTCGGCGTTGCAACAGCGGTGTCGGGAACTTTGTACGTTGGACGAACCGAGATGAGCGACGACTCAGTTGACCTGAACGAAGAACTGCTTACTGAGAATGCGTGCATCTACTCAAATGAACGCCGAAAACTGTCGGCGTCGTTGCTGCGCAGCATCGGCATCGCAGACGTCTCATCCGATGGTGGCTTCTTCAAACGCCCTACGTACCTGAGAATGCGCGTCGGTGATGAACACGTCCGACTTAACGTGAATCTCGACCGACAACGCATCAAGGAGCATGCGGCGGGAATGCACGGCTGGGTTAACCGAGTCCACGAAGTTAGCCCCCTTATGAACATCGGAGTCTTTCACGCGTTCATCGACCAGATCAACCAAATATACGGCGTTGTGGTTGATTCAGAGTTCAACTTTCAATCACCTGTCTGGAAAACGCTTCTGAAAATCGCTCAACCAATCGAGGGCGTAATATTCGTTCACAACTCCTTTGTTGATTGCGATGGGCGAATCCTCTTTGGATACCTTGCGGACCTCGCGGAGGGAATCCAATCTGAGGACGACACGTAATGGGCGTCCAACAATGAACATCCGCAAGGTCGCTTCGCGATCGCCTTCGGTGTTTGTTCAACGGGCGTCCCGTTGGTAGAATCATATGTGTTTCAACGTCGTCTGCTTCGTTCACGGCGGCGACGGATGTTCCTCCCGATAACCGGCATCCATGCCGTTTATCGTTGTGCGGATGGACGCCGCCTTATACGGATCGCTGCGGTGTTACACCGTGGATAAGTTGACCTCGGGTCATGGCTCCTTTCATTGCGACGGCCTGCGACCGGGCTTTGATGGTTGCATGCCGGTTATCAACGGATGGGCGCAGTGCCCGGCCGTTGTGGTGTGGATGCGGCGGGTTGCCCGGAATGAGGCCGGGTCGCCTCTCGGTGGTGAAGATTGATCCACTTCGGTAAAATCTACTCACATTTTACAACCACCCAGGATGGATCGCGCGGCGCCGCCCATCCGCACAACGTTGGGCGGGCGGATCATCTCACCTTGCACTCATGCCGGCGTTTAGACATGCACATTCACTATCATTCGCTTTACGCTGGCGTGATCACGTTCGTGTTGTTGTTTGCACTTGGCGTTTCCGTTTGGTGGGGCCTGATTGGCGTTGTCGTATGCCTGATGACTGATAGCACACGGTATGGACGTCAACCTCTGCGCTACGGCGCCGCCTCGATACTGCAGGCCCTTGTGTTGTTCCTTGTATTCGCAGTTGCACGTCTCTCTTTCGCTGGATTGTGACGCCAGCCCAACACCGCACGCCCGCAGAGATTCGCCATCCATGGCGAATACGCCGTTGCCTGTGAAGGTCTGGGAAGTAACAATGCTGCTTGAGCATGTCCGGGAGACTTGACGGATGGACCGTCGGCGTCGGGCGTGCCAACCCGATAACCGGCATCCATGCCGTTTATCGTTG
>CAZUAH010001180.1:0-2033 GCA_964617665.1 uncultured Pirellulaceae bacterium
TTCGGGCTTGCGCCCTCCAACCCCGGCCACCCTGGCCTCAATCTACCTGACAAAAATCGACAGACGACCCACTACAAACGTCGTAACACCTTTCCCAGCAACAGTCTACGAGACACGCCGGCATCGGGCCAATGGCGGCTGTCTTCCGAGATCGGTGCATTATCCCCCGTCACAAAGAACTCGTCGGATCCCAACGGTGTCGGGGCCGCCCAGTCTCGGCCGAGGCCACTGGGATCAAGGAAATAGAGATCACGAAACACCTGAAGGCGTCGGATGTCCAACGAAATGCCGACAGCACTGACTGCTATGGGACGAGAAACGGGCTCAGTGGGGCCGGCCGCCGGTTCATAGGGGCTCTGCGTCAGTACAAGCTCGTCGATGGCGAAAAGGACCCGACCGTCGCACACTGCCAGTTCGATCTTCACGTATCGAGCGTAGGCGGCCGGCGGCAATCGAAACGTCTCGAGCCGGCGGGCGTTCCGAAAAAGGCCTCCTTCGTTGTCCCCGGGTAGCAGCACGACCCGGAAACGATCCCCACCGCAACAAATCTGAAATGCCAGTCTGCCCGATTCCCAATCGCAACGCATTCGACAAACGAGCATCAGGTCGGTCACCTGGCGAAGTTCCCTCGACAACTCCTGGTTGTAGCCATAGTTGTCCAACACGGCGTATTCCTCTGTGCGCGGCGCAGGACCGGGCACGCAGCGCCAATGCCGGTAAGTCAACCAGTCGAACTCGCTTGGGCCGTCGCGTTTGGGCCTGAATGCCAGCGTGCCGCGTCGAACATGCCAACCGTTTGTTGCGGATTCGGCCTGCCAGCGAGGCGGCAAATCGTGATCGGCGCGTGGACGGTACGCATTGTCGTTGACGAGAATTGCCAAATCGCGAAGGTCGTCGAGCGACTTCTGTACTCGTTGGCCGTCTGCGTACACGTCGCCTCGTCGAATGGATATCACCTCGCCCGGCAGGCCGATCACGCGTTTCACGGCCAGGTGATTCTGGTCGCCAGGCGTACGAAAAGCAACGGTTTCCCAACGTCGAGGCGATCGAAGCGTGTAGGCCAAGCGATCGATCAGCACTCGGTCCCCTCGCCTGTTGTTCACGTCCGAAGGCTCGTGGTTCTCAAACCCGCAATTGGGACAGACAACTCGCTCGTCTGCCGGCGGGTACTCTGCGTCATATCGGCAGGTAATACGACAATCGTCGCAGACCAGCTCGCGATGGTTACCACAGAACATTTCGGCCATGGACCCGCCGTGAATACGCACGGGCTTGATCAGCCCCTGGAGGGTCATCAGACGGGTGGCTGCGCAGAGCGTCACAACCAAGAAGGCACAGATGGCCAGTCGACGGCAACGCGAAGACGCTGGTTTTGACGAATCAGTCACAATCTACGATACGATCCCACTCGTGGCTGCAATATCGAGATCCACTTTCAGTGCAATTGTACACAACAAGCCTATAGGCTCGCTTGGCGGTGTTGGCCATTATACAATCGGATACCATCGGGATGCAGATGTGATGACACGTGGAGTCTGCTCAGAGGATAAAAGTCCATCTCTTGGTAAGGAGGATATCTATCATGCGACCGATTCTCACCGCTATGGTAATACTTGTTGCCGCATCGTGCTTTGCTGCGGACAAACCCAACGTTGTGCTCATCGTGTCCGACGACCAGGGCTACAACGACTTGGGTGTGTTGAGCGATCGGATCATCACGCCCAACTTGGACCGACTGGCGAAGGAGGGCGTGCGACTGACCGACTACTATGTCGCATGGCCGGCCTGCACACCCAGTCGCGGTGCGTTCCTCACGGGCCGCTACCCGCAACGAAACGGTATCTACGACATGATCCGCAACGAAGCACCGGATTACGGTCACAAGTACGCGCCAGAAAACTATGCCGTCACTTGGGAACGTATCGGCGGGATGGATACGCGTGAGATTCTGCTCCCACGGATGCTGAAGCAGGCGGGGTACTACTCGGGCATCTTCGGCAAATGGGATCTTGGCATGCATCGGCGTTTCCTGC
>CAZUAH010001181.1:0-2031 GCA_964617665.1 uncultured Pirellulaceae bacterium
CCAAACAGGACCGAGCGAGGATTGCGTTTGAACCGTTCGAGCATCTGATGCCGCGGCATACCTTCTGCTTGGCTGTAGAGAGCCAAATCGTTCTCGGCCAACCAAGACGCAAGATCGCTGGCCGCGCGTCGCATCAAGGCGTAGCTGGTGAACAGCACGAACGCATGCCCATCGGAGCGGGCTACGTAGCGACGTATCATTTCCACGCAACGAGTCTCGTATCGGTCCCGCTGGCTACTGGGATCTGGCATGCCGCGTGCCAAGATCAACTCGACCTGTCGTTGGTAATCGAAGGGGCTGTCCAGCCGGACGGAATTTGCCTGGGTCAGCCCAACCCGCGACTTGAAGAAGTCGAATGCCCCATTTCGGCCGACCGACAACGTTGCGCTGGTCAGAATGACCGTGCGAGTCTGATCGAATAACTGCTCGCGCAAGACGGGTCCCACGTCAATTGGTGCGGCGGCCAGCGAAATTCTGAGATAACCGCGACGCGATGGGCCACCTTCGATCCAGTACACGGCATCGGGTACTTGCTGCGTACGCCATATTTCGATCTCGCTGGCCAATCCCGTCAGTCGCTCATGCGCCGAAATGAGTTCTTGGCGTTCCGCTTCGTCGTCCACATCGTCGGCGTGACCGCGGACGGCTCTCGCCAGTCGCTCAAGGGCCGGGCTGAGCGAATTATTGACGATCTCTGGCGTTCGTACGCGTCCGTTTGTCTCTTCCTGGCTCGTTTGCCAGTTGTGGACGTCCCGGAAAAAATCGTCCGCCAAATTGGCGCAGCGCTGCGTTTCGCGTTGTGCCTTGGCCAGACCGTGATAGACCAACAGGCCCTTGTTCCTGCGGTCGTTGTACAGCTTGTTCAAGATGTACCGGACCTGGCCCGACGTGACACCGATCCCCAAGTGCTCACTGGCTACGGCCTCCATCGTGTGCGCTTCGTCGAAGATCACCGCGTCGTAGTCCGGCAGGATGTTTGCACCGGCTCGCCGCAGGGCAAGGTCGCTGAAGAACAATGCGTGGTTCACCACCAAAATCTGAGCGTTGTACATCCTACGGCGGGCGCGGTAATAGAAGCATTCATCGTAAGTCTCGCACTTGCGTCCCATGCAGTTGCCGCTGTCGCTGGCCACTTCGTCCCAAACAGCACCAAGGGGTTTGAAGGACAGGTCGCTCAGGCTGCCGTCGGTCGTCTCTTTGGCCCACGAACGCACTTCGCGAAGTTGCTCCAACTCCTCGTCCGTGCTAAAGATGCTCTGCGCGCGCCCCAGAGCGGTCTGTAGCCGCCGCTTGCTCAGATAGTTGCGGCGCCCCTTGACGAGCACCGCCGAAAACTCGCGCGGGATGACGCTATTCAGCAGCGGCAAGTCCTTGTACAGCAATTGCTCCTGCAGGCTGATCGTGTGCGTCGAAACCACAACCCGACGGGTCGCGTCCTGGTCGTCTTTATCGTGTTCTTCGGTGACTGCGAGAATCGCCGGAACGAGATAAGCGAAGCTTTTGCCCACACCCGTCCCTGCTTCGGCGATCAGATGCTGTCCCTCGCGCAGCGCCGTCCAGGCGGCCTCGGCCATCTGCAACTGCTGGGGGCGATCCTCGTAGTGCTGGAGTCGGTCGGCGATGCGTCCACCGGGGCCCAGAATACCTTCCGTTGTCAGGGTCATGGGCAACAGAATACCAAATACACCGCCTCTGGCGGTAGGTGATACAGCAAGTACCTCAATCCCGCGTCAGGCAGGTTTACTCGCACTACGTTCCGAGTATGCTGGATGGTTGGTGTCGACCAGCTTACTTTTCTAACTCTTCGTAAATCGGGCGTTCGATGCCCATCGAATTCAACTGCCAAAGCTGCAGCCGCTTGATGCGAACTCCGGACAGTGCGGCCGGCAAGAAAGGGAAATGCCCTCATTGCGGCGTGATGATGGCGATCCCATTGACGTCTGACCCCCAAGCGAACGTGGCGTCCGGCGGCGCACACGGCTCCGATGCCAAAACGACGGACGACAAGATCGAATTTCCATGTCCTCAGTG
>CAZUAH010001182.1:0-2030 GCA_964617665.1 uncultured Pirellulaceae bacterium
GGAATACTGTCCTTCACGCTGATGACCGACGCCGTGTTCGCAGCACATACGGACAAAACGCTGGTCTCTTGGATCACCCTTACGGACAAAAATGTCCGGGCCGGCTCGGTATTGACCGTTCAGAACGGCCACCTGTTCGACGGGATTATCTTCGCGGAACGTGCAGCCGAAAGATGGATGGCGGGAAGCAATAATTTCTCTCGCACCGAGAAGGACAAGGATAAGAATCCCGTTGAAAACGCTGATGGCAACACCCTGGTTCAAATGGCAATCGTCTATCGTGACGATCAAATCACGATCTATCGCGACGGAGAACTCTATGTGTCCTACTCCGCGAAGAACATCGATCTACTCAGCAGCAAAGACAATGTCGCGGTTTTTGGATTGAGGCATCTTGGGGGCGATGGAAGCATTGCCGGTTCCATTGAAGACGCGCGTATCTACCGACAGGCGTTGACCGTTGATGAGATCAAGGCGTTGAAGCCGAACGAGGAGTCGGCGATCCAACCATACGCATGGTGGGATTTTGAAGGGAAAGAAGTTGTGGACCGCACGGGAGAGTACAAGCACAGCAAGCTGGAGGGCGGCGCAAAACTGGATGGGGGCAAGCTGCTTCTCGGGCGGGACGCCGTCCTGGCCGCTGCAAGAACAAAGGAAGGCGCTTTCATCTACAGACGGTCGGGCGCGACGACGTTTGTGGGCCCCTATGTGCCGGACACGCCGGCCTGGCCGAAAAATCCGCCCGACAACTGGCCGATCTATCACTTGGCTCACCCGACATGGAGTGGACCGGCGCCTTTTGATCCCAACCCGGCCCTGTTCTACAAAGGTCGGTATCACCTGCATTACATCTACCGGAACACGGCCGGTATCGCGTTTGCCCACGTCTCCAGCAAAGACATGGTTCGCTGGAAGTGGCATCCCACCGTTCTCGCACCCCCGACCACTGGCCACGGAATGTTCAGCGGCACCGGCTTTTTCACCCGTGACGGACAGCCGGCCATGGTCTACCACGGAGCGGGTTCCGGGCGAAATTGGATTGCGTATGGGCTAGACGACGACCTGAACAAGTGGAGCAGGCCGCAGCTGATGCTGCCCAAAGACAAAGACGGCAAGCTGATGGAAAAGGTGCCTTACTTCGACCCCGACACCTGGCGCGATGGCGAAATCTACTACGGATTGAACGGAGTCAGCAGCAAGGAGCCCCCTCAGATCATGAAGTCGCAGAATCTGAAGGATTGGACTTACACTGGCGAACTGCTTCACCCAGACTTCGATGAGGAGAAACTGGGAGTGAAGAAATCGGAGGACATCTCCTGTCCCAACATGTTCAAACTCGGCAACAAGTGGGTGCTCGTTTGCATTAGTCACCGATTGGGATGCCGCTACTTCATTGGCGATTTCAAGAATGGACAGTTCCTGCCGGAGCATCACGCGCTGCTGGGCGGAAACAGCTCACGCTACTTCGCGCCGGAGTCGCTGCTGACCCCTGACGGTCGTCGGGTCAACTGGGCGTGGTTTCATACTAGTCATATGAAAGGCCTGCAGTCCCTGCCCATCGAGTTGGAGTTGCCGTCCGATGGCGTTTTGCGGGTCAGACCGATCCGGGAACTCGAGAGTCTGCGCTATGATGAACAGAGCAAAGAGAACGTAACCGTCCAGAAAGACAGCCCAGTGCTGTTGGATACGATCGGGGGGGAGAACCTGGAACTGAAGGTCGTCGTCAACAAGTCCGGCGGACACAGCTTCGGAGTGGATGTTCTCTGTGACGAACGGGGCCATGAGGGACTGCGGATTCGGATGGACTGCAAGAACAGCATGTTGGAAGTGGGAGGAGAAGAGGTCCCCTTCGAATTGGACGAAAACGAAGCGCTGACCTTGCGGATCTTCGTGGACACGACCTTCGTGGAAGTCTTTGCCAACGAACGCCAGATCATAATGACCGAGAAGCATCGTCCGGCTGGTACCAAACGCAGGGAAGGTGTCGCGCTCTTCTCCGAGACCCAGGGAACCACTTTCGACCATATTAC
>CAZUAH010001183.1:0-2026 GCA_964617665.1 uncultured Pirellulaceae bacterium
AAGCTAGGCAAGAACGAGCCTTGGTGACGACACAATTCCCGGTTGCGGCACTAGACGGACCGAACAACAGCGGAGCCCGTTTTCCGACTGGGACAAGGATGACGACGGGTTCCTCTCTCGGGAAGAGTTTCCGTCTCGTTTTCGCGCTGCGCTATTCGACCGCATCGATGCGGATGATGACGGCCGAATTTCACGCGAAGAAGACGACACCTTTCGCGCACAGAACCGAAATCGGCAGGTGGGCAATCGCAAGCCCGCTCGGCGATTTGCGTTGCCGGCAGATGCAAAGGTACTGAAGGACATCACTTACGCGACGGTGGGCGAACGCAAGCTGCCACTGGACCTCTATTTTCCCGCCAATGCGGACAGGGCCCTACCACTCGTGATTTGGATTCACGGCGGAGGTTGGCGCGGTGGATCGAAAGAGAACCCTGGACGCGCACTGCCGCTGTTGGGGCGGGGATATGCCGTGGCCTCGGTCGAATATCGACTGAGCGGTGAAGCGATCTTTCCTGCTGCGATCGAAGACTGCAAGGCTGCCGTGAGCTTCCTGCGTCTGAACGCGGCGAAATACAATCTGGATCCCGATCGTCTCGGCGTTTGGGGATCGTCGGCCGGTGGCCATCTGGTTGCATTGCTTGGTACCACTAATGATGTGACGGATTTCGATACCCACGCAGTCTGCAAGAACGCACCTGCCACGGTACAAGCAGTCTGTAACTGGTTTGGACCCACCGATTTCTTGCGCATGAACGACTTCCCCGGGTTCATCGATCATGACGGCCCAGAGTCCCCTGAGTCACGATTCATCGGCGGCCCCATTCAGCAACACAAGGAGAAGGTGGCGAAGGCGAATCCGATCACTTACGTCAGCAAGTCGGATCCGCCCATACTTATCATGCATGGTGAAGTCGACCAGGCGGTACCATACAACCAAAGCGAGTTGCTCCACGCCGCGCTCCAGAAGGCAGGGGTGGAGTCCACGCTATACAAAGTCCGGAAAGGCGATCACGGATTCCGCGGCGCCACAGATAGCCCGGAGTCGCTTTTTGAGATGGTTGCCGACTTCTTCGACGGCAAGTTGGAAACGAAGGAGGAATAGGGCCAACTGCCGCTCGCCGGTGATTAGAGCAGCCACTATTCGTTCACGTAGTACATAGAGAGCACAAATGTTGAAGATCGTAAGAATGATGGCGGTAGTACTAGCGGTCGCCCAGACAGGCGCAGTCCCATCGGCAGAACGGGCGGGAAGCGATATTGACGAAGAAATCGCGGCTTTGACGAAGGGGAAAAACGTCGATGCCGCGAAACTCATAGCCGTAGCCGAGACACTGGCAAATGACATAGACAAGGGCCGGATGAGTGACACGGCCGTGGTTCGGAAGTTGAGCGATCGCCTGCACCAGATTTGGCGTCCGTTGGTACAGAAGGACGACCCATTAGCGGGTATGCGTCTGGCCTTTACGCTTCTGGATAGATTGGGATTGGATGACAACGCAGCGAACACGCAGGTGTCTCGAGAATTCCTCAAGCGGATCTCGCGCGACGTCTGGCACAGGATGGCAAGGCAGTCCAGCCCCATTGAAGGCATCCAGGCTATTGGAAAGATCCTAGCCGTACGCCCTCTGCCCAAAGGCCCGGTGCAAGACGAAGTTCAGGCCGAGTTGATTAAGACCCTTTTGCGCAAATCGTGGGAGCCACATGCGGCTGAGCTAGAGCCGATGGAGGCAATGCGGACGGCTGTTGCCGTGTGGGAGGCTCGTCCCGAACTGACGCGGCGAGAACGCGATAACCTTGCTCGGGAGATAATCTCTCTCGCGATTGCCAAGCTCACGGACGCAGCTGTGGCAGACAACCTTGATTTCATTGCCAGCCTCGCGTTGACCCAGCAACACGTTGACTTGATTCCTGGCGATGTGAACCCCAAAGTCGCGTTGGAGGCTACGCGGACGGGAGCGACGACGTACGCAAGGCATCCGGCGGCGCACTCTGCGAGCGCGTGGCCATGAAGTAGCGGCTCGGATTT
>CAZUAH010001184.1:0-2025 GCA_964617665.1 uncultured Pirellulaceae bacterium
TTTCTCGCATCTCTCCAGGGTAGTGGCTTTCTGATGTTGTTGCAAACGACACGGCGTAGTGGCGGTTAGCGGAAATGGAACGGCGGCTTTTTCCAGGGTTCTTGGGATCGCGTTGGCCGTGGACATCCTCGGCGCTCAACCGATTTGCAGAAAAAAACTTCTCGCTAGCGCAATAAAAGATCCTCCATCCAACGAAGAAGTGGGCAAGACGTTCCCAGGAATTCTTCTTATGCATGGAGGACCTTATCATGGTAGCCGTTGTCTACTCTGCCGGCCAGTTGCCGCTGATTGAATTCGTCGAATCGGACGACTTGTTTCTTCAAGACGAACCCGATGCCCTCTGGTTCGACGTCCTGCGAAAGCTCGATTACCGGAAGTTCCAATCCGCGGCGGCTCGGTACTACGAGCAACTCTGGCAGTTCAACCAGCAACAAACCCAACAGCGAAACGAGCGTCGGGCAAACCCGCCCTCGGCCAACCCGGAAACCCAACCACAGGCCACCGCACGTTTGCTCTTCGGCCGCCCCACCCTCGACGAAAACGCTCCGGTGCTGTACCAACTTGCCCCCTGCCAAACGCCGTCGATCTCCATCCGCCCCGAAACGCTTCATCCGGGCGTCACTCCGCCCCGTTTCGCCGGACGGCCGCCCAAGTGTTTCTTCGCCATGTTCAAAGCCTTCCTCGGCGTTACGTTCGCCGGACAACCCGCCGAGCCCCAGTTCGTCCACCAGAAACTCCGCGAAAATCCCGCCTTCGCTCGCACCTGTAGCTTCACGATCCCGCGAGCCGACAAACCCGAACGGCAAAGCGACATCCCCAGCCTCCGCAAGCTTCAGCAGTTCGACCAAATCATGACGCAAAATGGCTTATGGGGAGAAATCGCGTTGGACCGTGTGGCGGCCAACCTCCGGGACGGCACGGTCCGAGTGGAGTCGACCCTGGTGCATGATACCACGCACTACCTAGCGTATTCTTCCATGCGAGTGATCGATCTGCCAAAGCTATCCGCCTGCGACGAAGGCGTCCTGGAGCCCGCGACCGGGGACTTGGCGGCCTTGGTTGCGGATCAGTCGGTGGAAAGGCTCGCAGGCGGCCAAGGCGGCCATGCCGCAGACGCAGCGGAACTCACGCCGCTGGCGGCCGGTTCTTCGTCGCCTGCGGCCGCCGTCCGATCGGACGGCCCTGCGGCGGAGAAAGCCGCCAAAACGCCGGAAAAGCCTGAGAATACCAGGGCCGGCAAGAAGTCGGCCAAGCCGTCGAAAAAGTCGAAGAAGAAACGTAAATCACATCCGCGAACCACCAAAGCCTGCCGCTGCGAAGACCGGGACCACTGCGACCACGAGTGGATCAACGCCGACGCTGGCGCGGGGACGGTCGTCAAAAGCACGGGCAAAATGTACTGGGGTCACAAGGCTTCGACGCTGGGCTTTCCCGAACAGGAGGTGTTATTGGATGCGGTGGCCATGAGTGACGCGGCCAGCCATGACTCGCGGAGCCTGCTGCCGCACTTGAACCGGTTGTTCCAGCGGCACCCCGATTTGACAGGCCTCGTCACGCGCGTACTCGACGACGGCGCAGCGGACGACCTGAAGCTGAAAGCGGCGATCAAGGAGGACTTGGAAATCGAACTGTTAGCGCCGATCAATCCTCGTCGCCGCGGCCCGATTCGAGACGGCATGCCTCGAGGCATCGATCACCTGACGCCGCGGGGCGTGCCGGTGTGCCGTGCCGGATATCCCTTTGAGCTGGTGGGCGTCCGGCATGACACGGAGCACTTTCTCTTCGCCGCGCCGAAAGACGAACAAGGCCAGTCGGTTTGCCAAACGTGCGGCTTGCGAGTGGGTTGTTATCGAGGCCAGTCGGGCGGCCGTCAAGTCACGATCCCGCAGTCACGCCTGCCGTGGTTGGATCCGGAATTCCCCCAACTCTCCAAGCGGTTCCTGAAGGCCATGGCTCGGCGGACGTCGATCGAGCGTCTGCACAAGCTGATGAAGTTTGACCTGGGGGACGACCGTCTGACGAAGC
>CAZUAH010001185.1:0-2019 GCA_964617665.1 uncultured Pirellulaceae bacterium
CACGCCCCCAAAATACCAGGCAAGTCAACAATGGTTCTGGTGTCCGCTCACCGAGTTCTTGTCCGACCTGGACTTCAAAGAAGAGAGTCACCCCGCATCGCACCCGCCGCACGACCTGAAGTTCTTGGCCGAAAAGAGGGTGAATGGGGTACTCAACAGCTACAATACCCTGGTAGCGGGCATCATAATGTTCGCTCTGGCGAGCGTAGCTACATTCCGCCGCTGAATTCTCCGACACGTTTTTGACGCAAGCCAACGTCAAGAAACGCGGGGTATGCAGCAAAAAGGCTGATCATGTCACGTTCTCTGGACGCCAATCTTTGGCGTGGAGTAGTCGGCAAAAAGAAACCCCGCCGATGCCGGGGGCATTGGCGGGGTTTGAGGTTTCACATTCGATTGGCCGAATCGTTACGGGAGCTTGACGTTCTGACCGTCGTCGCGGATGGCGATCCGCAACAGGATGGCCAGATCGGTCGTTCCCGCGATGAACTGGACCGAACCGTCAACCATCGCTACTAGCAGACCGCCCGGGTGAGGCGATTGCAGCGGGTTGTTGTGGCCAGCTCCGGCGCCGCCCATGTTCCCGGGATCTTCACCGCATCCCGGTAGGTTCACCGGATTGTTCGGGCCAGTCGTACCAACCGGCAAGAGGCAGGCCTTGTCGTCAGGCTTCCACCGAACCGTGGTGATGTTGAACAATTGGCCAGTGTAGGCACTTGGGGCGGGGGCAGCTCCCACCGAATTTCGTGGTCCCTCCCCCGCGGTTTGGGCTTGTTGAGCCACTGTCGCGAACTGGGTCGTGCCACTAAGCCAACCACCTGCCACGTTCGTGTCCCCACTCCATCCAGAATCGCCATGACGCTTGCTCGAATCGCTCTTGTCCGCGGGTCGCAGCCAATCGGACTGTTCGCCCACGATCATCGTGTTGGACGTGCCGTCCGTGCAGCCTTGCATCCCGACGTGCTTTGACGGAGGCAGCATACCGCTTTCGGAGACGATGGCGGTTCCCACCATGCCGAGATAACGATTGACGTACGTCCGGTTACTGTTGGGCGGACGATCGTTCGAGCCCGTGGCGGGGTAGATATTCGTATCCCCAGAGATATCCGTTCCACCGGCGATTCCCGTGTACGTCGACAGGCAGATGGGGCCGACCTGGGTTTCCATCACCGGCAACGGGCTGGACGGACAACGCATGTAATCCGGGACCAATTTCGTGAGCGGCTGTCCAGTCACGTTCGTATTGACGAAGTCTGCAGTGAAGCCTGGGTTGGGGGCGGTTGGGCCACCAGGGCGTCCCAACTGCGAAATCTTGTCATAGATGTTTCGCTGTTCCATGAACGGCAAAACGCCGAACTGCCAGGACGGTCCCAGGATGCTCTGGCCCCCGACTTCCTTCCGCATCACGCCCATGGGGAACGTCTTGTACGTGTCGTGATAGTTCTGAAGACCCAATGTGATGTTCTTCAGATTGTTGTTGCACTGGGTCCTGCGTGCGGCCTCCCGGGCCGCTTGAATCGCGGGCAGCAGCAATGCAACCAAGATTCCAATGATGGCAATAACCACCAACAATTCGACAAGGGTAAAACCTCGTCCAGCGAACTTTCTTCGCATCGTCCCAACTCCTCTAAAAGGGTAAGAAAGAAAAATAAAAAACGACGAGCACAGAAGGCAGACGGTTTGAAATGATCGGCATGCGGTGGGCATACCTTTAACCGCCTAATGCTAATAAGAACACGTCCTGGGGGCGATGTCAATCAGTTTCCTGAGAAATCGGAGAGTTTTCGCGGTGTTCGCCGAACCGTTGAGATGCAAACGGCGTAGAACAATTCTTTTCACATTACGCCCGCGGCTGTCACGGCGCTGGGAGGTTGGAAGAGTGCTGTTCGGCCGTCGAATCCGCAGAATTGGTCATAACTGCATTCCACCAATAGCCTTGCGCCAATGGGAAATCTGCCTATAGCGGCGACGGTCGTCCTCCCAATGTAGGTCATGCTGTGCATGACGGAAACGGTGTCG
>CAZUAH010001186.1:0-2019 GCA_964617665.1 uncultured Pirellulaceae bacterium
AGGCTGACGCTCTGTCGAGATTTCTGGGGACCTGTGAATTTTGCGCGCCTATCTTGCACGCGTTTCACGCTTGCTAGCGTAGGGGGAGAACATGTCCGGTGAAATGAACGAACCATCCGCTCGCGAACAGCGTGTCAACGAAGCCATTGCAGCATATCTAGAGGCGATGGATGCCGGTGAGGCGCCCGATCCAAAGGAGTTCATCGCCGCGCACGGTGATATATCGGCGGAGTTGAATTCGTTCTTTACCAACCGGGCCGAGTTCGAACGGATGGCTGAACCGCTCCAGCCTGCAGGTGGCGCCGGGACCCCACAGGCTCAACACGATGACGTGACGCTTCCACCGGCCAGCGAACCGACCGAAACGCCGACCATTGCGCCGACCATCGTGCCGGAAAGAAACGCTGACGCGGCGATTGGAACGATGGTGCGTTACTTTGGCGACTACGAACTGGTGGAAGAAATCGCCCGCGGCGGAATGGGCGTAGTGTACAAGGCGCGGCAAGTGAGCCTGAACCGTATTGTCGCTCTGAAAATGATCCTCGCTGGCCAGTTAGCCAGTGAAGAGGATGTCCAGCGATTCCATGCCGAAGCCGAAGCCGCAGCGAACTTGGATCATCCAGGCATCGTACCGATCTATGAGGTGGGCGAGCACGAAGGCCAGCATTACTTCTCGATGGGCTTTGTCGAAGGTTCAAGCCTGTCCGCCAAGGTTGCCGACGGTCCGCTGACGCCCAAGGAAGCTGCGGAGTACACCAAGAAGGTCGCCGAAGCTGTGGCCTATGCGCACGAGAAAGGCGTCATTCATCGCGACTTGAAGCCGGCGAATGTGTTGCTTCAGGCTGAAGATACACACGCGTCACAGAATACAGGAACTCCGGACCTACAGCCTTCAGCCTTCAGTCTACAGCCCAAAGTCACCGACTTTGGGCTGGCCAAAAAGGTCGAAGGCGACAGTGGCCTCACGGCAACGGGACAGATTCTGGGCACGCCTGGTTACATGCCGCCGGAACAGGCATCGGGGAAGATTGGCGAGGTGAGCGAGACAGCGGACATTTATTCGCTGGGAGCAATTCTGTACTGCCTGTTGACCTCTCGCCCTCCGTTCCAGGCGGACAATCCCTTGGACACGTTGATGCAGGTTCTGGAACGAGAGCCGGTCTCGCCGCGTCAACTGAATCCCAATGTTCCACAGGATTTGGAGACCATCTGTCTCAAGTGCCTTGAGAAAGACCGTCATCGGCGCTACGCATCGGCCCAGGCACTTGCGGACGAGTTGCAGCGTTTTCTCAATGACGAACCGATTCAGGCGCGCCCGATCAGCGCGCCGGCTCGGGCTTGGCGGTGGTGCAAACGGAAGCCGGGATTGGCGGGTCTGTGGGTGGCAGTGACCCTGCTCTTGCTGACTTTGAGTATTGGCGGGCCGGTCGTGGCCTACAAGCAGGCGGACCTGCGCGGTCAAGCAGAAGGCGCCCGTGCCCAGGCCGAAGGTAAGCGTCAGGAGGCGGAGCAAGAAAGCCGTCGCGCCTATCGCAGCTACTACGCCGCTCAGATGAACCTCGCTCAGCGTGATTGGGAGATTCCGGCAATCGCTTCGCTACTTGATCGGCTGACTGCAACGCGACCCCAAGGCACCGGCGGACACGACTTCCGTAGGTTCGAATGGCATTACTGGGACCGCCTTTGTCACTGCGACCTGATGACACGAAAGGCACTCGTGGGATTTGTCTGGAGCGTGGCGTTCAACCCCGACGGGCAGCGAATCGCCGTGGGCGGAACGGATGGGTCGCACGGGACGGTGGTGGTTTGGGACACGGCCACGGGGCAACAGACGCTCACGCTGAAACACGCGCGTCTGCTTTATGGCGTGGCGTTCAGCCCCGACGGCAAGCGAATCGCCTCGGCCAGTTCGGATGGGTTGCACGGGACGGTGAAAGTGTGGGACTCGGCCACGGGCCAGGAGACGCTCACGCTGAAGGGACACAGGGGCCGTGTCTTTAGCGTATCGTTCAGCCCCGA
>CAZUAH010001187.1:0-2019 GCA_964617665.1 uncultured Pirellulaceae bacterium
GCCTTCAACAATTTCGCGTTGGGCCTAACCCCCCGGTCCCCCCCCCAAAAACCCGGGGCTATCGCCCAAACGGCTAATTCAGAGTGGCGCTGTCCGATTAAGGTCAAGTCTAAAACTCTCGTGGCGTCACGCGAGCTTGCACGCGACAGGGCAGGCCCTGAATCTGCATGAATCCTTCGGCATCGTCTTGGTTGTACGAGCCGCCGCCTTCCATCGTGGCGATTCCTTC
This sequence comes from uncultured Pirellulaceae bacterium, assembly GCA_964617665.1. GTDB lineage: Bacteria > Planctomycetota > Planctomycetia > Pirellulales > Pirellulaceae > JADHUC01. The sequence continues at coordinate 230 of CAZUAH010001187.1, forward strand.
ATCGTACAGGCTATTTGGGCTGGTGCGGCCATCGACGATGACGTTGCCTTTGTACAGATTCAGGCTCACTTCGCCGGTCACGGTCTTCTGCGCATCATTGATGAAGGCCATCATCGCGTCCATTTTCGGCGCGTACCAATAGCCGTAGTAAACCATCTCGGCCACATCCGGCGATAGGCGATTGCGCAAGTGGATCAAATCGCGGTCCATCGTGAGTTGCTCCAGCACCATCAAGGCATCGTACAGGATCGTCATGCCTGGAGCTTCGTACACGCCGCGGCTCTTCATCCCAACGAAGCGGTTTTCGACCATGTCGATGCGCCCGATGCCGTTGCGACCGCCGATTTCGTTCAGCGTCTTAACCGCCTCGAAGGCAGTGCAGGACTGACCGTTGACGCTCACCGGCACCCCGGCTTCAAAACCAATCTTGACATTCTCGATCGCGTCGGGCGATTCCTGTGGCGAGGTGGTCATCCCGAATTCCACCAGTTCGACGCCATTGACATTCAGATCCTCCAATTGCCCAGCCTCGTAGCTGATGTGAAGGCAATTCTCGTCCGAACTGTACGGTTTGCTGGCAGAGGCTTTGACGGGGATGTTCTTCTGGTCGCAATAAGCGATCATCTCGCTACGTCCAGGAAACGTGTCGCGAAACCGTTTGATCCGCCACGGTGCAATCACGGCCACGCTTGGGTTCAGGGCGTCGGCGGCGAGCTGGAAACGGCATTGGTCGTTGCCCTTGCCGGTGGCGCCGTGAGCATAAGCATCTGCGCCGACTTCGCGTGCCACTTGGAGGCACTTCTTGGAAATCAAAGGCCGGGCGATCGACGTTCCCAGCAAGTAGATGCTCTCGTATTTGGCCTGCCATTGCAGCACGGGGAACGCGAAATCGCGGCACAGCTCTTCTTGGGCATCGACGATCTGGGCACTAGCAGCACCGATGTCTCGCGCCTTCTGCAGAATCTCCTCGCGGTCCTCGCACGGCTGCCCCAGATCCACGTAGACGGCGTGGACGTCATAGCCTTCGTCCATCAGCCAACCCAAAATCACCGACGTGTCCAATCCACCCGAATAAGCCAACACACAGCCCGGCATGACAATCTCCCCAAATGTGAAAAATCGAAACCCAAAGCGTAAGCAAGGGAATACGTTACGGCAAATCCCTCGCTCACGCTTTTTGATGTTGCGCTTTTCAGCCGCGGAGCGGCGATAGTAGCCCAGGGCGTGAGCCCTGGGATTTGGAGCACAAATGGCACCGAGAGCCCCGAAGGGGTGACAGACAACGAGCGGGGAGATTCCTGTCGCCCCTTCGGGGCTCAGATTCGCTTTTCCCCGTCTTCCCTGGGGCTTACGCCCCAGGCTACATGCTGCCGTCCCTTCGGGACTCACAAAATGCGCAACTTCAAAACTTACGCTTCGGATTACTATGTGGCGCGGTCTCGGCCAAGACTGGCGCAGTCTGGCTGATCAGAGACTATTCTGATCGCCGACTCGCTTTCTCACAAGTGGACGCGGAACGAGGGCCGAAGGTTCGGGGATCGCGATGCGGGGCACGGGATACGCGATGCGGGATGCGGGATACGCGACCCGAACCTATCCGCGTCGCGGATCTGGCTACCCGTATCCCGCATCGTGGCACAAGAAAAGCAAAAAGGGCGGTCCTCGCCTTTTCGGAGGACCGCCCTTCGCATGATCCCTGGCGGGGGGGGGGGGCGCCGAACCCCCCCCCCCCCCCCCCCCAACAAACCACACCCCCCCCCCCCCCCCCACCCCACCCCCACACACCCCCC
>CAZUAH010001188.1:0-2017 GCA_964617665.1 uncultured Pirellulaceae bacterium
GGTACAACTCGCTGGAAAATGGCTTGATTAGCGAAGGACTGTACGAAAAGTGGCTCAGCAACGTTTTCAGTTCAGCATTCTCACCGCGTTCTATGTGATCACGGCGATCGCGATTCTATGTATCCTTACCCGTTGGGAAGGCGTCTTCCCGCATTGGACAGTTGTCCCCGGCTTCTTCTTCGTCGCTTCTTGTTTCGTCTCGCGTTATCGTCAGTCGCCGGACTTGGCGTGGGGGCTTTTTGCGATCGCATGGTTGATCGCTCTGATCGACGTCGTCAATTCCGTTGTTCGCTGCTTCGAGGTCATGGGTGGCCCGCCATCTGCATCCGAATTGCAGCACGGCTTCATTTTCGCCTACGTTTCCCGTCTCGCGCTCCCGTTATTCCTTTCGTTGCCCACAGTTTCTCTGACCATCAGAGCATCCAGGGGCGTACGATCCTGCGGGCGTAAGTGGATCATCACCTGTTCCATCGTCGGTCTTGCCGATGTGACCGTGCTGACCATTTGGCTTATCCTATTCATCGGCTATACTTTGCCCTGGTGGTAGCTCGACGATGTGCGACCGCCGTACAAGTTAGCTCGCTACATTCATGCAAATTCCATGGTCTCTCAAGAACAATTCCTGGATGTTATTGACCGCGACGAAGCCGAACGCCGGTTCCAAGCTGTGACACGGCTGGAGCCGTTGGGAGGGGAATCCGTTTCGCTGGACAACGCGTTGGGTCGTGTTCTTTCGCAAGACGTGGTGGCGACGGTCGATGTTCCATCTTTTGATCGCTCGAATTACGACGGATTCGCCGTACGTGCGGCCGACACGTTTGGGGCGGCCGAGGAAGAACCGCGCCGACTGAAGTTATTGAATGAAGTCATCGCTACGGCCGTTGTTCCTCAGTCCGAGGTGCAACCGGGCGCGGCCGTGTCCATCGCAACAGGCGGCATGCTGCCGCGCGGTGCTGATGCGGTAGTCATGGTGGAACACACCGACGACGAGGATGGCGAGTTGATCGTTCGCCGTGCAGTGACGCCGGGCTTCGGCGTGTCCTTCGCCGGAACTGACATTGCGGCGGGCGAGACGGTATTGCGCCGCGGCGAACTGCTGACCAGCCGCGAAACGGGCGTGTTGGCCGCGATCGGCGTTGACAAGGCCGAGGTCTGGCGGCGTCCTCGTGTAGCCGTGGCCTCCACGGGCGACGAGATCATTCCACCCGGTCAGCCAATGCTGCCCGGTATGGTCTACGATTCGAACGCCCGCATTATTGCCGATGCCGTACGCGAATTGGGCGGCGATCCGGTACCGTTGGGAATTGTCCGCGACGATTTGGACGAGTTGCGTGAACGCGTCACAGGTGCGCTCGAATCATGCGATGTGGTGCTTCTTTCCGGCGGGACGAGCAAAGGACAGGGCGATTTATCCTATCACGTTGTCAGCGAACTTGGCGACCCCGGGATTGTTGCTCACGGTGTGGCTCTGAAGCCCGGCAAACCGATCTGTCTGGCCGCTACCGCCGGCAAACCGGTCGTCATTCTGCCTGGATTCCCCACTTCGGCGATCTTCACCTTCCATGAATTCGTAGCGCCGGTGATTCGCCGACTGGCTGGTCGCACCGCGGAATCGCAGTCCGCCGTACAGGCCCGTTTGGCGGTGAAGGTCAACTCGGACATTGGTCGTACCGAGTATCTGTTGGTTGGGCTTGTCGAAGGTGGCGATGTCCAAACCGGCCATGTCAAACTTGCCGCGTATCCCATGGGCAAAGGCTCAGGATCGGTCACCACGTTCAGCCGCGCCGACGGCTTTGTGACAATTGGCCGGCACAACGAAATTGTCGACGCCGGCACGGTGGTCGGCGTACGACTTCTCGGCCATGACTTGCGAGTGGCGGACTTGGTTGTGATCGGCAGTCATTGCGTGGGATTGGACTACCTGCTGGGGCAGCTCCAGGATCAGGGTTTCCGTACCAAGTTTCTGGCTGTCGGCTCGACGGGTGGTTTGGAGGCCGCGCGACGCGGCGAGTGCGAT
>CAZUAH010001189.1:0-2011 GCA_964617665.1 uncultured Pirellulaceae bacterium
ATCTCGTCACGCAGCACGGAAGCTCGCTCGTAGTCTTCAGCCTGGATCGCTTCTCTCATTTCTCGGCGCAAACGGATCAGTTGGGTCTGCTTGTCCACGTTGTGGGCCGCTCTCTTGGGATGCTTGCCAACGTGAAGCGTGTCGCCGTGGATGTTCGCAATCAAAGGCTCCAACAGTTTCTCGAAACAAACGTAATCATGCGGACAGCCCAGTCGTCCGTGATTCCGGAACTCGTAGAACGTGATTCCACATATCTCGCAGGCCTGCTCATCCGCCTTGGCCAGTTCCTCGGCCGTCTGAGAGATCTTCAAGTGCTGGGCCAACGCACCGGCCAAGGAATCCTCGAACTGGGCTTCAGCCGGCTTGCTGAGGTACTCGCGAGCGCAGTCCTCGCACAAGTGCAACTCCTCCCACTGCTCCTCCTCACCGACGCGTTCGGTGATGTGGAAAGTGGCTGGCTTTTCGCACTTGTCACACTTCATGATTTTCCGCAAATTCTTAACTAGTAAGGGTTAACTGCTCGTTGGATTCTATCAGCGGGCGTCAACGTGTCAAGGTTGCCCAGAAGGGGGCGAATTCGATGTGGGAACCTGGATTTGTCCCATCTTTCCACTTCAGCACGACTCATGCGGACCTGGGCGGCAATGGGTCACAACCCCTCGTCCGGCACCGAGCGACTTGCTATCTTATCCACACAGGAGGTCCCCATGCGTAACGTCATTTCGCTCGTGCTCGGTGGTGGGCGTGGAACTCGGCTGTATCCGCTAACCAAGTTCCGCGCCAAACCCGCCGTTCCTTTGGCCGCCAAGTACCGGCTGATCGACATTCCGCTGTCGAACTGCATTAACAGCGGATTGAATCGCATCTACGTGCTGACTCAGTTCATGTCGGTCAGTACGCATCGTCACATTCGGCAGACTTACCACTTCGATGCATTTTCGGGTGGATTCGTCGAGGTCCTGGCCGCGCAGCAAACGGTGGAGGCGGGCACCGATTGGTATCAAGGTACGGCTGATGCAGTTCGAAAGAACCTCCGGTATCTTCAACAACCCGGAGTTGAGTATGTGCTGATCCTCTCCGGCGACCAACTCTATCGCATGGACTTTCTGAAGATGGTTCAGAGTCATCAGGAAGCCAATGCCGACGTGTCCATTGCTGCGCTGCCCGTGTCGCGAAGCGATGCCAGCGGTCTGGGTATCATGAAAGCCGACGAATCGGGCAGAGTCGTCGACTTTGTGGAAAAGCCAGAAACCGACGAGCAACTTGACAGCGTGCACATGGAGCCTCAGTGGTTTGCGGCTCGGGATGTCGAGAGCCGCGGCCGTAACTGCTTGGCCAGTATGGGTATCTACCTGTTCAACCGCGACCTGCTGGTCGACCTGATGACCTCGACGGAACACGAGGATTTCGGCAGGGAGGTGTTCCCGCAGTCGATTAGTAGCCGTCACGTGCAAGTACACTTGTTCGACGACTATTGGGAAGACATCGGAACGATCAAAGCGTTCTACGAGGCTAACTTGAGTCTGGCCGATCGCGAACCGCCGTTCCAAATGGCTTCTGCCGGCGCTCCCGTCTATTCGCACGCACGTTATTTGCCGCCAACACGGATCGAGGGAGCGACGATCAAGAGGAGTCTACTCGCCGATGGCTGTCAGATCGAAGAAGGAACCATTATCGAAAACAGCATCATCGGATTGCGTTGCATCATAGGGCCGGGCGTCACGATCAAGAACTCGATCCTGATGGGAGCAGACTACTACGAGGATCAGGTCGAATCGAAGAGTGTCCAACCGGTCGGCCGACCGCGAATCAGCATCGACGCCGGCACGCTGATCGATGGTGCGATTATCGACAAGAACTGTCACATCGGACGCAATGTGCGCATCGTAAACGACGAAGGTATCGTGGACAGCCCGGATAACGATGACAACGATACCTGCATCATTCGAGACGGCATTCCGGTCGTCTTGAAAGGCGCTTCGCTGCCGGACGACTGGGCTCTGAGGCAGGA
>CAZUAH010001190.1:0-2000 GCA_964617665.1 uncultured Pirellulaceae bacterium
TCGACCAGATGTGTGAGTTCCGGGCTGAAGAAGCTGGATACCTGGTTTGGCAACCCCGATGGGCACAACTCCACCGTCCGTCCGAGAATGGAAAGCGAATGCCCGTCGATGCGCACCGGATGGTATGGCTTGATGATGAAGTCTGGATCGGCTCCCGCCGTCGAGTTCAACCAGGCGAGCCGAGTCATGAACTCCGGCGAATCGAACCCGTGATTGGCAACGCGTCCCGGTTGGACGTCGATGGTGACGCGTACCGTCTTGCTGCCTCGATCGGCCGTAGATACGGTCACGTCGCCCGTATACGTTCCAGGAGTTTGGCTCTCCGGTATTTCGAGCCCAATCCAGAGCGGCTGCACCGTACCGGCCGGCACCGCTAGATCGGTCGCGAACCGTTCGCCCTTTTCGTTGATCCCGCCGAGATTGAAGCAAGTGAGGCTCTCCCGGAAAGCGGTTGGGAAGCCTTCAAAGGCTACGCGAACACCAGTTAGCGCCTCCGTACCTGAGACTAGCGCGAGTTGAAACGTGAAGTACTCGCCGCGGAGCACACGGCTGGTGAACTCGTCCGCGTGACCGCGCTCGGCCCAGTGTCGTGGTAAGAACCGACGCATGCGCACCGGATAGTCACGGTGTTCGGGCACTAGCGCCCACCCATCCGGTGCCTGGGACATGAACGCAGCCGACTCGGTATCGCTGGCAATGACCTCCATGGGGAAGAAACTGTGGAACGCATTCACCGACTGGATGTGCGTGGTCCGCGCACGCGGCAGGTTCGCGGGATACGCGGAACGCACTCGCCGCTCCCAATTCGGGTCCGCCGCCGAAACGAGTTTCGGATACGTGATGCGCGGGTAGTAGCCGCCGGTGGATTTCCACGGCATGTAGTAGACGGCGTAGGTCTTGGACCCCGGATTCGGCTGGAACGCAACATCGCCCGACACGTTCTCCGCCCGTAACGCCAGAGCGTTCGAGACAGGTTTGTTGGACGCCGTATCGACCACCACGATGGACTTGGCCGCGGGGTCTGCATCGCGTCGCCGCCAAGGGATCGTGACCATCACCGCCTTACTCTTCGCATCGTCGAGGGCTACGAGGGCACGATGGTTCCCCCACGAAGTTCCCTCCGCGCCCGGCGCGAGATGAGGCTTCCAGTTCCCGGCCTCAAACACCACTCCGTCGATGATGTTGGAGATCTTCGGTGCGCGGTAAAGCTCGTCCGAACGCGCGGATCCGACACGCAACGTTAGCAGGAATGCTACCGTCACGCACAATGATGACATAGATCGGGTGAGCTTCATTACGATATCGGAAGGCTCCTAAGGAAAAGACGTCCACTGAGATCCGTCAGGACTCGTCCTCTTTGTACCTTCCCACATCGGGCCCCACAAGCTTCCAGGCCAGCCAACTTGCTCTACCCAATACCTCGACGATTCATGCCGTCGGCGATCCACAGACCGTCCCACCAGTTTGATCTCATCACCAGGGTTTGCCAGGGTGTTTTCACGCGACATCGGTAACGCCCACCGAATCGCCACTTCGCGTCTTTCGGCGTAGTCGAGTTTGCAGCGCATCACGCGATGGGAGTACATGTCGGAGATGAACAGCCAGTCCTTGTAGACGGCCACGCCTTTGGGGTAGGAGAGCGGGATCTCGGGATCCACCACAACGTTGTTTAGATCCGGATGCCGTTTGTCACCGCCGCCTCCTCGGCAGTCTTCGTTGCCATACTTGCCCACGCGGATTAGCTCGTTGCCGGCTCGGTCGACGGCCTTGACGCAGTACATGAGCGAGTCGGGGACCCACATACGTTCGTCGGGGTCGAGGCAGATCTGGGCAGCGGGACACTCGGCGTCGCAATTCCACGGCGAAACGCCCGAGACGCCAGCGTAGTGCCAGAGCTGAGTCTTGCCGCCGGGATCGTCGAGTATCCCGCCCTCGGGGCTGAACTTCACGAGCCGCGAGAGGAGACTGTAGCGCTTATTGGCCTGCGTCTTCGGGTCGAG
>CAZUAH010001191.1:0-2000 GCA_964617665.1 uncultured Pirellulaceae bacterium
ACCTCGCGGGGACTCGCACCCCGCCGATCAAACGCATTCAGAGGCGCACTAGCCGGATTCGCAAGAATTCGGAGTCATTGCAGTTTGCCGCCGAATCGACCGAATTCTTACGAATCCGGCTACGAGACACTCACTCCACCAGACGGCTGGATACTTACGTCTTTATGAGTCGTTGTCGTAAGGACATCGGTATGTCCCAGCAACTCTTGCATTGTGCGGATGGCGTGGCCGGCCTGCAACACGTGCGTCGGGAAAGAATGAGGAAAGCATGGCTGGTCGCTGCGCCATCGCTATTCGCTTGTCTTACGGTCCACGGTGACGACGCGTTCGCCGTCCTCAGCCCTGCCCGCAGTTTTCGTTCGTGACCCCGGCCAACACGAGCGATGTCGTTGAAGAATTGACAACTGAGGACAAGCCCTCTTTGGGCATCTCGATGATTTGCTTTCCTAACTCAGGACGTTTTGTCCTGAGTCAGTTGGCACCATGCAGATTGTGCACCCGGACGGATATTCCTGTGCGCTCAAACGACAACCGCGGTCCGTGCTGACAGCTACCCATTGAGCGCCATCAATCTGATAGCATCGAGCGACCGCTCGTGGCCGCTAGAACTGCTCGAAGTCGATGTAACTCCGCGCGCTACGAGCAGTCGAGAGCACCGAATTATTGGCGGATCGCTCGGTCCGTAACCGCTACCGATCCAACCCGTCCGGTTTTCATCGCCATGTTGGCGGACTCTCACTGCCTTCATCCACGGACGCGGAAAGCCAGTCCCAGCAGGGTTAGGACTCATGGTAGGAGAGCCGAGAGTCTGAGGACGACAGCATTTGGCGCGACCAACGCTCGCGGTGTCTTGGACGATTGGCGAAGCTGCTTGTGAGCGGCCCTTTAGTCGCGGAGACCGCGGTCTTTGATTCCTTTGCGGATCTCGACCCACTGCCCCATGTCGTCCGAGACGCGGATGGACGAAATGCCCGTGTTCGCGGCGGCTTGGCGCAGTGTCTCGCTCGAGACTTTGCGAAAGTCCGGCATGTACAGGTATTTTCCTCCGACCAGGGCGGCTCCACCACGACGCAATACGCGGTAGATCTCCTGCATCTTCTTCTCACGGTTATCCCAAATCAAGATCGGCCCGACGCCGGCGACCAGGTCGAACGACCCCTCGTCGAACGGCAGGTCGACCAACGTGCCGACTTTGCAGGTAATCCGGTCGGCCAGATTCGCTTCCTTGATCCGTTTTTCGGCCTCAGCAGCCACTTTCTCCGAGGGATACAGGGCGGTGATATCGAGGTCCGTGCTTTCGAGGAACCCCTGTTGCATCCCCTGCTGCTGTCCGGAGTCGCTCCCGCAAACGAGCAGGGCTTTGCCCTTGGTAATAGCGTAGTCGGCGATAAAGCGGTTGACGAGCATGTGGGGGCCGCCTTGGATCTCTTCGGCTTCTTCCGGTGCCTTCGAGCCGACGATCTTGACCCATTGGCCCCGCTGGTCGAGCATCTTGGCGCCCGGAACGCCGCATTCCTCGACGATCTTCTTCAGCTTCTCGTTCGATATCTTGTCGGCCTGCGGCGTGTAAATGTATCGCCCGCCCAAGAAAGCCACCCCCGTGGGTTTCAGCACGCGATCGACCTCCCGCAAGCACTTGCCGATGTCGGGGATGAAGGTCAGCGTGCCACGGCTGACGATCACGTCGGCAAAGTCGTCCTCGAAGGGCAACGCTTGCGCATCGCCGACAACGAAACTGAGACGATCCTGGAATCCGGCCTCACGGACCTTCTTTTCGAAGAAGGGTTTCATATCGGCATCGATGTCGAGACCGATGATCTTGAACTTCGACCGTTTAGCAAGTTCGATGTCCAGATTACCCGGTCCGCAGCCGATATCGATGCAGGTTCCCTCGCGGATTCCCCCGATCTCGCGAAGCACTCGCATGGCGGTCATGGGATACGTATGCTTGACCCGGTTTTCGGCGACCCACTCGAATGCCTCGGCGTGCGTCTTACCCG
>CAZUAH010001192.1:0-1998 GCA_964617665.1 uncultured Pirellulaceae bacterium
CTGCCCCTCGAACACGCCTCCCAGGTTGACGTGACCAAAGACCGGAATCCCCGTTCTGTGGAAGGATTCCCCCGACACGTCTTCCGGCTTGCTATGGCCCCTGCGGCCGCGGAACTTGTCGACAATGCGTACAACAACCTCCCTGCCGAGCATATCAGACGTATCGAGCCAGCAGTCGACCATCCGGTGCCCTTCCGGGCAGGAAACGCGCAACAACTCCTCGCCCGTTGTCGCGTCGACCACGGCCGCAAACATTTTGGCGATGTCGTAGCCGCCGGAAAGCACCAGCGAGTAGGCGTTCGCGACGATCTTAAACTCGGGCGATTCAATCACGGCAGTCGACTCATCGCCGGCTTCAAACTCGCCGGTTCCGATGAAGTGCCGGTAGGGCGCACCGAAATCGCGGCGTGTCGACGCGGTGAACAATTCCGGCACGTCGCCTTCCACAAGCCGCCAGGCCGACCGCACCTGTGGGTCGTCGAAGTTGAACACGCTTCTGCCCCGGGCGTACCGTTCGCCTAAAGGCGCGGCCCGGGGCGGCTCGAACAAAACCGGACGATGTTGTTGGGCGTGAAAACGCTGCCAGATCGACTCGACCCAATGCACCTCAAGCTCCACGATATTCGCAACACCACCCCGAGAGAAGAACTGCAGCTTCTGGTCTTCTCGATCGGGGAAGAACAGGCTGCTCATCGAGATCCGGCCATCATTGCCGAACACTTCGATCGAGGCGCGATCGACAAGGATTTGAAGCTGGATGCGGCCGTCGATCGGCGCCAAGGGAGCCGATGCCCCCAGACACCGCACCGCCTTGTCGGAAACCGAATACGTGATCTCCTGGCCCCGTGTGACGATACCGAAGGAATCTGCTGTCTTCGGCTCAACAATCAAGCGGATGTCGAGTGTGCTTCCCTCGCCGAGCGCTAATTCGGCCGAATCGACCGACTCGTTCACCCATCGTCGCGCTCTCTTGTGCAGGCTCTCGATGGCAGCAATCGGCCGGCGGTGCATTCGGATCCCGTCTGCAGAATCATGCAGCGTAAGTTCACAAGGGAAAGCCATTTGACCTTCCCATGTTCGTAATACACTTCGGTTGTAACCCATCACCGCCGTCTGAATGACAGGGCCGGCGCCACTACGGGTGTGTTTCCACGTTTGCGTGGCATAGAAGTTCCGGCCGTGCTCGACCCTCCGCAGCCCGCCTTCCGGGATGAACTGCTTCCCATCGAAATCGCCAACCATGTAGGTGCCATTCCCGTTGACCACAACCCATCGCATCTGTTCTTCGCCACCGAGAACGGGCAACTTGAACATGTCGGGGCATTCCCTTAACCGTTGGTCAGCGATGCGGCTGAGGTACCGCCAGTCGATAAGGTTCTGCGAGGCGTAGAACGTAAATCCAAGTCTCTCGTATCGCACCATCCGCCACGACTGGTCCGGCTCGTACCAGAACACTAACGGGTCGCGGATATCGTCGTAACCGGGGAGAACCGGGTTGCGGATATAGTGCTTCCAGGTATCTCCTCCGTCGTTGCTGTATTTGATGCAGGTTCCGCGCCAATAGTCGCTGTAGAAGATCAGCAAAGGTATTTCGGGACCAGTTCGCAATCCGCTGCCGTTATTCCAGTCGACAACACCGCTTCCGCTCCCGGAACGACCGTCAACAAGGGTATCTGTGACCGGGGGACGTTGTTCCCAATGCAGCAGATCATCGCTCACCGCGTGCCCCCACGCCTTGTGCCACCCGCGAGAACGTTGCCACGGATCGAACATGAAGAATAAATGATATCGTCCCTTATAGGTGAACAGCCCTGTCGCGTCCCCGATGTGACCATGTAGAGCTGTGAAATGGAACTGGGGCCGATACGGCTGCTCATAATGGTAGTTCTCGGCGACCTCGGCAGGTGTAATGTAGCCGCCAGATATCAGACCGGCGATGTTAGGACGACTGTGACCAACGGTTTCACGTCCCCATCGGGGCGGCAGTTCGTAGAACCG
>CAZUAH010001193.1:0-1997 GCA_964617665.1 uncultured Pirellulaceae bacterium
TCACAAAACCAGCTCAGTTAACCAGGAAAGAGCAAGTTTGGCGCCCCCGAGGCTGGCCCGCGATTGATAAGAAAATCGAATTTGAATGGGAGCAGATGTCTATGGCCACACGGCTTCAGCGATTTGAAGCTGTATATCGATCGTATTCGATCCAAGCTTGGCAACGAACGAGCGGACGAAATCGAAGCGAACATCCGGTCAATGAAAACCTGGTGGGCTGAAGGGAAGTAGCGCGAAGCAGTCCGACAAAACAATACGAACAACGGGGGTTGTAATGTCTCGCTTGATTCTGCCGTGCGGACTGCTGATCGCTCTTCTGCTCGCATATTCGACCCACGCGTATGCAGACGACACTCCACCGGGCAAACGGTATATCTACAAGCACTCGGCCGGCCAGCCCCGGGATTTAGAAGTCTATTTCCCGGAGAAACACGATCCTTCCATGGCGAAAGTACCCTGTGTGGTGTTGTTCCATGGCGGTGCCTGGGGCGGAGGAGATCTGAAACAGTTCCGAAAGTTCTGCCGATACTTTGCCAGCCGGGGATTGGTTGCCGCAACTGCAAACTATCGCTTGTTCCCCGCCGACGAACGTCACACACTGCCTGAAGGTATGTCGCGCAAGCAATTCTGCATCATCGACGCCAAAAGCGCAATCCGCTGGATGAAACAACACGCCGAAGAACTCGGGATCGACCCGAAGAGAGTTATCACCGGCGGTGGTTCGGCGGGCGGTCACATCAGCATTCTTGCAACGACCAACCCGGGCTTGAACGATCCAGCGGATCCGAGGGAATTCGACACCAGCGTTGTCGCCTACCTCCTTTTCAACCCCGCTTTGACCGCGTTCGATGCGAATTTCCCTGAAGTGGATGCCTTGAGGTATCTCAAGGCCGACTTTTCTCCCGCAATTGTCTTTTTTGGCGCAGAGGACAAATGGAAGCGAGGCTGGGACGCGGCGCACGCTCAACTCAAGGCTCTTGGGGCCGGCGACCGTATCCACCTCTGGCTCGCGGAAGGTGCAGGTCATTCATTCTTCGGCAAGAATCCCTGGAAGGACCTTGTGCTTATCGAAGCGGATCGCTTCCTGGTGTCACTGGGGCTACTCAAGGGGCAGCCGACTCTCCATCGGCCTGCAAATGGTAAGAAGCTGATGAAAGCAGATGGTGTCGATTCTCAGGTTAACGTCGAGAGAGCGAGGAACAACGGTTGAAAAGAAACGCGAAGTTGTCAGGTTCTGCAGGGCACGGCGGAGTGTTTCAGTAAACTGAATTTCATCCCGGTGGACCGACGGAAATTCGACTTCCAGGTCCAGGCGTCGCCACCTCTCGGCTCAGCAACGCGATTCGGGGAGCAAGTCAGGTCGCACCTGGTGCACAATGGCCAGAATGGCCGGGTCAAAGTCCTCTAACCCGATTGGCTTGTCAGTCAGGCCTGTATCAAGGATCTTGAACAGACCTAGCACGCCCTGATCGAAACGCAGCTTCATCACCTCAATGGATTGGCTTTGCTCTAAAGGGTTGCAAGCAAAGAAGCAGCCGTCCCTCATAGCTGCAAGATCCTCGTTCTTGTACTGCTCGATCACGTGCTCCGGAGTATCTTGCGGGTTCACCAGATGGTACCGCTTGGCCACAAGAATCTGTTCGATAGAAATGCCGAACGTTTGGGAGAAGACGCTGTTGGCATACGCGATAGCCTCGCTGCGGCCTTCGTACTCTGCGTACCACACGGCCACGTCGGCTTGCTGGTCTAGGAACTGTCGAGCTGATTCAATGGTATTCATTCGGTGGTCAGGCCTTTTCGATTCTGTTTCAGACGCTAGTCCGGCTTGCCGAGCGAGTCTTCGAAGAACTTCAACGCTGGGTCGAAGGCGTACTCGTGTCGGCCGGGGGGCGAAGTGAAAAGTGGCTCTTTGCCGCCTGCCCTGCGGTAATGGGGAGTGATCCGTTCGATCTGCCGTTTGGCCTCTTCAGGGCCGAAGCCGTCCTGGATCGCGTTCG
>CAZUAH010001194.1:0-1997 GCA_964617665.1 uncultured Pirellulaceae bacterium
TTATGGTTGCAGTTGACGGGTGGACCACGTGGGTGGCCGAGTCCTACTGCAAGGACTACCGACTGCCTAGGCCTCCTTCTTCACATCAGACCAAAGTTGTCGTACAGGGTAGAGATGACGATTTGCGAACGAGAGTATTGGTGGAATCGCAGAATCATCCAAAACTTGGCCAACGAGCAATTCAGGTTGCTACTTGGATCGCAGAACAAGAAGGAACGGACAAGGAAGGCCAGGTTCCGGAAGATATTCGCACCCGGTTCAGAGGCATTACCGAAGAAGAAATCCACGCTGGAGCCAAACTCTACAATATTGTCAAGGTGAAAGTGGATGCCGAAGAAACGGGAGCCCCTGTCCAAGTTGAGGTCGATGGGCTTGTTCAAGGGATTGCAGAGTTGATCAAAGCCGGGCCTATTGGCGAAGTTGCCTATATCAAGAACAAGACCATGGCTGCGGGCCCGTTGCTCGGAAGAAGAAAACATGAACTGGCCAAAGATACCAAGGTTCGCCTTCTGAACCTGATCGCGGATGCTGACCCAGTTCTTGTCGCTTACAGATACAAAGATGACTTCGGCGAAATGAGCCCATTCACGGGATTGGTTCCCAGAAAGGACCTCAGGTTCATTTCCAGCGCAGGCAGCGTTGGCCGAGGCGCCATTCAATTCGAAGAAATCGCAGAGGGCATAAGGAGTGCTATTCCCCAGGCTTGGGACCTGGAAGACGTAGAATAGCGAACTCGGCCCAACCTAGTCGTGCCTCCTCGGCTAGATTCGAGTGCGGCAGATCCGTTAGATGCTTTGCATTCCGCGGTGTGATGAATCCGGGGCCTTCAGGATCGGAGCCGGGAGAGGGCAACGTTCTGAGCGTCCGTGATGGATTTCCCCTGCCCGACGCCAGATTCCAGCGGGGAATTCGATTTCTCGCCGGAAAGCCGTTACCCAATGAGTTGGAGTCGAGAATCCGGCCAGTATGTCGGTTGTGCTTGAACTGCTGTAGTCGTCTTTCAGGGTCAGGCGGTATTGACCGTCGCTGAGATACCGTAGGTTGGGGCTGAAAAACCCTGGAAGCTCCGTCTGCCCCATGCGATGAGTCCCATGCCGAGATGGGAGCATCCTCCAATCGAGTTTTCTTGCGCCGCGGCGGTCGACGTGACCCGAATCAAACGCTGTCGCGCCGCAGCACATTCACCAGGCAACGAAGCGTTCCGAAGTGGGGGTAGCAGTCCGTACAATCAACTCGACAGACCTCGTAGCCCAGACTCTTCCATACTCGTTCGGCTGCCTCGTTGAGAACCTCGACGTCGCGAAAGACCGGCAGATAGACAATGCGTCGGTTATCGCGATCGTCAAGGATCACGTTCAGGTAACTCAGGTATGTCCGACCGTCACGCCCGGGTACGATCGGGATGCGGATTACGTTGTAGCCGTCGGCGTGGCATTGTGCGGCCACTGCGTCAAATCGAGCTTGGGTCGCGGGGCTGAAGTCCGGGCCGGCGGTGGGAAGCAGCCCGTTGATCTGCTCCTCGGCGCCGTGAGCTGACAATAGTTGATGTGCCGTCGCCGGGTCACCGACCACTACGGTGCCGGCGCCGACCGTCATCATGAACATCCCGGCGTGATGCTCCGGAGCGTCCTCAAGCAGTACTACGCGGCGGCCCAGCCGTTTCGTGAGAATCTCAACCAACTCCGCTTCGCTGTTCACTGTCCGCTGGAAGTTGCGCCGAAGAACCGCGGGGGTCAAGAAGACCGTGCGGGCGTCAGAAACGAAATCACCACCGTCAAAGAAGAGCTCGCTACGGACAGCTTCGACTTTTGGTCCAAACTGGTTTGACAAGTCTCTACCTACTTCTTCGTCGCCCTTTCTGGCCGCCCAGATACTTGCGCCCTCTTCACCTCGCGGTGACAGAATCGTGGTAGGAGCCTCGTCGTCATCCGTCGGACCCAACGCCAACCAACGATCGCGAGACCAACAGGTGATCGGATGATTGACGACAACCGGTG
>CAZUAH010001195.1:0-1996 GCA_964617665.1 uncultured Pirellulaceae bacterium
TTTGAATTACACGATTCGGCCAAGACAATCGGGAAATAGTTGATCCTCACTTTCAAAGTGTGACGTCAGGTTCTTTGAAAAACAGTGTCAATTGGGGCACGACCACGCCGACCTCCCCACGGGGCACCGGAGGCCGCCTGCACGAACGTCCGTGTTGATACGTCGTGGGAGCACTCGATATGGACATTGAAGAATTTCGCGTTCACGCTCATGCCTTTTCTGACTGGATGGCGGACTATCTGGCCACGGTCGACAAGTACCCGGTCCGCTCGCAGGTGAAACCCGGCGAAATCGCCACCCAGATCCCTCCCGCTTGTCCCGAACACGGCCAGTCGATGGAGACGATATTTGCGGATTTCCAGGAGAAGATCCTACCTGGCATTACCCATTGGCAGCATCCCCGGTTCTTTGCCTACTTCAATGCGAATTCGAGCCCGCCTTCCGTGCTGGCGGAAATGCTGACGGCGACGCTTGCCGCCCAGTGCATGCTGTGGGAAACCTCGCCAGCCGCTACGGAGCTCGAGGAGCGCATGACGGTTTGGCTTCGGGACTTGCTGGGCCTTCCAGCGGAGTTCACTGGCTCGATACAGGATTCGGCCTCAACAGCGAACCTCTGCGCCATCATCGCGGCCTGCGAAAGAGCAACTTCCGGCCGCTTCGCGCGTGAAGGGCTGGCCAATGGGCCCCCGCTTGTCGTGTACACGTCCGCCGAGGCGCACTCTTCCGTCGAAAAAGGAGCCAGGATCGCGGGGTTGGGTTCTCAGAACGTTCGAAAGGTCCCCGTTCGCGACGACTATGGCATGGAGCCAGCGGCGCTGGTCGCCGCCGTAGATCAGGACCGTTCCGCGGGGCGGATCCCAGCATGCATCGTCGCCAGCTTCGGGGCAACAGGATTGGGCTCGATCGACCCGCTCCGGGAAATTGGACGCGTCGCACAATCAGAGGACATTCATTTGCACGTCGACGCGGCCTGGGCGGGCAGCGCGCTGATTCTGCCGGAAGTTCGAGCGAAAATTGACGGGCTCGAATACGTTGACAGCTTTGTCTTCAATCCACACAAGTGGTTGTTCACCAACTTCGACTGTTCGCTGTTCTACATGCGCGACCCATCGCGTCTGGTGAGCGCGTTGTCCTTGACGCCTACGTATCTTGAATCGCGAACTGAAGAGGAGACGCCCGAGTACCGGGACTGGAGCATCGCTCTCGGCCGGCGATTCCGAGCCTTGAAGCTCTGGTTCGTCCTCCGCTCTTACGGAGCCGAAGGACTGCGAGAGAAGATCCGCAATCACATCGCATGGACGCAGCACCTTGCGGCGCTCATTCGCGACACCCAGGACTTCGAGCTGGTAACCGAGCCGAGTCTTGCGCTGCTGAGTTTCCGGTACATCCCCGAATGGACGACGGGCGATGCCGAACTCGACAGGATCAACGAAGAACTGCTGCGCCGCATCAACAACGGAGGGCATTTGTACCTGACCAAAACGCGCGCAAGCGGACGCATCGTTATCAGATTCGTCATCGGTCAGACCTACACGACCCTGCAACACGTCGAAGAAGGCTGGGCCTGCATTCAAGAGACTGCACGTCAGATTCACCCGCCCGCGCAGGATGCTTGAAGTCTTTTTTCGAGATCCACTTCCTATTTGCGAGCTTGAAGTCGTTTGCTTCTGTGGGAAAATGCTGGCTGGTGAAACGCCAGTTTGCGTTGGCCGCAACGATTCCACGGCGGAGTGTGATTCGAACAACACTGACAACTCCCGTTGTGTGAGGAACGTGATGATTGACTTTCAGAGACGACAATTCCTTGTTGGCTGCGCCAGTAGTGCCGTGGCAGCGGCTCTCCCGATTGAAGACCTGCTGGCCGATACAGCTCCTTGCCATTCCTTCGCCACCCGTGGTGTCGTACTGGTGCCGGACGATCTGACGTTGGCTGATTGGCCTGAGCGAGCCAAGAATGCCGGTCTCTCGACAATCGGCATTCACCATCAGAACTCGC
>CAZUAH010001196.1:0-1996 GCA_964617665.1 uncultured Pirellulaceae bacterium
CCTCCTTCAGCAAAGCGCGCGCCTCCCCCTCTACCGTTCTGGTGTACGCTCACTTCACAATGTCTTCGACATGTGACTTGGTCAGTGTCTGTTCGACAGCATTGCAGGCGAAAGCAACTGACCGAATGTAGTAGGGAATTCCGTCTGTTTGAACCGCAATCTCGCGAGCGGCCTCAGCATCAAATTCACTGACACCGAACGTCTGCAAGTATTGTACAGCTGCTAGCTCTGCATTGTCGGGCGAAAGTGGCGGGACACGAAACGGCTCGTAAGTGTTCGTTGTTGGCGCGTTTACTTTGGTTTCCTGCTTTATCAGCCTTTCGACGTGATGAAGTCCAAGAGAACCTGCGAGCACGAAAACCAACGAATCGCGGTTGTCGTCGGCTAAGCTGCGAATTGCGCTGAGTATTTCGAGCGATTCGTGAGGTGATCGCTCTCGAAGAATCTTGTGCAGCAACAACGGCATTTCGTCAAAGAAGAAAACGATCTTGGTCTTTTTTCGGTGCTTCCTTTTCATGTACTTGAGGTGTCGAACGAAAAGGGCCTTCCATTCCAAAGCCTTGATCTCAGGAAGGGTTACAGGTCCCGCCTTCAACCCGC
The DNA here is from genome assembly GCA_964617665.1 of uncultured Pirellulaceae bacterium. GTDB lineage: Bacteria > Planctomycetota > Planctomycetia > Pirellulales > Pirellulaceae > JADHUC01. The sequence continues at coordinate 601 of CAZUAH010001196.1, forward strand.
TAAAGAATGAAAGCGATCGTTTGACAGCAGTTCTTGGGCGATAAAGCCATTTGTAATTGTCTGATTGCGACATCGTCTTCTCGTAGATCGCATCAAAAAAACTCTCACCGCTCGCCAAGTCTTGTAGGTCGATCCAATAGGCAGCGATGTCGTCAGGCGACTCTTCAGCCATCTTCTTCATGAGCGTGGTCTTGCCCATCCGCCGCGCAGCATCAACAGTGATGACATTCTGTAGGCGAATCACACTCCAGAAATGCTCAATGAGCTTTTCGCGACCAACGAAGTGATGGGTTGTGCTCGAAGTATCGGACGAGCTTGAATCGTCTTTGGATTGTGGGTCGATGTTCATATTCAATTTCAGCGTCACAGCTATTCTTGTTAACTCGTCAAGTGAAACATCTGTTCGAGGCGGTCACCGTCCGGATCATGAGCGCGGCCGATGCAGACGGATTCGACTTTGCCACTGTTGTCGTCGATGAATTGCGTGTTGTCGCGGATCGCCGCCTGCAGTTTTTCGGACTCGTGAAATTGAGTGGCTAACTCGCGCGTCAAGCCCTCCATCTTTGCGGCGAACGGGACGCCATCGTCTTCCACCTCTTCGGCTCCGACGTAGCGACCGGGCGTGAGGGCGTAGCCGTGTTCGGCGATCTCTTCCAGTGTCGCGTTTTTGCAGAATCCGGGGATGTCGGCGTACGGTGTGGCTCCCCCCGCGAGCGCCGACGGTTGACGTTTCCACGCATGAAAGGTACTGACGATCTTTGCAGTATGCACGGTTCCTGATTCTCGGTGATTCTCGGCGGTCCATCCATTAGGCAATCCGTTGGAACAAGCCGCTAAGGCGCTTCCACGGATAGCTGCAGTTTCGGCATGGCTAATCGGTGAGGACGAGACCTGCCTCCCTCACATATCCAGTATACCGACCTCTCCAGAGATCGCCAGCAGACAGAATCCTAACCGACTTGCCACATGATTTCAGCCGCCTCGGCCATATCCCACTCAGCGCAAATCTGCGTCACGTCGGCTTTGCTGTGGCCAGGCGAAATATCTGCTGGGGTTCCCTCGAACAAACGCGATCCGACAGACGGTGCGATCCACGCGAACTGCTGATAGGAATCTTGATTTCCGGCATTTTGGTCTACAAGGGGGGAAAAGGACGCATGCCGAGCTTTCCCTTCTGATATGGACACAGATTCGACCTGTCCCAGGGTTGTAGTTCATGGCGGTCGCAGAGTACTGGAACGGGGTACGCCGTCGAATTGATGACATCCGCTCACTGGCCTGTCAGCCGCGAGATGCACACGGAGGGCGTGTCATGCGTCATCGGGGCGGAGCCGTTCGTGACTCATGACGACAACTCCTGTGTCGGTTAACATTTACGGACTCCAACATGTCGCGG
>CAZUAH010001197.1:0-1990 GCA_964617665.1 uncultured Pirellulaceae bacterium
CACCGGCCGCCAAGCACACGCGGATCGCCGACATGATCAAGGCAGTTGCAGAAGGCGCCCAACAGGACGACGACACGACCGTAGAACTCTATTCCATGAAGAACGTCGATTCCAGTGCTGCCTTGGATGTACTGGACCAATTGCTGCTGAAACAAAGCTCAAAAGCCGACCTCTCGTTTGACTATATGAGCAATCAACTGGTCGCCATCGGCCGGCCGGAGGATCAGGAGCTGATCAAGAAGACGCTCGAACAGCTTCGCACCGAGGAAACGGTCCTGGAAATCTACGAACTGCAGTACGTCGACCCCCTGTCGGCCGAAATGGCCATAGGCCGCCAGTTTGCCGACGAAGGCGTGAATGGCCCTCGCGTCGATGTCGACCCGAATTCCGAGCAACTGTTCATTCGAGCCACGGAGGAACACCAACAGCAGATTCGCGACCTGCTGATAAAAATGGGCGAGACCAAGCTAAAGCTCCTGAAGGGCCGCAGCGGCCAACTCATGCGAACCTACCGCACGCAGGGCGACATCACCGAGGCGCTCCGCGAAATCCAGCGTTTGTGGCCACAGCTGCGAGACAACGAAATCCGCATCATGTCGCCGGACACACCTTTGCCGGTGGAAGATGCGAAGGAAGCAGCAAAGCCTTCGGAGGACAAGACCGAGCCGGCGCCGCCGACAAAGACCGAAGTACCAGAGGCAAAGACCGCAGAGAAAGCCAAACCGGCCCCGCCTGCGAAGCCAAAGACTCCAGCGAAAGCCCCCGCGGCAAAGACCAAACCTACACCATCGGCGAAGCCCAAGACCTCGCAGCCGAAGCCTGACAAGCCCAATGAGGGGCCAAAGGAAACTACCACGCCAAACAAACCAGCGGCGGAGAAGGCCAAACAGCCCAAGACCAGCACACCTTCGAAGAAAGCTGCGTCAAAGAAGACCGCATTGCTCGATGATTCCGCGTGGGGTGACGAATGGTACTTTGTCGCTCAGATCAAGCCCGACGGAGCCGAGGAAACCGACGTGGCCAAACCGGAGTCGCCACCCGTGGCCAAGAAGAAGCCACCGACCCAAGAGCAACCAGAGCCAGTGGCGCTCGACCCGAAGCAACCGTCCGAGACGGAACTTGGCGAAGGCGAATCGAAACCACCGCCGCTGTACGTGGTGCCTGGCGAGGACAGCATCACGGTCGTATCGGACGATCCAGAGGCCCTGCAGCAATTCGAGCAACTCCTGCGCACGATTCTACCTATGGCCGGCACCGTCGGCCGAAACATCAGTGTCATCGAACTGAAAAATGCCAGCGCGCCAGAAGTGGCCGAAAGACTGCAGCAGTTGTTCGACTCCGAACGGTCCACCTGGCGGCGAGGCGCCTTGCCCGTGGCGATCGTGCCCGACGAACGACTGAACACTCTCGTGGTTCAAGGCAGTCGCATCGACCGCCAAACGATCGAGGGGCTGGTGCGGGTGCTCGATTCGGACCAGGGCGAAGGCACCAAGCCGCAGATCGTGCCACTGCGTTACGCCGACGCAGTCGAAGTGTTGCAGATGATCCAGGAGGTATTTCGTTCGCAATTGATGTCCACCACCAGCAGCAGCCGCAGCCGTACTTATGGAACGTCGACCAGCAGGCGTAGGCCAGGCGTAGCGGTGGACGAAATGACCAACTCGCTGATTGTGATGGCCACGTCGCCCTTGCTGGAGGAGATCATCGAACTGGCCCAAACGCTGGACGAGCGGGCCGGCGAGAGTCCAGCGCGGCAGATAAAGATCATCCCGTTGAAGAAGACAAGTGCTTCGCGCGTCGAAGAAGCCCTGCAAAAAATCCTCAATTCACGATCTGGGACCACACGCTCGTCACGCTGATTGCGATTCAATCGACGGGGTGGCCGGGGTTGGAGGGCGTAGCCCGAAACCCCGGGGCTTCCCTCGCTGACGCTCAGCCCCGCCCCCCCCCCCCCCACGGCCCATGACCGCAACACCCTACACAAAACCGC
>CAZUAH010001198.1:0-1990 GCA_964617665.1 uncultured Pirellulaceae bacterium
TCGGCGCTCCACGTCTTCCATCCCCACCGCGGAATCGGCTTGCGCCACAACAGCAGGCCATTGAACGCGTCGCGAGCCACCAAGGCCCATTTGTCCGGCACGCTTCCGTCCATGCTCGATGGCGCTTCATCCACGATATAGAACAACCGCCCTTGGGCCGACACGATGCCGGTGACGCTGGGTGCCGTATTATGGTGCCGCGACCAGAAGGGCTTGGCAATCCACTGCAGCCGTCGCGGCGGACCGGCCAATGTGTCCTGCGCGACCGCGTTGCCATCGGCTCCGTGCAGCCAGTGGGTCCACTCGTCGATTTCATCTGGCCAGGGTTTGCGGAAGGAGCCCAGAATCGAGAGTTGAGAGTCGAGAATAAGGGCCACGCCACCGGGCACCAACACCCGCATGATCTCTTCATCTCGTATCTCGAATTCCGTATTCCGCATCACTACCAGATTCACCATATTCTCGGCATACGGCAGGCGATCGCCAATCCAATGTTGAACCCACACCTTGCCACACAATCCAGCCGAGCGAATGTACTCACGCGCCTTTTCGACTTCTGAAGCATCGGATTCCAGCCCATGCACCAAGTAACGATCGCCCGCGTGCAACGCTGCGGTCAGCTTCCCGTCGCCGCAACCCACGTGCACGATCAATCCTCCCTTGCCCCCCGTCTCTTCGAGGATTTCACGGGCAACATTGGCGGGCGTCTTGGCATCATTTGCCGTGGCAACAATTGCGCAACAGACTGTAGAGATTAATGCCATCACCACAACCGCGTGTCGCTGCAAGAGGCTTCTCCGATCTATCATCTTCTGGTCCTTCCACGTTCGTTTTGCACGAGCTGATAGTGGCAAGTTTCAGGAATCAGTCTATCGGATAGTCTATCCGAGCAACTCGCCGTCGGCGACCACAATAGTCCGAGCCTAAGACTGGCTCAAGACTACCTGACTTGCCAGCTGATATTGAACGCCTGCGGATTGGAGGGCGGAACGTGGGCTGACATATCTCTGCCCCTTCGGGGCAAGGATTCCGTCTCGCTTCCCGTGTCCTCGTTCTTCTGACCGCAAGTTACCATGGCGTCTAGTGAATGTCACCGTCAATGTCAATGATCCGAGGCGGCCTCACGACTGGGTCTGTCCGTCATCCTGAGCGGAGCGAATGATCTATGCTTCACAAGACCATGAGATTCTTCGCTGTGCTCAGTATGCTCGTCGTCCGCGTGTGGAATTTTGAGACCGCTCCTGGATGCTCAAGAACCGAGGGACGAGCCGCCTTGATGAACAGCGCGATGAGTAGGATACTCTGTGAGGACTAGTATCTCACGTCATTCAGTTCTGTCGGTACGGTGGGCCTCCGAGCCCGTCGGGAAATGGTCGGCCTCGAAGGGTCAACCTACAAGAACTAGAGACGTGTGGTACGAGTCCAGGGAGGAATTCATGTCACTCGATGAATCGTTTTCACAACTGATGGGCGCCTACGAAGCTGGCGACGAGGCGGCGGCTCAGAGACTGTTCGAACAGATCCAAGGCCCATTGCTGGCTATGGCCGCTGGGTTGATCGGAAATTGGTTGCGCCCGCACTATGACCAGGACGACGCGGTCAATTCGGCGTTGCGGTCCGTGTTTGTCGGGCTCCGTGAACGGAAATTTCAATACCGAGGCCGAAACGCTCTCTATGGCCTTGCCGCCACAAAGCTGCGGTTCAAGATCTCACACGCCGTCGACCGTTTCAAAAGGCAACGTGATCACGTGGACGCCGACCTGGCGGCCCTCTCGCCGGAGGCAATCGCAGAAGATGTTGGCCGCGAATTAAGGGACGTTATAGGCCACGTCCTGGAAAAGCAAAGCAAGCGTGACGCGCAGATTTATCGACTCTGGTGCGATGGCTACAAGCACTACGAAATCGCCGATCAGCACTCCATCTCGCGATGTTCGGTAACGCGGATCGTAAATCGGATCAACGGGCTCATCGCGGAAGAGCTGCAATCCGA
>CAZUAH010001199.1:0-1985 GCA_964617665.1 uncultured Pirellulaceae bacterium
ACCTCGCGGGGACTCGCACCCCGCCGATCAAACGCATTCAGAGGCGCACTAGCCGAAGTCGCAAGACTTCGGGAAACCGCGTGTTCGGGATCCCCCCGAAGTCTTGCGACTCCGGCTACAACAGGTTTTGAAATGCGCTCATGTAATTCGCAGGTGTCTCGCGAAAGTGTTTTTTTGGTAGCCTGTGCTACTGAATTCCAGGATCGTTGACTCTTTCACAAAGATAAGCGACCAACGAGAGCGGGCAACTGCTTTCCGAGCGGTAGCTCGTTCTTGGCTGGCGGCCCTGCCGCCCTGTACAATTTGGCGTTGGACTCTAGTGAATCGACAGGAAGGCACTGCACCGTGACTGATCGTTTCTTCTCAGGCGTTGGATTGGTTTGTCTCGTCCTGGTTGGCTCGACACGGGCACATCTGCTTCAAGCCCAAGACGCAGTCAAGTCGCGTGCACAAGTTGACTTTGATCGACTTGATGCAGAAACTGCCCATGCATGGGCGCAACTAGTTCTGAAGAACATCGACATTGAATTTCCAAACAAAATGTCGTTGGTCTATGTGGACGCCAGCCAAGTTAAGACGCCGAGGCAGAACTTCCCAGCTTTCTACGGATGCTTCGACTGGCACAGCAGCGTCCACGGACACTGGGTGCTAGCGCGACTGCTGAGGACCATGCCTGACCTCCCCAACGCATCACGAATCCGAGAATCGCTCGGTGCACACCTAAGCAAGGCAAACTTGGAACAAGAAGCTACCTTTTTCGCTCGTGACGAACACAAATCATTCGAACGCATGTATGGTTGGGCGTGGTTTCTGCGTTTGACGATGGAGCTAGATGGTTGGGACGATCCTGACGCGCGGCGTTGGCGCGAAAACCTGCGTCCACTGGAACGCGTCCTGCAAGAACGCATTGACGCCTATCTGCCGCTACTTTCCTATCCCATTCGTGTTGGGCAGCACACCGATACAGGATTCGCGCTTGGACAGTTGCTGGATTACGCCAGGGCGGTTGACCACCCAGAACTCGCAGTATTGGTCGCCCGGCGCGCCAAAGCGTTCTACGCCGACGACAGAGATTATCCGGTCGCTTACGAACCATCCGGACACGACTTCTTTTCGTCATGTTGGAACGAAGCGGACTTGATGCGACGCCTGTTGCCTGCCAACGAGTTTGCAGGGTGGTTTGAGAGTTTTGTTCCGCGAGTGAAGACGCAACTGGCAGACGGGACCATTCAGCCGGTCAAGGTGACCGATGTCACGGATGGAAAACTAGTCCACCTTGCAGGCTTGAATTTGAATCGTGCCTGGTGCTTGCGTGCCGTGGCAGACGCATTGCCGACTGGTCATGAGCTCAAAAGACCATTGATGGAAAACGCACGGCGGCACTTGAAAGCCGGCGTGGAATACGTCGCCAGCGGGCACTACGAGGGCGATCACTGGTTAGCCACATTCGCCCTGTACGCGATCACGGAAACAAAGCGGACCTGATCAATGTTTGCACGGTTGAACTGGCTAAAATCGTTGTTTTTCCCCATATTTCAGCATCGCGAACCGCGCATTTGTTTCTAAGCACTGCTTAGCAAGGCCAATGAGGCCGATCAGTGATACAAGATCGTTCCCACGGAAGGCCGATTTGATTCTGCGGGCGCGCTAAGAAACGACCGGTTTCGGCACTCGACGACTGGGCTGGTGGAAAGGGTCCATTCTTGAAACGGTTGCGCGCGGTGGTCGATTTCATTGTGCCATGCAAAGCTTGGGATGAGGTGTAGCAGCCCTCCCTAACTTGAATCCTCAGCCTCTACTGCTTAGGCTCTGGTCGTGGGAAATCAAGTTTGCTATCGCTCTCTTTGATGTGCTATTTGGAAGATATTGAGAACAAGGTCAAACGTCATGAAAATCGCAACTGCTTTGCTGGTCGGTCTAGTGTGCGCGTTGCCGGTGCTCAACGGAGAGTGAAGCTGCAGGATTGCCGTTGCCGGTGGGCGGTA
>CAZUAH010001200.1:0-1984 GCA_964617665.1 uncultured Pirellulaceae bacterium
ATGGGCCGAACGACGAGGGACTGATAGTTTAGCGCAGAATCGGAAAATCACGTAACGTTTCCCAAGTCAGATAATGATTTGCTGCATGGATTGAGATTGAACGGCTCTCGCAGAAAACGGGCGCCGTACACTTCGCTTACGATCGCCTGCCATTGGCCATGATGGTCAACGGCGATCGGAGAGCGGAGGGGGTTCGAATCGCTCAGGTATTCCGCGAGCGAGACTCCTAAGCAAAGCCGGCGATCAGGATTATGGGCCATGTGCTTTGCGGTTCGGAGGATGTGTTTTTGCCGCCGCGAACTCCGCGTAAACACGAGCACGCGGTATCGTGGCGGTGGGCTCAGCTGTTTCTTGCGTTTCCACTTCACCAGGGCGGCGTCCTGCAGACGTTCGTAGAAGCGGACTTTTTTCTCGATGTTCTGCCGCTGTCTCGGAGACCGGACCGGCTCGGTGCCGTTGTCGAGTTCTATGAAGAAATTGAATTGCTGGCCGTCGACTGTGCGAAGTTGCATCGCACCATCCGGTTTCAGTGTCTCACTGTCCAGCGACAAGACCACCGAATTCTCGCGACGATAGTCGATGATCGTAACCATACTCCGCTCGGCTGCAACCATCGTCTGGACGATTACCTCGGCGAGCCACAGAGCATGCTCCTGCCGCGAAGGTGGCATGGGCATGAAGAAGGTCTTGTGTGGTAACGTCGCGCTTTGCCCATGGAGCAGACGGTAGCCATCCGGGGTCAGCCGATACCAATTGGCCGCATGACGGCTGATCGTCGCCAGCGGCGACGAACGCACCCATCCGCCAGCGGCCAGAGCCTGCATCCGCTCCCGCACTCTCCGCAGGTCCTCAAAGGGCTCGGCGAAGCACGGGCTCGCCTTCAGAATCAATGGAGCTGTGGCCGGCGTGCGGCCCAGGAGTCGAAGCACGTCTCGATCGCGGGTTTTCAGAATTACGCGTTGTCTGCTCGTTGCGCTCATCGGTATCGCAAGGTACCATGCCAATTCGAAACGCGCTACACCGCCATGGCTAAACACTTCATCGACGTGGACCGGCTGCAAGCGGAAACGACGCTGGAAGAAGCAGCGGCCAAGTGCGGCGCGCAGCTCGACGCCCGCCAGACGGGCAAAGAAGCTCGGATCGACTGCCCGTACGGTTGTCCCGATGACCATGAAGGGCGGAAAGAGATCGCGGTCAACACGGAGCATCCGCAGAAGGTCTTCTACTGTCATGCGTACCAGTGTGGTTTCCGCGGGAACCTCCTGACGCTCATGCACGGGTGGCTTACCGGGGAGAAGCCCACGGGTGGGCGTCTGACCGGTGCCGAGTTCAACCGGATCAAGCAGGTACTGGCGGGAAGACCACCGGCCGCCCTGTCCCGTACTCCGGGGCCATCGGCTGCCACGCCCCCCGAAGAGCCGCCGGTACCTCGGCAGCGAAATGTACCGCTCGCGAATTCTGACAACGAATCCGCTCGCGGTCTTGTTGATGTCGATAGAAAATTCGTCGTCGAAGCGGCGCAGATGGGACCGAAGGCCTCTGCGTACGTCCGTCGCCGCCCTTTCCTTTCTCCGGAGTTGATGCGCAAGTGGCGAGTGGGCTATCTTCCGACCGATGGAGGCGGTGACAAGCGAGGCTGGAGCCTGCGGGGCAACCTCGTCTATCCCCTGCTATCCGTCGACGATAAGGTGCTGGGTTGGATCGGTCGTGACCCGGGTTACGAGGAGAAGCTGGGCGCGTGGGAGCAAAGCGACCGAAGCAAGCAACCGCCAGCGAAGTACCGTTTCCCGAAGGGCCTGCACCGGGGCCTTGAATTCTTCGGTCAGCAGGGATCACGGTTAAAAGAGCCCGGCTATCGTGAGGCGATTGCTCGCCACGGCATCCTTGTCGTGGAGGGGTTCAACGACGTACTGGCCCTCGACGCGCTCGGCATTCCAGCGATTGGCATGATGAGCAACCGCATGACCGAGGCGCAGGTGGAGAA
>CAZUAH010001201.1:0-1973 GCA_964617665.1 uncultured Pirellulaceae bacterium
TGATTCTGAAAAAACCTTTCGACAGCGTTGAAATCTGCCAACTTGCCGCGGCGTTGACCGAGAAGCACCGCTTGGGGAAGCAGGGGCGGCTGAAGACACACGAGCTGGAGAGCATGGTCGAACAACGCGCCCAATCGCTGCGCGAGACCAACGAGCGTTTGCACAACGAGATTGTCGAGCGCGAGCGGGCTCAAGCCGAGCTATCCCACGCCCAGAAGTTGGAGGCCGTGGGCCAGCTCGCCGCCGGCATCGCCCACGAGATCAATACCCCGGCTCAGTTCGTGAGCGACAGCGCCCACTTTCTCAACGAGGCGTTCGACGATCAACATGGGCTCATTTCCGAGTACCGACGGGCGCTGGACGCGATCGGCGGCGAGGGCGAACACGAAGAGCTTCTCGCACAGATCAGGGAGGCCGAGGAGACCGCCGACCTGGAGTATCTCGACGAACACGTTCCTGGGGCGTTCGAGCGGTGCATCGACGGCCTGTCGCGAATTTCCACCATCGTCGGTGCCATGAAAGAGTTCGCCCACCCCGACCAGCGGGATAAGAGCCCCGCCGACCTCAACCAAGCGCTCAAGGCCACTCTGACCATCGCCAAGAACGAATACAAGTACGTGGCGGATGTGGAGACCGAGTTGGGCGAGTTGCCGCAAGTGTTGTGTTACGTGGGCGATCTCAACCAGATGTTCTTGAACCTGCTGGTCAATGCGGCGCATGCCATCGGCGATGTCGTCGGCGACAGCGGCGAAAAAGGCACGATCCAAGTGCGAACCGCCCACGACGGAGATACGGTGCGCATCGAGATCCAGGACACGGGTTGCGGCGTCCCAGCGGCTATCCGAGACCGCATCTTCGACCCATTTTTCACCACCAAGGAGGTCGGTAAGGGGAGCGGACAGGGTCTGGCCATCGCTCATTCGGTCGTGGTGGATAAACACAACGGATCGCTGACCTGCCAGAGCGAAGAGGGCAAGGGAACTACCTTCATTATTCGTATTCCGGTTGATGGGAAGGGCGAGAAAGAAACGGAGGCCGTGTCATGAAGAAACGCATCATTTTTGTCGACGACGAGCCTAGTATTCTGGAGGGATTACGCAATCGCCTGCGGCGTCAGCGACGCGTGTGGGAAATGTCCTTTGTCGGAAGTGGCCGAGAGGCGCTGCAAGCCTTGAGCGACGAACCGTTCGATGTGATCGTGTCGGACATGCGTATGCCCGAGATGGACGGAGCCACGCTGCTGGCCAGTGTGCAGGCCAAGTACCCTAGCGTAGCGCGGATCGTGCTTTCGGGCCACTCCGAACTGGAGAGCGCGTTGCGGGCCGTACCAGTTGCTCACCAATTTCTGACCAAGCCTTGCGATGCGGGCGTGTTGGAAAACGTGGTCGAGCGCGCCTGTCGTCTTCAGACGCTGATCAGCGACGAAACGGTCCGCAACATCGTGGGTAAGATCGAGAAGTTGCCCCCGGTGCCTCGCGTGTATACGCAGCTTACGGCCGCGCTGACGAACGAAGACACAACCGTCGACGAGGTATGTGAAATCTTGAAGCAGGACATGGCCATCTGCGCGAAGGTACTGCAAGTGGTCAACTCGGCATTCTTCCGCCTCGCCAGAACCGTCACCGCAATCGAGGAGGCTGTCACCTACCTCGGTTTCAATTCCATCAAGCAAGTCGCCCTCGCGGCGGAAGTATTCCAACATAACACCGCACAACGGACACCCATCCCTCTCGAAACGCTCCAAAACCACGCAATGCTCGTTGCCAGCTTGGCATCAAGCTTCTTCACGGCGAAGCAACAGAAAGATGATGCGTTTGTCGTCGGCCTGCTGCACGACATCGGCAAGCTCGTACTCGTAGTCGAATTACCGGACCACATGGACAAGGTCCTGAGCGAAATGAAGTGCCAGAACTGCTCGATGTACAGCGCAGAGATGTTCGTCAGCGGTGTAACCCATGCCGAGGTAGGAGGCT
>CAZUAH010001202.1:0-1973 GCA_964617665.1 uncultured Pirellulaceae bacterium
AGAGGTATAATCCATTCCTTGTTCTCGGGAAATAGAAATTACGCGCTTCCATAGTGTCCGTTGGCCGTGCCATTCGGTCAGGCTTGGATAGGTGCCCGCTTCGGCCGTCCGCTTTGGTCCGACGATTACGCCGTCGGTATCGAGGATCTGTTTTGGCTTGCTGAACCAAATCGGCTGATGGGCCGACGGTCGAAACTCGCCCACAATGATGAACGTGGGCCGGCGGATGTGGTTCGCCTCGTTCGTCTTCCATCGTTTTGTCCATTGGCTGTGCGAACCCAGTGTGCCGTCGTTGTTGTGAAACACAAACAGGTACCGGCCGTCGGCCAGCCGGAACAGCGGGCACGGCGAGATCGGATGTTTTGCCTTCTCGCCGTCGTCGCGGTAACACAACGGTTCTGGCTCGCGCCACGTGGCACCATGATCGTCCGAGACGCTGTAGTATGGATGTCCGGTGAACGTTCGCATCACGACCAGCAAACGGCCGTCGGGCAGGAGAACCGTGCTCGGCTCCTGGGAGGTGGAGATCTGCGGGTACATCTTGTTGGCTACATCCAGCCCTTCGCGGTCGGTCGGCAGCCATGTGGCCTTGATTTCTGAAGGCTTTGCAGCTTCGTCGAGGTTTTCGAAGCGAACGAATGCGCAGCGAGTATCCGCGTGCGGCCATTCCCGCGCAGGTTTCGGGCGGACCTTGTAGCTGGTGACTTGCGTGTACCCCAACAGCCAACGCCCCTTGCCGTCGCGGGTCGCCGTGGTCCAGAACCAGAACTTCTTCGGTACCCTTGGATCGGGATCATCGAAGCGATTGCGCGGCACGGGTAGATCAGGTCCCGCAGCCCACGTCTTCCCGCTGTCGTCGCTGTAGACCACTCCCAGGCCGCCACTGACCTGCCGGTCCACTCGCTGCGCTACATGTTCGTGAATATAGAACAGATAGATGCGCCCCGAGCGGACAACGATGGGCACGGCCCAACTGGCCTGAGGCTCATCCGTTCCTGGCGTCGTGCCAACGACTTTGACGGGCGTGGACCAATTTGTGCCGTCGCCGCTGCGCGAGAGCATAATCCGGTTGTCGCCTCGGCCCTCGACACTGCTTTGTGTCCACATGCCGAACAGTTCATCACCGTTGGCGGCCGGCACAACGAGAAACGTTTCGTTGTCGCCATCGTGATGCGCATCGCCCTTTGGTAGATAGACGACGACATCGGGTTCAGTGCGGAGCCATTCCTTTTCAGTTGGATTCGTCTCCTGTGCGGGGCCTCCTGCTGGACAAGACAGAAGTATCCTCAGGACTACGAGCAACGAAAACCATGACGAAGAACGAGGCACGTACATCAGAGAACCTCCGTGGGCAGAACAGAAAAAACGCCAGCGAGGAATACGCAACAGGTCTTCCTGGCCGGCGAAATTGGTACGGACAAAGACTATGTCTCGGTCGACACGTCACACCTCTTCCGGAATCACCCACGGCTTCCGGTACGTTCGGCGGAACATCTTCATCGCATCGGGATTACCAACGATCTGCTCGGTCTCAGGGTCGATGGCCACTTTCTCACCTCCCAGCCGGTAACTGATGTTGGCGTAGTGAGTCCACAGCGCGCTACGGTGCCCTTCCAACACGTCGGCGTTGGGCCGTTTTCGGGTGCGGATGCAATCGATGAAGTTCGCCTTGTGCTCTGGATCGGGGAATCGACCAAACTCCTGAGCCTTGACCACCGGTTGGCGGCTCTTCGGCCGCACGAACACCTGCCAGCCGCCGCCGTGCCGGCCCACGACCATCTGCCCTTCGGTACCGAAGATTTCGATGCGAGTTGAATTCTGCGGCCACAAGGGGAACATGTCGCTTTCGCGGACAACGCCATCCGTCTTGAGCATATAGCCGCCGTATAGCGTCAGTTCAAAGCTGACAAGCAAACCGTCGAAGTCGTACAGAGCGATTTGCGTGTCGGGCGTTTCGGCCACTAACTCGTCCG
>CAZUAH010001203.1:0-1971 GCA_964617665.1 uncultured Pirellulaceae bacterium
CTCAGGTAACCTGATGACGAAAGGTAAAATGAACAAGCCTCAGAAAATCGCTGATTCACGCCCCTTTTCCGCGCAGCGGTATTCGCCGTTGGCCGAAATGGCCAGCCATGACAGCCTGACCACCGACTCGGACAGCTACTGTTTCGCCAAGCCAGGCGAGATCTACGCCATCATGCTCCGCCCCGGCGGTTCGACGGCGTTAGACTTGGGCGACACGGACGCAACGTTCACCGTCCGGTGGTTCAACCCACGAAACAGCGGCCCACTGCTGGCGGTTCCTCCAAGACGATCGCCGGGCCGGGCAAGAAGCCGCTCGGCACCCCGCCCAGCGATCCGGACAAGGATTGGGTCATCCTTGTGACGAGATCTGGGCGATAGGAAGCAGCGCCGAAATTGAACCGTAGTTTAACCCCGAGCCGGAAGGCGACGGTTGTTGTGAGTGGTTCGATGCGCCCCGGCCGTCACCTTCCGGCTGGGGGGGGTAAACAAGAATTCAAACTTGCGTTTCAGAATTCAACACACGACGTTTGGGATATCACCGTAGGCGCAAAAAGCGGGACGGATGGCGAAGCCGACCCGTCCTGCGAAGAAGTTATTACGGTGACAAAAGAGCGGATTTTAGAAATCCGGTTTTATCTCTGCGACCTTACGGTTGGTGAAATCGTCGGTGAGATACCAGTCTTGATAGAGACGTTCGAGCTGTCTCAGAAGATTGGTCACTTGCCGCTCGCTGTACTTGGGCTTCGCCCCGGGCTTGGGTTTGGGCTTCATCGATTCCGGAATTGGCGGACGGACGCGCGTCTCCGGCAGTCTGAAAGCCGGGTTGTAGACCCGAGCCAACAGTTCTTGGGCGGGCATCAGATGTCGCCACAAGAAAGCCTGCATCCTGTCCTCGGCGGGCACAGCCTCGCGGACGATCTCAGCTTCTCCGTTCTTCACAGTGCCTAGTACGGTCAAGTTGAAAGGTTCGTGTTCAGCCAACTTGGTTCGTACGCTCACCCGCGTCGTGTCCTTCCCAGCGGCCAGGGTAACGGGATTCGCGGTGAGCCCTTCGGGCAAGTCCTCGATGCTCACTCTGATGGCACCGTCAAACCCATCTTTGCGAAGGGCGTAGATTGTCGCCGCGCCGGCGGACCTGCCGCGGATAGCGATGCTGGGCGGGACGACACGCAGTTCGAAATCAGGCCGCGGTGGGCTGATTCGTAGGCGGTAAGCGTACTCCTTTCCGCCCTGTCGCGTCGTGTCGCCCATGTGGACGAAGTATTTTCCGTCCGCGGGCAGCTTGACCATCAGGTAGGAATCGGCGTGGTACGTGTTCAGTCCCGATCCCGCGTCGTGGTGATCGTCGTTGAACGCCACCACCTCGCCATTCGCGTCGGTGATCTTCAGGAACGAATCGACGGGAGAATCGAGCCGGCGAGCGTGGACCTCGGCGACGATCGTCTCGCCGGCTTTGCCTTCAATCTCGAAAACGTCCCAGTCATTCGGCTGGTCCATTCGGCCGTTGACGATGATGGGCAGCGTCACCTTTTGCGCCTTCGACTGGTCGTCGTTGGCTTCCGCGTCCATACACTCCGGCAGCGTGTCCAAAGCGAAAGGTATTTGGTTCGAGACGGCTTTACCCTTGGTCGCGGAGATCATGTAGGTACCCGGCCCTGCATCTTTGGGCGGCGGCGCCAACGTGGCATTGTCAAGATTCCAGCCATCCACCTCGATCGTCACCGGTTCGCCCACTCGACCGCCCAAGGGGAAGATGCTCGTTACAAACGGCACCTCGCCGATGTTGATCCGATAGACGAAATCGTTGCGACCGCGGTAGAGAGCGTCGATGATTGAGAGCACGTATTCTCCGTCTGCGGGCACCTCGAAATTGAGGGTGGGGTCGGGCTTGAAGCGGAAGTCGTCGTTGTACGCTACCTCTCCGGCGGCCCAGATTCTCTTCACGATTGGGGATCATTTTGAGGGACTCCA
>CAZUAH010001204.1:0-1950 GCA_964617665.1 uncultured Pirellulaceae bacterium
TATCGCGGGTGCTGATCTTGATGATGACTGCTCCGAGCCAACCCACGAAACCCAAGCCGATGATGGCCATTGCAACGACCAGAGCCGCATTCCTCTTACTCTTCGTTGTCGCACGGCGCTCGGCATCAGCTTGTCGGCACTCTTCCAAATCCGCGATTGCCAAGTCCATCGACTGGTGGCGGTGTTCCGGCTTCTTGGCCACCATCCTGCGAAAGACCCAATCCACTTCCTCTGTCACATCAGGCCGAAAGTCCTTCAGTGAAGGGATTGGTTTCTCTCGGTGCGCCACCAATTTCTCAAGGACCGTTTCGCCGCCGTAGATGGGTTGTCCGGTGAGCAGGTAATGCAGCGAGCAGCCAAGGCTATAAATGTCTGCTCGGTGGTCAGCCTCTTTGCTGTTTATGGCCTGCTCTGGTGCCATGTAATCGACCGTGCCAAGAACCTGACCGCTCTGAGAGATTTCGGACAAATCCAAATGTTTCTCCGAGCCTACGCCGGGGCGGCTGAACCGTGCCAACCCCAAATCCGTGACCTTGATGGTGCCGGAATCGTCCCGCAGAAGATTCGACGGCTTCACGTCCCGATGCACGATTTGTGCGTTGTGAGCATGTGCAAGCCCGTGAGCCGCCTGAACGACGGCATCTAGCGACTCCTCCACTGTCATTGGCCCATGCTGCTTGACATGCTGAGCCAAATCAGTTCCCTCAACCAACTCCATTACCAAGAACTGCCTGCCGTCCGATTCACCGGCATCGTAGGCAGTGACGATATTTGGGTGCGACAGCCGAGCGATGCTCTCGATTTCTCGCTGAAAACGTCTTTTCGTGTCGGTGGATTCGTTGCGCGAAGTCGGGAGGAACTTGATTGCCACTTGACGATTCATCCTCCGATGAACCGCCCGAAACACCTGCCCCATTCCGCCACGTCCGAGTTCTTCAAGGATCGTGTATTCCCCTAGCTGGGCCTCTTCAACACGTCCCGTCTCTGTGGCTCTTGCTCGGACGGTCGATTCGTCGGCCTGAACCGATGGCTGGCACATCCAGTCGGTGGCTTTCAAAGCGGCGATATACTCTCTTACCCGGTCGACTAACTCTGGAGATTCCGCGCAGATGTCCTCCACCGTGGGATCGTTCCCGGCGCTGCGAAGTTGCTCCCATTTGTCGAGCAATTCCCAAAGGCGGTCGTCATCCGTCATGGCTGGCATCTCAGCAAATGGCCTACTCAGGTAGTGGTTCCCCGTGTCGCGCTTTGTGGAGGTGTATTCTTGCCCCGTGCCAGCGGCGTCGGAGTGTTCGTTCCGAGATTCCCAAGACCTCACACGCTTCCACCTGAGTCAATTCTTCGTACCAGAGTAAACTGAAAACGTCGCGTTCTTCGTTCGGCAGTGCCTCGACATGCCGGTGGAAGTCGGCCCATTCTGCAAGATTCGAGGGTTCGTCTGCTTGATCTGTAGCTTCCCAGCGATGCGCTCCTCTGCTTTCCGAGCCGCCCGCAGTCGTCTCATGTTTGGCACCCAGTCCCTCTGGCCCGTAATACCGCCGCGCCATGTCAATCAGCACGCGGCGGATTTGTGTCGTTGCTAGACGGTAGAAATCCTGAGTCGTTTCCGGCTGCACTGCCTCCAGACTTCGGTGGAGCTTGGTGACAGCTTCAACAAACACGTCATCCGTCTCTTCCCAGCGACGAACGCGGGGAAACCCTCTCAACATCTTCTTTGTGATCAACTGCAACCGTTCACAGGCATGTTCAATGAGTCGCTGCCGCGCGTCTTGGTCGCCTTGCTTCAGAAGTAGAAGCCAATTCTGGAGTTGCGCCGTATGGCTGGCTGGTGAATCCATGCCGAAACCCGCTTGTTCGTGGTCGGGATACTTGCCGCCACGATACCGGCCCGGCTCACGCCATGCAACTCGCCCCAGCTTGCCTCCCAGAGCAAGGAAAACAACCCGCCTA
>CAZUAH010001205.1:0-1949 GCA_964617665.1 uncultured Pirellulaceae bacterium
GGAGTCCCTCAAAATGATCCCCAATCGTGAAGAGAATCTGGGCCGCCGGAACCCCGAAGCCAATCGTTGGGTCGACCGGCCGAAGCGTGAACCGTGGACACTCTAACCAGCCTGAGAGCAGCGACCGCTAGTCGCGTTTTTACGACAAGGAGAAGTAACATGATTCGTTCAAGAGCGATTTGCATTGCGTTAATGTGCGTCATGGCCGGCGCTTCGTTTGGCTGGGCCCAAGATAAGAGTCTCAAAGAGACGCTAGACGAGCTGCTGCCAGGGATGAGTGCCGAGAAGATCCCCGATCGCAAAGGCCCACAGCAACAATGGCAAGAGATTTGTTTTCAGGCGGGCGCACCGGGTAACGAGGCGAAGCGGGCTGAGGTCTGCGAATTGATGACGGAGAAGATCGACCCCGAAACGGCGAAGCCAGCTCGCATCTGGCTGATTACGCAGCTCGAGCGAATCGGTCGTGGCGAGTGCGTCGATGCGATAGCGGAGGCGCTGGACGACAAAGACCCACACGTCCGCGACGGCGCCCGGCGCGCGCTCACGAACAACCCTACGCCAGAGGCTAACGCAAGACTACTAGCCAAACTACAGGGCACGGGCGACAATAAGTTCAAGATCGGGCTGCTGAATGCGCTTGGATATCGAGCGGATGCCGGGAGCGTTGCCGTGGTGGCCAAGCATTTGACGAATAGGGACCAAGGAGTGGCCGCTGCAGCCGCTCGAACACTTGGCAAGATCGCCACAGCCGATGCCGCCAAGGCGTTGGCGGGCGCGCGGACCAAGACAAAGGACGAAGTGCGTTTTCGCATTACCGATTCCTACCTGCTGTGCGCCGACAACTTGCTGACGCAAGGCAAGACGAAGGAGGCGGCTGCCATCTACGCAGAACTGAACAAGCCGGATGAAGCCAAGCCCATCCGCTTGGCGGCGGTGCAGGGTTTACTCAGAGCTGCGGGCAAGAAATAGCGTGATCACGAAACCCCTACCTTTCGCGTGGTCCCGCGGGTATACTCCCTCGCGAACGCGACTCGTTTGCAGTCAAGCAATTTGCCCACGCCGAATCACGCGGGAATGTGTTGTGCCGAGCCAGCATGCTCCAGGTTGTCGCGGATTGGCGTCTACAAGAAGCGATCCAGTTTGCGCTCCATTGGGAATTCTTCTTCGGGGCTCCCGTTTCCGGTATCCGCCTTCTTCGAGAAGCAGCTTCGTATGCCTTGACAAAGCGCACTGGCTGCTGCCAAGAGTCGGGATTCCTGGGAAGCCGGCGTTTCGTCAGCCACTCGCACAATATCGGCGTCCGGTTCCACGGCTGGTGTTTCGGTCTCTGCGATGTCTTCGCTCGCAGGATCGCTTGCCTCGACGTCGATTTCCACACTCGGCAAGTCCACTACTGGAATCGGGAAGGAAGCATCTGCCGGTGCATCAATTGCGGGTGTCGTGTTGTCAGACATGTCGTTTTCTCCCCCGATGATGATGTACTCAGCTTCGTTTTCCGCAGGCATGGCGTCGGCTGGCTCGTCCGTGATCAGCTCGATGTACTCTGTGCTTTCGTCGAGGATGTCTATCTCCTCGACGGCGTCATCCATTGGCGTGTCATCGAGGAACGTTGTCTCTTTAGGCTCATCGTCGGTCTCGTCCTCCACGAGTGTCGCTACGGCTACATCTGCAGTAGTCGCCGACTTGGCAGCAGTCTTCTTTGCTCCGGTAGGGATTTTCGACAGGAGATAGCAGGCGGCTATGCTGGCCACTGCGACGATGTTCGCCTTCACAGCATGTGGGTTGAGTACCAACGCGTTCTGCGCCTGATCGTCGGAGGATCGTTGGTCAGCACTCTCAGATGTGTCTTCTCGTTCAGGGGCCGCGTCTGAAGGTGCGTGCTTGGATGCTATTTCACCACCGCACTAAAATTCCGTTGGCGCGGTGCAGGCGGTTGTGAGGCTAAGCTC
>CAZUAH010001206.1:0-1938 GCA_964617665.1 uncultured Pirellulaceae bacterium
TCGCCGAATATCCGGCTCGTCATCGAGAATCCAACAGCATTTTGGTGCCGAGGCATTTTCCCTAGCACTGTTGTCGAGATGCAGATCGCCGTGAGACCAACCGGCGCCGAAGAAACAGCACTGCATTCGGTGATCCCGCCGCGGCTCAATCATCAAAGGGTGCTTTGGCGTTTTCGTTTGCGAAATGAGAACCTAGTTTACTTTGCAGTACAAAGTATCGGGCGTAATCGAGGAATGCAAGACCAGAATGCGGCCGGTGACGTGGTTCGCTAAGTAGCACGTACAAAGCCCTTTTGAGAGGCCGAGAGGCTCACCCAGCGATTTTACGCGTGCGTCCGTCCGACACCTTCGCAGTTTGACTCGGTGCTGTTGCGAGCGCGGTGCACAGCGAATTCACTCGTTCTCGTCCATTTTGGACGCCTGGGTGGGACAACCGCCGCAGGTTGGCGATTGCGGTTCGATGCGTCGTTCGCGATCCTCTCGTTCATCTCAGCAAGTCACTTTGGCAACTCATGACAAAACGTCCTCACTCTCGATCCCGTTTTTCCCAAACGACCGTGGGGCCGGCCCCGGCAAACGCTGCGACGACTGCCTTCCGAAGCTGGCCGGACAAAGGCTGACTCAAACTCCAGCAGCGGGGTAACTCAGACCTTGATCCGCTGCGCAAAGCACTGTCCACGATCTGTCCAGCTTACCATGGCGCAGGGACAATCTTCTGCTTTCACTGAATCGGCATGATGCGAAACCTTGCCACCGGTCGAAGGGGATCGAGCATTGAAGCAAGCGCCGGTGGCGCGGAGTTCATCAATGCCGACAACACTCGAAACCGCCGTAGCCAAATACCTTCGTTCTGGGAATCCAGCGCAGAGGACGCGTGAAGAGTATTCCACCACTCTCAGAAAGTGGACTCGGTGGGGCGGCGCGATTCCCGTCGAAAAGCTGGGACGAAAAGAGCTTCGTGCGTTTCTGGATTGGGTATACGAGGACGCTGCTGGTCGAGACGGTGGGAATCCAGGGCGAACCGCGAACAAGGTTCGTTCCCATCTGCGCGCCGTAATGGCGTGGGCGTGGGAGCTGGACATGGTCGATGTGTTGCCGCGGTTCCCCAAGGTCAAACCTCAGCGCATCGTGGCTGGCCGGCACTACTTGACCAAGCCAGAAATCAACTCGCTGTACTTCGCGACCCACCAAATGAAACGACCACGCGGTTGGAGTCAGCCTTTCCACGTCGGTCGGTATTGGCGATCGGCGTTGGTGGTATTCTTCAACTACGGTCTGGACACGGGCACTGTCTGGAAGACGGAGTCGTTTCATGAGCCGATCCTTTGGCGGCACGTGTCGTGGGACAGGCAGTCGCCAGACCCGGAAGTCAGAGAGCAGTCACCCTGGGGTTGGCTGTTTTACCGTCGCCTGAAGACACACAAGGCGTTCTACCGGCCGATGAACCGCACCGTGCATTTGCACATCAAGAGCATCACGCCGGAGGACCCCGATCCGGATGCTCCTGTCTTCCAGGGCGGAGGAACCCGGCCCAACAAGCGATTCCGAACGCTGTGCGGCCTTGCCGGAATTGGCCCCAAGACGAACGTCGAGACCGGGGAGGAACAGCCCTGGGTGCTCAAGGACCTCCGCAAGACGTGCGCGACCTACTACGACGAGCACGTCCCTGAATCATCTGTGGAGATTCTTGGCCATTCCGCTGGTGGCGTCACGTATCGTCACTACGCGCATCGGGCTCCGCTGGCCTTCAAGGCCATCATGACACTGCCACAACCTTCAGCGTTTGCAGCACTGTCGAAGGGCTTCGACGGTCAATGCCCATGCTGCAGGAGACGCTTTGCAGATGGCTGACAATTGAGCCGATGTGTGGTAGGATTCCGGGCGTCTGAGGTCGGTGTTGTCGTCTGAGGTCGGTGTTGTCGTCTGAGGTCGGGGGTG
>CAZUAH010001207.1:0-1919 GCA_964617665.1 uncultured Pirellulaceae bacterium
GTGGAGTCCCTCAAAATGATCCCCAATCGTGAAGAGAATCTGGGCCGCCGGAAATGTCGACAGGATAGGCCATGCCAGCAATGCAGTGTTGGTAAACGGGTTAAGTGATCAAGATCGTTTCGTTAGAGAGTTGTCCTCCAAGCTGTTGGTACGGAGTGGGTGGACGCCAAGAAGCGATAGTGAAAAGGTTGCTTTTTTAATAGCGCGGAGGCAGTGGACAGACGTGGCGAGGCTTGGGGAGGGAGCTATTGGGCCGTTGAGTGAGCTGCTTGGTGACGAGCATCGTGATGTGTCAAATGGCGCTTATATTGCTCTCAAGACGATCGGGGGTCCGGCGGTCGTGCCGTTGCTTAAGGAAGTAGATACGGTAGATGAAGCGAGGAGGGACTCTGTCTATATGGCATTGGCGTTTATGGCAGATGAGCGTGCGGTCCAGTGCTTTATTGAAGGTCTTGTAGATAGAAATGTGCGCGTGCGTGGATATTCGGCTTTTGGGCTGAAGAGATTGGGGTGGCGGCCAAATACGGATGAACAAGTGCTGGACTATTTGGTGGGAAGAGTGTACGCGTCGGTTATGATCGTAGATCGTCTTAGTCCAATTGATGAGAAAGAGATGCAAATGATAATGGATGGCGGTAATCCGATGGTTAAGCTACTGATCGAGAGATTAGGCGATGACGATGCGTTCGCTCGGACAACCGCAATGGGAATGTTGGGGAAAATGGGCGCTGGAGCAAAAGACGCGTTGCCGAGGCTGAAAGAAATGATTGGAGAGGAAGAGAAGTTGTTTTTGGGTGGTGATCCTGCAGAAATAGCAGTAAGAGAAATCGAAGAAGCAGTTGAGAAACAGTCGGTGAGAGAGTGAATGTGAATGAGATAGTTTCAGCACTGTCGAATTCGTGAACGGTTTGGCAAGCGAGTTGCATATCGGCGTTGTAGAAAGGAGAGACGGATATGCTTTTCACCCTGTCGTTGTGGCGGCGCCGGAGTCGCAATCGCATAGAGTCGAGGACGATCCCTCGACCGTATCTGAATGACGAGCAATGGTTAATGAAGCGAACCGCAAAATCTTACAGGCTCGCAGTGCAGTGCGCGCAAGCAGCAAGACCAGACAAGATTGTAGGCAACCCTCGTTCAATCCGCAGCAGTCTGCCCACGACGGACGGTATCCCCACGGCAGTCTCTCCCTCCAAAACATACAGGGCCACCGAAGCCCAAATTCACCACCCATCGTTGGGGGAAGTAGGCTGCTGCATTTGTTGTAGCGTACTCGCTCGCCACTTCTTGAGCTGGGTCTTCGCGCCCGTCTGAGACGTGCTATCGGTCTTCTCGGCTGGATGCTACGAGGTTGCTAACCAAACGATTTGCCAGCGGCTGCCCGTTAACTTTGCAGCTTGACGGGTGGCCCGCACTGAGCGCCGCGATGGGCATCTCGCGAAACAACGGCGACGCCCACCTGAAGCGTGCCAGCGACTGGATCATGAACCGCGCCCGACAGTCCGACGTCCACCGGTCCGTCTTTCGAATCGCGCATTCCACAACGATACAGACCGCGAGACCAGCGAGATTTTCACCATCTCGTTGCATGGCAGTTTCATTCAGCATAATGTGCTTTATGCAGAATGAATTCAGCAGTTGAAACAGCCACGGCGAAACGCGATGCCAAACCCGGAAAATCGGCGGCTGTCAAGCGAGAGCTGATCAGCGATCAGAGCACGATGCAGGTCCGAAGACCGAACGAAAATCGGGCCATAGTGCCGGCTGGCCGTCAAGCGACCCTCGTCCCGGACGATCTGTCGAGCAGCGGTAAGGTATCCGCTTTCCTGAAGCGGCTGATGCCAGCGACCCAAGGCGAGGCCGCCGTAGCGGCGCTGGTGCCGTGGGTGTGCGACGTGTTGCCGGCCAACAACAGCAGGCTC
>CAZUAH010001208.1:0-1911 GCA_964617665.1 uncultured Pirellulaceae bacterium
GTCTTTGTCCAACTTGCCTTATTATGAAATTAACCAGATGATTTTTACTCCATGGCCTGTCAAGACATTTAAAAACCTTACCCAAATCACTGTCGTCAAGACATTAATTTTCTTGCTGAAATTGTCTCTAAAAAAATTCATTATACAGCCTTTTTTGACTTGTTGTTTTCTATGTTTTTATACTCCTTTATTTTCTTCACCAACTTCTCAATCTCTTTTGCAAGTTTAAAGGGATCTGTTTTCTTTTTTAAATCTATCAATCTCAAAATGGGAAGAGTAAGTGGCAATTCATTGCGATCATGGTATTCAATTAATCTGTTCAGAGGAGTTTTTGGCTGTTCATATTTTCTTTTAATTTTTGAACCTACACGCTCCTTCTTTTCAAGCTTAACGCAAGGCTGAAAAAGATTCATCATTATCCTGAGTTTTTTCCTGTAAAGCTCCCTCAATAAAAATAGCTGATCTTCAGAATCATATCTTTCGTAGCCAAGGATTCTCCGCACATGTGTCCAGTTTTTTTGTTCGATATGAGCATTGTCATTCTTTTTATATGGTCTTCCTCTTGTAAACTGAATTTTGCTCTTTTCACAATAGCTGTAAAGGTGGTTGTTTATAAATTCTGTTCCGTTGTCTGAGTCGATTCCTTTTAGATCAAATGGCAAATCTTTTCGTATTTCTTTTATACCGTTGAGTGTAACAATTTCTGTTTTCCCCATTATGGGAACTGTTTCAACCCAACCTGTCTGGATGTCGGTAACATTCAGTGAATATATGAAGGTTCCTGATGCATTTGATCCAGAATGAGATACAAGGTCTATTTCTGCAAACCCAGGCTCTTTAACATCCCAATTATCCGTTTTTATTGGAATATGATGTTTTAAAAGAGAGCCAGGTTTTGTTCTTCCGTACATTTTTCTGCTCAAAAGTTTTTTCTTATCTTTAAGCCGTCTGTCAATTTGTCTTGCACTTATTTTTAAAACTTCTTTTTCAATTTCTGGAGTTATCCATTTCATATGTTGTTTAGCCCATGGAAGCCATAAACGAATGAGAATAACTAATCTCTCAGACCAAGGATAATCAGCTGCCTGCCAGATTCTTTCTATTACAAGAATGCATTTATCGCTATAGACTTTTTTTCTCTTCTTTTTCTGTTTATCCTGTAAATTACCTGAACCAAGAAGTTCTATAGCATATTTTCTGTGATATTTTGTGATCTTACAAAATTCATCAAGAATATTTCCCTTTTCCAGCTTGCTTGCTTTGCTGTACATTGCACTATATTCATTTAATGTAAATTCTGCTCTTTTCCCTGCCATTTCTGCACTTGCTCCCTTCGAAATTCCTTTTGTAGGGTAAGATTGCAAATGACGTGACATATTCTTTTTGAGTAAGGAATTTGATGTCTTGACATTGTTAATGGTTTTTTGTGCATCTCTTAATTCCTTAACATATTCCCCCAAAATAACTCGTTTTCCCTGATATCCTTTTGTCAATAGTTCTTCATATAGTTTAGAAACCGTAATATTATCGTTTGCTACCTTCATTTTTATATATGAACGAAATGGATCAAGTTTACTGATTCTTTGCTTTTTAATTCTATAGCCTGGATATTTGTCATATTGCAGATATCTGCCAACTGTTCTAAAATTTATACAAAGCATCTTGGCTATTTCTGATTTATTATGTCCTTTCAAACTCATTTTTTTTATTTTTTTAAACTCTTTTTCTGTCAACATGATTCGCCTCCTGAAATTAAAATTTTCAGTAAGATTTTTTATGTCAGGACAATACCTGTTTGGGTAAGATTATAGATGGCTTGATACGGCTATTTTCTACACTGAATCCTATGAAATATTCATTAGTATGACAATTTGGTGGAACACTTGTATCACAAATTTTCTCTCCAATATC
>CAZUAH010001209.1:0-1908 GCA_964617665.1 uncultured Pirellulaceae bacterium
TAAGACCGCCTTGACCCAGGCACAGCAAAAGGAACAGCAAGCACAGGCCCAGGTCGCCACGGCCGCCAAGAACCTGGCCGACGCTCCGGTGCAGAAGAAGGCAGCCGACGATGCCTTAGCGGCCGCCAAGAATCAAGTAACCGCGGCCACGGCACCTTCCCAGGCGGCCGAGCAGGCCGCTCAGGCGGCGGAGGCCAAGGCCAAGACGATGGCCGAGCGTGCCGGCAAGTCCCAGGAGCAGATACAGCAGGCAGCAGCCGACGCTACTGCCAAGCGCGCGTTGGCCGACGATGCCGAGGCCGCCTTGGCGAAAGTCCAGCAGGCCGAGCAAGCGGCACAGGCTCCGGCCAGGGCCGCTACAGGAAAGGTGGCCCAGGCGACGGCGCAGAAGAAAGTTGCCGAAGCTGGCTTGGCAAACGCCACGAAACAGGTGGCCGCCGCCACCACGGCTTTGGCGGCTGCCGAGAAGGCGGCTGCCGATTTCGAGAAGATCGCTGCGGAGAAGAATCAGGCAGCAGCACAAGCCGCCGCCAAGCGCAAAGCCGTCGCAGATGCCGCAGCTGCACTGGGACCGGCGCGGGAGAGCGCCGAGCGAATACAGGCTCAGGTCGCGGCCGGCGCAAAGAAGCTGACCGACGCGCAGGCACAGAAGAAGACGGCCGACGACACTCTGGCGAACGCCAAGAACCAGGTGGCCGCGGCCACCACGGCTTCTCAAGCCGCCGAGCCGGCCGCCCAGGCCGCCGCCGCCGCCGCAACGGCGATTGCAGGGGATGCCGCCAAAACGCCGGAGGAAAAGAAGAAGGCTGCAGACGAAGCGGCTGCCAAGCGCAAAGCGGCCGACGATGCCAAGGCCGCCCTGGCCAAAGTGCAGCAAAGCGAGCAAGCGGCACAGGCTCAGGTCACCGCCGCTGCGCAGAAGCTGACCGAAGCGCAGGCACAAAAGGCATCGGCCGATCAGGCCCTGGCGGACGCCAAAGCCAAGATGAGTGCCGCCTCCCCCGCATACCAAGCGGCCTTGGCGGCGGCCGGGGAACTCGTCCAACTCGATGCAGCAATGCGAGAGACCGCAGCCGACGCTGCCGCCAAACGCAAAGTGGCCAATGATGCCAAGGCAGTTTTGGCGCCAAAGCAGAAGACGCTGGATAGTGCGATCGTTCAGGCCACCCGCGCCGCGCAGGCGCTGACTAGAGCCGAAGCGCGGAAGAAAACGGCCGACGCTGGCTTGGCGAACCTCAAGAAGCGGATCGCCGCTGCCAAAGAGTCACACGTGGCCGATGAACAGGCGGCCCAGAAGGCGGAAGGCATAGCCACTCCGGCGCAGGCGGAACAAGACAAAACGCGGAAGGCGTGGCAGGCTGCCAGGGAAGTCGCCAGCCAAAAGCGTGCCCTGGCCGACAAGGCCAAGGCCGTGCTGTACCGGCTGTTCGCGGCCAGACAGGTGGCAGACCTTATGGAGAGTCCCGAGCGGGCGGAGCCCAGGAACGGGTTGGATGAGATTGTCTTTGCGAAGTTGAAGTCGTTGGGTGTCGAACCGGCCCTCTGCTCCGACGCAGTGTTTATCCGTCGCGCTTTCTTAGACCTGACGGGCAAACTGCCCACCGCCGAAGAGGCCAGAGCGTTCATCCAAGATCCGGACCAGAACAAACGCGTCGCGTTGATCGACCGCCTGCTTGACCGGTCGGCGCATTTCCATTACTGGGCGATGAAATGGAGTGATATCTTCAGAGTCAAGGCGGAATTCCCCGTCAAGGTCTGGCCCAACGCGGCGCAGGCCTATCATCGCTACTTATGGGAATCCGTTGCTCAGAATAAGCCGTACGACCAATTCGCCCGTGAACTGCTCACCTCTAGTGGAAGCAATTTCCGCGTTGGGCCGGTCAACTTCTACCGCGCCATTCAGGACAA
>CAZUAH010001210.1:0-1903 GCA_964617665.1 uncultured Pirellulaceae bacterium
GAGTCCCTCAAAATGATCCCCAATCGTGAAGAGAATCTGGGCCGCCGGAGCACATACGCTGTTCTTGCGATGTCTGGTTGATTTGTGCAACCGCGACTCGTAATCTTCAATCTCGCGGCACCTAGTGCTTTGTCAAGCCTAAGAAGAAGGGTGGGTGATTGTAGCGGAAGTCGCCAAGACTTTCGGCAATGCTCGGGTCAGCCGAAACTCTTGGCGAGTTTCGCTACCCTAAAATCAGGCCTCGACGGAGCACCTAGATGATTTCCCAAAACGTGCTTTGTCACGCGCCGGGAGCGATGCAAGACGCCTTGCGGAATGTGAGAGGGAATTACGAGATGAAATGCTTCGCCATGCTCAGAATATGGATCTTCATCACGACCATTTTCGCTGCGGCCTCGTTCGGCATCATCTCGGCGGAGGTTCTCGGGGCCGAATGGCTTGCTGGTGTTGCTTCGGTGTCCATTGCGCCCGACGATCCTGTTTGGATGGCGGGCTATTCGAGCCGCAATCAGCCGTCGCAGGGTGTCTCGCAAGACTTGCATGCCAAAGCTCTGGTTGTTCAGGACGAGCCCGGCTCGCGATTCGTCATCGTCACGGTCGACCTTGTGGGGATTACCGAACCGATGCGTTCGGATGTGGAGCGACAGATCAAGCAGCGATATGACCTGGAGCCTTCCGCGCTGTTGATGAACGCTTCGCATACCCACAGCGCACCGGAGGTGCGGCTGGATCGCATGCGGATCGAAGAGCGAGAGGCCAAATGGATCGAACGAGCCGATCGGTACGTAAAGGAAACCGGCGACAGGATCGTCTCGACGATTGGCGAGGCTTTGAATCGGTTGCAGCCGGCAAAGCTGAGCTATACATACGCACGCTGCGGCTTTGCGATGAACCGGCGACTCGTGACGGACAAAGGAATCCGCAGCGGCCCGAATCCGGAAGGGCCTGTCGATCACATCGTTCCTGTGCTTCGCGTAGACTCGATCGACGGGAAGGAACTTCGCGCGGTGGTGTTCGGCTACACCTGTCACTGCACCGCGCTGGGCACGTATGAGTTGAACGGCGATTACGCCGGGTGGACACAGCATTTCCTCGAAGAAGCGCACCCTGACACCGTAGCCTTGTTCGTGGCTGGCTGCGGAGCAGATCAGAATCCCTACCCCCGCCGCACACCAGAGTTGGCCAGACAACACGGCCGGTCGCTGGCGAATTCGGTCGAGGCGGCACTCATGACGACGGGAAAGCCATTGCAGGGCTCGTTGCGCACGGCGATCGCAACCGTGACCCTCCCCTTCGCTAAGGGACCGACGCGAGAGGAACTGCATGAACTCGCGAAGTCCAAGAACATCTGCCAACAACGATACGCTGGGCGGCTACTGAGTCAACTCGAAGAAAACGGTGATTACATCAAGCAGTATGCCTATCCGATCCAAGTGGTGCGGTTCGGGAACGACCTGACGCTGATCGGCTTGGCCGGTGAAGTGGTTGTCGACTATTCGTTGCGGCTCAAGCAAGAACTGGCCGGGCCGACGGTGTGGGTGGCCGGGTACTGCAATGCACTACCGACCTACATCCCAAGCCTCCGCGTGCTGCATGAAGGTGGATACGAGGGCGGCGATCACCGGCGATACACAAACTTCGCCGCCCCGTTCGACGAATCAATCGAACAACGAATCGTCGGCAAGGTACATGAACTGAACCAGCAACTCGGCGGAAATGAGCAGACGAAATAACGCCTACTGGAGCACCCAAGTCTTCACCCCGGAGGGCAACGCTGTGAAGCACTCCCGTAGCCGAATTTGCAGGACTCCAGGGGCGCGGGCTTCCGCCGCAGACCGACGTAGCATGGGGCCCCCGGCCTTGTCCTTGCCCACATCCTATGTGGACGGTGGCGTTCATGCTA
>CAZUAH010001211.1:0-256 GCA_964617665.1 uncultured Pirellulaceae bacterium
GCTAGACCTGAATCGTACGGTTCTTCAAATGAGCGGCCGAGGATACCGTGGTCGCAAGACGGTCGGCGTGCAAGAAACTGAAAGGCGTACGTGAACGCACGCGATATGAGGCAAATCCGCGGACGTTAATCATTGCGAACGCAGTCATTCATACGCCAGCTCAAGGGCACTGCCGCATCTTGGTTTTCGGGTAGTGGGGGGGGGGGGGGGGGGGTGGGGGGCCGCCGGGGGGGGGGGAAGCAACACAACCACCCCC
>CAZUAH010001211.1:266-1894 GCA_964617665.1 uncultured Pirellulaceae bacterium
TTTGTGTTGTTTTGGTTTTTGCCTCCCTCCCCCTCCCCCCCCCCTCCCGGCCCTCCCCCCCCCCCCCACTACGCTGCAACCCGAAAGTTGAGCCGCGGGAGAGCACTAGCGTCTGCGAGTGACGCCTCACCTGTTTGCGCAAAACTTAGGCAACACACGACCTGATTGTCGCGTCCGTGGCGCCGCCCGTCCGCCAGCGAAGGCCGAGTCGCTGTGCAAGCTCTCGCTGCCGTGCCGCAGCGGAAGTGCGCCGCTTGGTGGTTGTTGAAACGTCCCAGCCGGACTTGATGGACTCGCGCATCCTACGAATCGTCTCAGAACATGGGGTTGTATGGTAACTCATTTCACCGACCTCTTGATATGGAACTCTGGTTCTCTCGGCAGTCTGCCAGCACTTATGTGTCACTACGGCGGTTTTCCGCCGTCATGAGTCAGTTCGCAGCAAACCGTGTTCCGGATGCAAGAAAAGGCGAATTTTCAGAGACGCGATGTGGTCCAATGACGTTGGTGGCTCATTCGCCGTTGTCGAGCTGTCCGAGGGCGTCTTTCAGCAAAGCGGCCGATCTTGAGAGCGAATCAAGTTCATCGCTTGGAAGAAGACTCTCGACAATTCTCTCGACGCCGCGGTGGGAAACGATGCACGGTACGCTTAGACAAACGTCGCGCAGCCCGAACTCGCCGTCCAACAGTGTTGAGACAGTCAGGACACTCCTTTGTCCGCGCAGAACCGCACCTACAATCCGGACAAGCGCAAGACCAACCGCGAACGATGTCGCGCCCTTGTAATCGATGATGTGGTAGGCCGAATCCCTCACCTCCTGTTCGATGCGTTGCCGTTCAGCCGTCCAATCTGCGCATCGGCGACACTTGGTGCAGTACTCATCAATCCCCATGCCGGCTACGTGTGCCATGGACCACGCGGCGAATTCACTGTCACCGTGCTCGCCTAGGACATAGGCGTGCACGTTGTGGACGTCAATCCCGCAGTGCTGGCTCAGAAGGTGCCGAAGGCGGGAGCTATCCAGAACGGTACCCGATCCAATCACCCTGTCTCGCTCCCAGCCAGAGCGCTGCAAGGCAATATGCGTAAGGATGTCTACCGGGTTGCTCACGATGATCATCACGGCGTTGGATTTCTGTTCGCAGATATCGTCGACGATGCTGCGCATAATCGCCACGTTCTTCTGCAACAGCGCAAGCCGCGTCTCGCCGGATTGCTGTGCGGCTCCTGCAGTGACAACGATGACGTCGGCATCGGCATAGTCCGTTGTTCTACCGACACGGATGGAAACGCTTGGGAAGAAGGGTTGTCCATGGGCCAAGTCAAGAGCTTGGCCCCGTGCCAAATCCTGATTTCGGTCGACGAGGACGATCTCATCTCCCAACCCACTCTGAGCGAGGGCGTAACCAAACGTGGACCCAACGGCGCCGGCGCCTACGATGACAACCTTGCGTTTCTCCCAGGTGTCTTTTTGTTCCGCCAATTTCTCCTCCTGCTCGAAGACTACATATGATCTGAGGGCTCGCGACGGATCGGTGTGGTAGACCCGTTTGAGCGCTTAGAATGAAATGGCTAGTGCCGCAACCGGGAATTGTGTCGTCACCAAGGCTCGTTCTTGCCTAGCTTT
>CAZUAH010001212.1:0-1880 GCA_964617665.1 uncultured Pirellulaceae bacterium
AGCGGGAAGACGGCCCCTACACGGAAGTTCGTCAGGCCTACCTCGGCGTCGAGGCCGAACGCTACGTTCAGAGTATTGAATCGGTTCGTGGAACCACCGAAAGTCAGAATCGTATCGGAGGCGCCAGGATCGATGTTGGCACTGATGCTGTCGCTGTCCTGGAGCGCGGTTGCATAGTGGAGTTCGACCAGTGCAGCCAGACCGGAGACGCCGCAGGAACGAGGAGCTTGATAAAGCCATTTGCCTGCCGCCAAGTCGAGATAGAGCAACGTCTGGTCGCTGTACCGACCAATCGTCCCGGCGGTTCCCGCCGCGGGAATCTGAAAATCAATCCGATTGCCGTGTGTGGGCACATCCACCTGGATGAAGCCATGGAAGAAGTAGGCATCCTCGCTCGCCGCCAACAGACCGAGAAATGGCTGGATCAGTACGGCATCGTTGTTGAAGGTGAAGGTGGGCCCGCCCATTCGTCCACGAACATCGCTGCCGGTGGGAAGATCCAGCCCCAATCCGGCGACCACCGATGTAAAATCGCTCTGGTACAACGACCGTTTCAATGCCACAGCCAGATTGCCGATGTTGCCACCTTGGATGCCAAAGGGCAAGCTGAAGAAATCGTAGTCGCTGGTAAAGGGCATGCGAACGTCAACCGAGTACAGACCGTCGCAGAGCGTCCGTTCGAGCCCCACCGTGAATTTGTCTACGGCAAACTCACGGGTTGGTCCACCGAAGGCGCTTGTGTCGAGCAACAACGCGTCGGCATAACGGTTGTACATGAAGTAGACGCGGTCCATCGGTAGCGCCTTGTTGTTTTCACCAATCTTGTTTCGGCGGGCACCACCAGCCAGCGGCGAACTGGCCGTCACACTCAGGCCGAACGGAGCAATATCACTATTGCTGGCGGTCAATCGGCCACTGCCGAGAAAGATGTCGCCAAACATGTTCGGTACGCTGGCCAGGCGGAATTGAGGGCGCCGCGTCGTGGAACGTCTTCGTGGGGTGGTTTGGCGACGTGGCGTAGGCTGGACTTCCGGCCGGGGCGTTGGCTGCACAGCGCTGCCTGGCTGTGCCACGAAGGTCGCATCGGGTTGATTCATGTCCGTGAGTGTAGCGTCTGTTACGGACTGAGCGTGAGCCCACTCCGTTGTCGTAGCGCAAATGACAATCAGCCCGATCCCGACTGCCGCGGCTTGGAGTTCCCTACCTCGGAACACGGTGTCCTCCAATGCCCATGAAAGCGTCCAACTTGAGAGTGGACAAATGGGTGGTTGTGGAGAAGCAAACAAAGCCCGCCATTTGCCTGCAGAAAAGCCCGCTATCAACGTCGGCGTTGGGGCTGCTCCAAGTTAAGGCGGAAGTGGTAGATTATGCCGCCCTCAATTTGGCCTGGCCCACGATGCTACGCACGACAGCAGACGGCTGCTATCATGACAGCATGGGCTCTGCGGGCGGGCCGTGGAGGCCCGCTCAGGGTTGTCCCGTCGCAGGCAGAGCGTTCTTCGGCTGTGATGTGGCGTCTTGCCGCGAAATGAATTCGATGATCTCGGCCAAAGCCGATTGGAAGTCGGCGTTGTTGGGGAAATCGTCGACCAACTTCTTGAGATGCGTTCGAGCCGCGTTCAATTCGCGAAGCCCAGTCTCTCTATCACCAGCTTCCAAGTGCACACGGCCCATTTCGCGTAGTGTTAGTGCCAAATCCCGCCCGTAATCCGGCATGTCGGGATGCTTCAGAAAAAGCGCGTCAAGATGGGTGTTGGCCTTTTCCAGTGAAGCAAGCGCCGCGTGCAATTCCTCTCGCTCGGAATGAAGCAGGCCGAGATTCATATACAGACCCGCGAGTGTGAATTGGTATTCCGCGACATCCGGGTTGGCCGCTGCCA
>CAZUAH010001213.1:0-1879 GCA_964617665.1 uncultured Pirellulaceae bacterium
GCCATGCATCGTCGTGGTCCGGGTGGTCGCGGTCCGGCCATGGCTATGCATCGTGGTCCGCAGGGTCCTGGTCCCGGTATGAAAGGTCGCCCAGGTCCTGGCAGAGGCGGTCCCCAAGCCACGGGTCGCCGTGGTCCGGGTGGACGCGGTCCAGCCATGGGTATGCATCGTGGTCCCCACGTTCCTGGTCCGAGTATGAAAGGTCGTCCCGGTCCCGGTGCGCGT
The DNA here is from genome assembly GCA_964617665.1 of uncultured Pirellulaceae bacterium. Lineage (GTDB taxonomy): Bacteria > Planctomycetota > Planctomycetia > Pirellulales > Pirellulaceae > JADHUC01. The sequence continues at coordinate 226 of CAZUAH010001213.1, forward strand.
GGTCCCCAAGCCATGGGGCGACGCGGTCCTGGTGGTCCCGGAAAGGGCCGCGTGGGGCGTGGCGGTCCGGATTGTGAAGGTCCTGGCGTTTGTCCAGCACAGCCCAAGCGTGGTCCGAAGGACGCAGCCAAGCGACCCCAAGACGGTCCGCGTCGCGGCAAGCCGCAGGCTCGTGGCCCACGAGCTCCCAAAGACGGAAGCCCTGGCGACGCCAAGCCCGCCGAGAAACCGGCCGAGCGTCCCGCGAGTTTCAGCCCAAAGGATAAGCCATCGTTTGGTCCCGGCAAGCCCGGCACACAGGGGCGCGGGCCCGGTGGTCCTGGTGGTTTTGGCCCCGGCGGGCGAGGCTTTGGCGGCCCCGGTGGATTTGGTGGACAAGGCCGAGGGCCCGGTGGCCCCGGCGGATTTGGTCCGCCTCATGGTCGCGGCGGTCCCGGGCGTGGCGGGCCTCCGGAACGACCGGAAGCCGAAGAGAAGCCAGAATCAACGGATTGATTCATAGAAACACGCAAGATCACAAACGCCTGGGCTTGCACGATGCGAGTCCAGGCGTTCTCCGTCTGGTGCATGAAATCACCGATGGACGAACCGGCGGCTTTCCATCTGGACACTATAATAACTCGAACGCGTCCAGATCTGCGAGCGCGAGGTCACGAATCTGAAGATTGCGGTCGCGTCGCGAGTGGCGTCCTTCGCTGCTTTCCTCGTCTCGTGCTCGTCGTTCCCGCTGCTCTCCGTTTGTCGCTCTCGGCAACCCGGCATCGACCGTCGGACGCGTAACGCGAGCACCTTGTGAGCCGCCAGCAGCCGCGCGGACCGGCTGCCCCGGCAGCCCGATACCCGCGAACTCGACCGCGTCGCGGGGATTGGGTAGTGGGTCGGAGATCGCTGGCTCGAAGAACACGTTGTCCTGGATGTCCGTCACGTCGGTGTTGCGCTGGATGACATCAGCCAGTGTCGTATTCTCGATCATCTGCAACTCGCGGCCGTGGAATGTGTGCTGGTACCAGAAACGGTCGCCATCGCGGAGTCGTTCGAACTGGTCGACCATCACGGTGGTACTCAGTTCGCCCATACTGGCACCCGGCACGTGGTCCTCGGCCAGTGCGCCGACCCAGACGTCGATGCCATTCACGTCGCCGTACACTTCCTCAAAAGCGGCTTGCAGCTCCGGATCGGACGTGATCTCGACAAAGCTGCCCACCGGCTCCAATCCCATGTCGACCCGTGCCTGGTTATAGTTGGGCAGGCCATGGTCGCGGCCCCGCTGGATGTTCAGCGACGACAGATCGAATCCACCCGCCCCAGGCTCGCCGAACAGGAAGTTGCGCACATCGTCGACGACCTGCGTGTCGATCTTCTGGGCCAACTGCGCCGCGCCGCCCTGGAGCAGCGAATCGATACCGCTGGAGACGATTTCATCCGGGGCAAAGAAGGCCTCGCGGAGCGAGAGGTTGCCGGCGTCGATCACATTCCCGTCGTTGTCTAGTCGTAGCAGTTCGGGAGTGAGCGTGCTGTGGCCGAATCGGTAGATGGCCGTGGAAAAGATGTTGGAGATCCCTGGATCAACCGTGGGGTCGTAGCCTGTGTAGGGGCTGATCGCCTCGGTCCCCAGTATCGCCGGCAGGAACTCGTTGTACGTGATCGCCTGGAT
>CAZUAH010001214.1:0-1876 GCA_964617665.1 uncultured Pirellulaceae bacterium
TGGTGCCCAGGCATCGCACGAACGACGTCGTGCTGTTCGATGCTGGAGATCGCGATTTCCCAGTGGCCTTCAATCCGCTCGATTGTCGGCGTCCGGAGCAGCGACCGCTGGTCGCGTCAGGTGTCGTTTCGGCGTTCAAGAAACTATACGGCGATAGTTGGGGGCCTCGACTGGAACACATTCTCCGGAACGCACTGCTTGCCACGCTGGACCAGCCTGGCGCTTCTCTGGTAACGGTGCTGCGTTTGCTGAACGACGCCGGTTATCGGCGGAGCATCGTGCCCCGCATCAGCGATCCTGTCGTCCGGTCCTTTTGGCAGCAGGAGTTTTCCAAGTGGAAGCCGAACTTCCAAGCGGAAGCTGCTGCACCGATCCAGAACAAAATCGGACAGTTTCTCAGCCATCCCATTTTGCGAGCGATCGTGGCGCAGCCGCGGTCCAGTATCGACCTGCGGGACATCATGGACAACGGCCGTATCCTGATCGTCAACCTGAGCAAGGGGCGGATTGGCGAGGATGCTTCCACGTTGCTCGGTTCGCTGCTGGTCACCGAGCTACAGCTTGCAGCAATGAGCCGAGCCGATACACCCGAGAACCAACGGTCCGATTTCTTCTGCTACGTCGATGAGTTTCAGAACTTCGCCACCGAATCATTCGCGACCATTCTGAGCGAGGCCCGCAAGTACCGGCTGTCGCTCACGATTGCCAACCAATACCTGGCCCAGATGGACGAGCAGACGATGGAAGCCGTCTTCGGCAATGTGGGCAGCTTATTGGCCTTTCAGGTCGGGGCACGCGACGCGGAGACAATCGCCGAGCAACTCGGCGGCGACGTGGCGCCGGCCGACCTGATGAATCTACCCAAGTACACGGCGTATATCCGACTGTTGATCGACGGCATGCCCAGTCGACCTTTTTCCATGGCAACACTGCTGGTGGCACCGAAGCGAACGGATCTTCGGCGAGGCGAGATTATCCGCCGAACGTCACGCCAGCGATACGCCCGACCGGCTGAAAGAGTCCGTGGCGAAGTGGAGCGAACGTTTACCTTGCTCTAATTGTGGTATCCTCTCCGTATGTTGCCCCACATTACCGACGAACAGCGTCAAGCCATTGACGAAGCTGAGGGATCGCCCGTGTACCTCGTCGATCACTTGAATCTGAACAAGTACGTGATCATCGACGCCGACCACTTCGAGCAGTTCGTGAACATCCTTGTGGAACACGACTCTGACGTTGTTGACCTCTTGGCATAGCGCTCGCGCGATTGCCGCCGCCCTATCGTCGAATCGGCCAAAGCGTATCCGCCTGCATTCCTTTCTCTTGAGGGGAACTGGCAACGCGGCCGGTTCCTACCGGCCGGTCGCATCGGCGCCGGACGCGCGAGGAATCCGCCGATTCCCTTGCGCCGCCGTTGCTTCTGTGGCATTCTGCTTGGCCTTGCTGTGGATGCAGCAGGGACGCGTCTGAGACTCCGCACCTTCACACCACATTGTTCGACGAATGGGAAAGGAGAGTTACCATGTCCAAGCAGAAACATCGTCCCGAGAAGAAGATTGGCCCGTACCCCGGTGGAATCGGTGTCGCCATCTGGCTCAACACCGTCGACACGGATCAGGGGCCGAGAAAGGTCCGTTCGGTTACGGTTTCTCCGCGGCGCTATCGCGATCCGGAGACCGGCGAGTGGAAAGACGCCCCATCCTATCGCCCGACCGATCTTCCGGCATTGCTGTTTGCCTTGCAGAAGGCCCAAGAGTACGTCTACACGACGCCGATTCCCGGCGAAGAAGACGAGGAATCCGGAAACTTTTGACCCGACTACGCGGAATCTCAGACCACCGCCCCGTGTCTCACGCACGGGGCTTGTTTCACACCC
>CAZUAH010001215.1:0-1870 GCA_964617665.1 uncultured Pirellulaceae bacterium
CCCGTCAGGGTCATAGCGGGTTTGTCGATGGGCCTACCGGGCCGTACGTTTGCGCTGAAACGCCTCCTGTAAAGCACCCGTTGGTTCATGATGCGTCGGAATCCCTTTGCGCATCTGCTCTTTCACGCTGGCATATTCCGGATCCGTCGCGAGGTTCTGCCATTCCCACTTGTCGTTCTCGTGATCATACAACTCTTCCGTTCCGTCGGCATAAACGATGTACCTGTACCGTCCGGATCGAACGCCGTAGTTCTTGTAGCCAAAAGTGGTCACGGTCGTTTCATCCCATGAGGCCTCGGAATCCTTCATCAATATCGAGAGGTCGTTTCCTTCCAGTTGTCCGTCAGGCGGCTCGCAGCCGGTCAGGGAGGCGAGGGTCGGATAGATATCCAGCAGGTTAACAGGCTTGTTGCAAGTCGAGCCGGGCTGGGTCACGCCAGGCGCGACCCACATCAGGTTGACCCGAGTAGCCCGTTCCCAAAGGGAGTATTTTGTCCAACGCCCTTTTTCGCCAAGCTGGAAGCCGTGATCGCTCCACAGCACGATGATCGTGTTATCGGCGTACTTGGAGTCCTCAAGCGCTTCCACGATTCGGCCAACGAGGTCGTCCACCATGGCCGTGCAGGCAAGGTAGGCCTGGATGGCAGGCTTCCACTGACCGGCCGCCCTGATTCTCTCCAGCCAGGGATTGTGGTTCATCTTTGCATGGGCCGCAGGCACATCATCCAGGTCGTCTTCTCGGAAACCTTCCGGAAGCTTGATTTCCTCCAGCGGAAATCGATCGAAATATTCCTGGGGGGCATAGTTGGGCAGATGAGGCTGGAAGATGCCGGCTCCGAGAAAGAAGGGCTCCTGCAACTCGCCCTCGCGCAATTTCTCAGTCGCCCAGTTCGCTGTGATTCCATCGGGGTGGTCATCCAGGGTCACGTCAGAGTGGCAGGGACCCCAATCAGCTTTCGTCGACCATCCCGCCAGAGGCAGCTTGGAGTTGAACTTGAGGCCTGCGAAAGAAGGAAGGTCCTGCGTTTTACTTGGGTAGTACTCATCAAAGCCCCGCCCTTGAACTTCATCATTGAAATGAGCGCCGTGGAACAACTTTCCGGCGCCGCAAACATAGTATCCGTTTTGCTGAAAAAACTCGGGCAAGAGAACCGAGTTGTTCAGTATCGGATTTTTCGTGAGCGAATTCTTATTCACATAATTGCCCGATGTCGAAGGCCGGATCCCGCTCATGATGGCGGACCTGGATGGACCGCAAGCCGGAGCCCCGCAATGCGCATTCGTGAAGACCATTCCTTGGGAAGCCAGCTTGTCCATGTGGGGCGTCTGGGCCTGAAGGTTGCCCTTCAGCATGCCAGTCCAGTCATTGAGATCATCGATCGCGATAAACAATACACTGGGCCTTCTGGCCTGCTCCTGTTGACCTTGGGCTGCGGGTTGAGCGGCGACCATGGTCGCGATGAACGTGATCGATGCCGCCGTGGCCAGAATGCTGAGTGGTTTCGAGGATCTCTCAATCATCGTGTTTCTTCTTGATCTGACTCTGGTCTTTGGTGGCGTGTATCGGGTTAGCGGCAATCAGGCCGTTGATAAGCCTGGTTAGTCGCTAGTGAAAGGGAATCTCATCGGACTAATTGTCCGAGTCTTTCTGACTATTTGACTTGGCTTCTTGGCGAGCCTTTCTACGCGCTTCGCGTTCCGCAATCTTTTTCGTTTTGTCGTCCGGAGTTGGTTCATTGGTAACTCCCAGATCTTTGTTCCAAGCCTCTGGCACCGTTACCGTTTTGCCCTTGATTTCGAGTTGCTTAACGATTCCGATCTGTTTGTCGATCTGGCCGGGTTCAGCGGCGTTCCCTCCGGGAATGAACTC
>CAZUAH010001216.1:0-1870 GCA_964617665.1 uncultured Pirellulaceae bacterium
GCGGGCAAGCTAGTCGGCCATGCTCTGGCGGATGACGGATTGCCCATGGACAAACGCGGCTACTCTTCTGGTCCGCTTCCACACCGCAGAGGCTCCAACAGGCTGCGCGGAGTCGTCTTGCATCCGGTCAGTATCGGACGAGTCATAGCGATTGGCCGTACCGGTACACAGCAAAGGAATTGGATGGCGATGCTTTCACTAGGGACAGACAAATTGCCGTCTAGTCAACTTGATGAGATAGCAATGCCCTCGCGAGTCGATGTCAACGTATTTCATACTGCCTCGCGCGTCCCGGATAATCCTGCAACCGTTTTCACTTCGAAAGACGCGGCAGCGATTTTTGATCTCGATTGGATGCTTGAGTGTCCGGAGCGAGAGAAACTACCGCTACGACTGTTGATCGGTCGAGGGGGGCGCATGTCTTCCACCAACGCGGACATGCCGCATCGCCCGTTGGCGATTGATTTGAATTTGCTTTCGGTCGACATCGGTCCGGAGCTTGATCTCCACTCCGACTGCCGTCCGTGCTATGCGGACATTCAGGGACGAATGGTGGCGCTCGGCGATTTCGCCTGCCAAACGCGCGAGAGAGATGCGGCGAGTGGGAAGTGGAAAACGACGTTGCACTACAATTTTGAGTTCCCATACGACCCGCGCATCACGGGCACACCGTTTCTTCTGCAGAAGAAGCAAGTTCTGCAGCACGAAGGTAATCTCTACGTTCCCGGGCGATTGTGGCACATCATCGATCCGAAATCACTGAAGCCGCGTCGGCTAACGTCGGACTTTCTGCCACTTCAAAACACATACCAGTTCTACGCCCATTCGAGTTGCTACGGGCTTGTGGCCTGGAACACGGGCGAACGACTCTACCGCATACGAATTTCGGACAAACCGGAAGTGGAAACCAATCTGGCGGTTCGCTATCCGCACATCCCTCCGGAGCACCGTGAAGAACACTACCGGGCGATTGAAGCTATCGAGCAATTGGGCGGGCGCGTTGACGCCCTGTGGGGGAGATGGCCCGTGTATGAGATGTCACCGTTTCGGCGGCGCAGTGGCATCAGCGACCGGCTGGAAAATCGCTGGCGGACGATCGCGATTTTGACTGACAAATGGCAGGGAGGCGACGAAGGCCTCCAGCACCTGTGCGACCTCCATGAAGTATCGGCCGTTCTTATCGTTGGCACTCCCGTCACCGACCAGGGGATGGTCAGGATAAGTAGCCTAGGCCATTTGGAGGCACTTCAGCTGTTGGAGACGCGCGTGACGGATGCTGGGCTGAAACACATCGGGCGGTTGAGTAGTCTGACCCATCTTCGTCTGGCAGGAAGTGAGCATGGAGACGAGTTCACGGACGAAGGCCTGCGACACCTGCAGGGACTGTCCAAGCTTCAGGCATTGGATCTCTACGGACGGCATTTCACAGACGCGGCAGTGGATTCGATCAAGTCATTTCCCCGATTGCGGGAATTTTGGATCGTAAACACCAAGTTGTCGCGCAGAGCCCGCGAGGAGATTCGCACGAACAAACAACCTCCGGTGAACATTCTAGACGCGCCGTGGTAGGCGAATTAGCGTCGGCCGACTGACTCTCAGCCGCGCGCATCACGGCCCGCGAGTTGACGATTGTCGGCGATGGGTTGAAAAATCGTGTCGTGCCGTTGTCTCTCGAAGGTTGAGTCCCGGTGGACGGTGATACCTACGACATTCCCAAAATCATCATGACGGCGGAGGTCCGCCGGGCTCTATACGGCGGCAAGATGTTTACCTTTGGTCATCGCCAGAAATTCGGGAACGACCCGGAGAAGCACGTCGATTTTTCGGCCGTGACGCATGTGGCCAAGGACAAAGGCATCCCGCCGTTCCT
>CAZUAH010001217.1:0-1846 GCA_964617665.1 uncultured Pirellulaceae bacterium
CCGACGAGATATTCCAATTCGACCGCTATTCCCGCGACCGGCAACGCGTTCTGATAAGTATCGACACGAAACAGACCAACATGAACGTACCCGGCATCTTCCGCAAGGACGGCGATTTCGGCCTGGCTTGGATCCGCACTCACGGCGAGGGTCGGGTGTTCTACACCGAGTTCGGCCATCAGAAGGACGTCTACTGGCGCCCCGCCATCCTGGAACACTACTTGGCCGGAATCCAATACGCGATGGGGGACCTTCAGGCGGACGCGACCCCCAATCACAAGAAGTAGCAAAGTCTGTGCCTGGGAGGCCGTATTTCATAGATGACAACGGAGGATGATAGACCGTGGATGAATCACTCAAACCCGGCTTTGCGCCGGTGGTCAGGTCGCTGGCCGATCTGCTGGGGAGCGAATACACCGGCGCGACAAGCGCTGCCCGCGAGTTTCTTCTCGGGGCGGATGCCGCCGCGATCGCCGACGATCCGGTGGACTTCTATCCGAGCGCGACGCAGTCTCGTCTGGCGGGCCTGTTGGCTCGCGTCGGGGATGTTGTGCTGGACGCACCGCTGCCCCACACGGCGGCAGGTGCGAGCTCGGAGACGTTCGCCAGGGCCACCCGGACGGAGGCGTCGCCGCTGAGCGCCCTCGGGTATTACCGGATCGGCGAAAACGGACGTCTGTACCTGGCCAGCAAGAGCGAACACTACCATGCGCCCGTAGGACACGGGTTTCCGGGGTACGGACTCCTGGACCGGGCGCGGGCGTTGGGCATTCCCAACGCCACGCATAACAATACGCGCGGATTCATCACGCGGCGGCTCGAAGAGGAACTGGTGCGCACCGCGAGCGGGCTGGAGCGCGACGATGCCGCCGGCCTGGCGGAGGTGCTGGCCCGCGAGGACGACCTGTATGTTCTGAACCGCGTACTGAATCTGCAAACGGGCAGCCTGGCCGCGGAAGCGGCGCTGAAGCTCGTCCTCGCCCGGTTTGCCCGCGCGGAGCCGGGCCTGCCGGAACCCCGGTACGCGGGGCGAGTCCCGGTGATGCTTGTCATGGGCAACGACGAGGGTGGACTGCTGGCAAACTATCACGGAACGACCGTGCTGACGCAGATGATGCGCGGCATGTGGCCTGAGTTGCAAGCCGCGTTCGATGCCGCCGGGGTGTGGAAGGTGGTCCCCGTCCGGCCGAACCGCATGGACGACCTGGACCGTGCCTTCGAGACGTATGAGCGGGACGGATTCAAGATCGCCGGGTTCTTTCACGAAATCGTGATGATGAACTACGGGGGCCGGCTATTGCGGCCCGAGTTTCTGCAACACGCGCACGCGCTCTGCCGGCGGCACGATGTACCAACCGTGGTCGACGAGATTCAGTCATGCATGTGGGCGCCGCAACTGTACCTGTTCCGCGAGTACGGGCTCACGCCGTCCTGCCTGGCCGTCGGCAAGGGCTTTCCCGGCGGGGAATATGCCGGCTCGCGGCTCCTGTTCAGCACGGGCCTGGACGTGATGCCGCAGTTCGGGGCACTGGTGACCAACGGGCAGGAAGAACTGGCTTCGCTGGCCTACCTGGTCACCATGGAGTGGGCGCAGGCCAACGCCGCGGTCACCGCGGAACTCGGTGCGATGTTTGAAACGCGCATGCGCGAACTGGCGGCGGCGTTTCCGCAGCTCATCACGGAGGCGGACGGTTGGCGCCACATGACGACGCTCCGCTTCGTGAACGTGAATCACGCGAACGAGTTTGTTAAGGCGCTGGGTCGCCGCGGCCTGGAGATCAGCGTGCACACCTACAAGTCGGACACGCCACCGGTCGCCCTGCTGAAGCTGCCGCTGATCGCCGAC
>CAZUAH010001218.1:0-1845 GCA_964617665.1 uncultured Pirellulaceae bacterium
CTGCTACTTTCTACCGACCTAGGCGGCATATCCGCCTAACTGGACACGGATGGACACGGGGCGTTGGGCGGCCGCGTAGGGTCACCCCGGTCGAGACGATGTGTGGCTACCGGATGGGGACGACCTTGGCGAACAGGAAACTGGTGGCGCGCTGACGCTCCTTCCTGGCGATCTTGTAGGTGCAGTGGATGCGCCTGGCGGCGACGCGAAGCAGGTGCTTGTGGGTGGTGGGGTGCTCGGCCCTGATGGCGTCGGCTGTGACCTGTAGCCAGAACAGGCGATCGATTCGTCGCTCGACGGCGAGGGCCCTGTCGACGGTGTCCTTGACCAGGTCCTCGGGATCCGGGGCCTCTTCCTCGAGCTCGTCTCGCTGCCTCTCGAGGTGGGCGAGGACGCGATCCCTGGCGTCCAGACGTGCATGCAGCAGGGCCTCGGCGATCTCCATGCCCTCCCTCTGCATGGCCAGGTTGCGGACGATGCCGGCGAGGTAGCTGGCGTCGACGCCCTCGGGCAGGCTGCCGACGTTGCGCTTGCCCTCGAAGACGGCGATGCCCTCGACGATGTCGTCCAGGGGCCAGGAGGCGATGACGGTGCGGTAGTGGCGCTCGGGGTCGGCCAGCCCGAGGCGGGCGAAGGCGTCGCCGAGGATGGCGTGGGCGATGGGGTCCTGGCGTATGGCGCGGGTCTGCCGTGCGCGCTCCTGCTTGCGGAGGCGGGCGCGCAGGGCCTTCTCCGCCTCGGCGATCTGCTCGGCGGTGGGCTTGTCACCGTACAGCTGGGCGCGGCTCCGGCCGCTTCGGTCGGCGCGCGGGCGATGGTTGGCGGCCCTGGCCCATGCGGTGACCACCAGGGCGGCGACCTGCAGGGCGAGCTGCTCGGGGGTGGTGGCGGTGATGCGCAGCTCGGGCAGGTTTTGGCTGAACAGGCCGAAGGCGCCCTCGACATGGGGCTTGTCGGTGGGCTGGTAGGGCCTGGCACGGATGCGCAGGGTACGACCGAGGGCCTGCTGCACCGCATCGGTGTGGTTGCTGGGCTTGTTGTCCAGCAGCACGGCGATGGGCGGGGCGCCGGTGGTGGCGACGCCATCGGCGAGGGCCTCGGTGACCGCGGCGCTGTCCTCGGTGGCCCGGATGGAGGCGCCGACGAAGGCGTCGGTGTGGGCGTCCACCATCAGCTCGAGGTTGCAGATCCAGCGCACGCCGTTGATCTCGACGGCCAGCTCGGTGCCGTCGGCCTCCCACTGCAGGCCGGCTCCGAAGGTCTCGAAGCCGCCCCGGGTGGCCGAGGTGTCGGGGCGCCAGCGGCCCCTGCGCTTGCGCTTGCGCACGCCCTGGGCCTCGAGGATGTCGCCGATGACGGCGCGGCCGAATGGGATGCGCAGGTGCAGCTGCACATGGTCGCAGAAGGCGCCGAAGGGGCCCTTCCAGCGTTTGTAGGCGGCCAGGATGCTCTCGACCTGGGGGATGGTGGGTGTGGGCCTGGTGACGGCCGCCAGGTTCTCCTTGGGCTTCACCTGCTCCTGTCCGCCCCGGGCCCAAGACCTCAGGGTGGTCTCGGCGACGCCGGTGGCCTCGGCCAGCTCCGCCTGGCCCAGCTGGGGGTAGCCGGCCCACAGCTCCAGCACGAAGTGCCGGTAGCTGTCGGCGTAGACCCGCCTGACCCCGGTGCCGGCGATGCTGCCGGGGTGGTCGGCGATCCGGGTGACGACCTTCCGGTGCAGCTCGCGCAGCAGCGCGGGCTCGGGCGGAGGCTCGGGTGGCTTGGGCGGGCGCCCTGCAGGGCGCTCGAAGCCGGGCAGGGCCTGCTCGATGGCGGCCTTGTAGCGGTAGGCGGTGCTCCCTGACA
>CAZUAH010001219.1:0-1842 GCA_964617665.1 uncultured Pirellulaceae bacterium
GAGCGAGATGCAGGCTGAGTACCTGCTGGAAATCCGTTCGGAAGTGTGTGCCCACTGCGTTGAGCGTCCTGTCGAAGGACCGCCCTGCGAGCCGCTGGGCAAGCACTGTGGCATCGAGGTGCATCTGGACGAGTTGGTCGAAGAGGCCCACGTAATCCGCAGCTCAGCGATTGACCCGTACCTGGATCAGCTCCACCGGCGGACTTGCGAGGTGTGCGAAAGCCGCGACACGGAAGAGTGTCCTTGCCCACTGGACTATCTTCACGTCCTGGCCGTGCAGGCTATTGACCAAGTGGACTACCGACACCAGCAAGATCACCAGCCGATGGCGAACTGACGCTTGGCCAACACCTTGCGGCCAGGGAAAACCCTAACGTCAAATCTCGGCCTTCTCGACCGGGATCCTCATGGCAAGACGAACTGGTGCCCTTCAGGACGGACGGTCAACACGGGGCAAGGCGCCTTGCGTACGACTTTCTCCGCTACGCTTCCGATCAACGCATGCACCACCCCAGTCCGCCCGTGTGTTCCCATGACGATCAGGTCGATTTCCTTTTCCTTGGCAAAACGCACGATTTCCACGAACGGTGTGCCCATTCGGATCACGCGGTTTGCCGGCGCAGCCTGTTCGAACCCGGGATGCTCCAATTCATCCAGCTCCCTCTTGGCGACCACCTCGGGTTGGAGCACCTCTTCGGAAACAGCCGCAATGTACGCCCCATCGATAAGCGGAGGCGGGACGACATGGAGCACCTCCAACTCGGCCGAAAACCGCTCGGCCAATTCGCAGGCATAGGTGATCGCTGGCCTTGAATAGTCGCTGAAGTCCGTCGGCACCAGGATTCGTTCGAGTGTGATCATTGTTCTCCTCCTCCGCTTTCTTACTAGCGTTTCTCGGATTACCGTGACCCTCTCGGCACAACTTGTGCAAAAGTCCTTTTCAAACACGCAGACTATCGATGCTTCAGAAGAGTCCACCGATCTTATGACCGACATTCACGACGGTTTCCGTACCCTGTTTCACCTCCAACAATCTCACCGCTTATCGCCTCGGCCGTGGACTTTTCGGGCCCCACTCCGTTACTGCTATTCTAGGTGGTTTTGGCGATGGGCGGCCTCCCTTACGTCGGGGGGGGCTTCGCAATGGAATATCGTAGTGTCGCAGAATCATCCACCGCCGCGCAGCGTCATGGCTCGTTTGACCTAGCCACATCCAGCACGTTTGCAGCCGTCCGGCAGCCGCATTGAGCGCTTCCTCGCCATGTGCCGGTTTGTCTTGAAGATGTTGGCAGGAGTGAATGTAAAGGCGAGAATGGAAGTGGAGGGAACACTCAAGTGGTAGTTCGCTCTACAGGTTGCTGTGCCTCTTTGCTGATCACCTCGGGCGCCATTTGAGGGTCGAGAACGATGGTATCATCCCTGGTGGTAAACGATTCACTGATCGATTGCAGTGTTGAGGGAATTTACTGAGCACGTCTGACACCCATCTTTCCGTTTAGACAGAGGAGAAAGTCATGGTTGTTGAAAGACTGCAACGGCAGGAGATCTTCCAGTTTCTGCGACCTGAACAGGTTGATCTCCTCAGCGAAGCTTCGAAAGTGACCAAGTTCGAGGCTGGTGAGATGGTCTACCGCCAGGGAGAAAGAGCCGACCGCTTCTACATCGTAATCAAGGGGCAGGTATCCCTTCGTCTTCCGGCACAGACGGCGGGTCTTAGTGTGCTGATCGACGAACTCACCGAGGGGGACGTGTTCGGAGGCTGCGTCTCCACGGCACTGGATGCCTACAGCTCCGGCGGCCCAGATTCTCTTCACGATTGGGGATCATTTTGAGGGACTCCAC
>CAZUAH010001220.1:0-1835 GCA_964617665.1 uncultured Pirellulaceae bacterium
ATGGTGGGATAACTGAACTCAACTCCACATAATCAGCAGCTTCACATAAGATCCAGACTCGATTGTCATCGGTCACATTGCCCCAGATGCCTTCGTACAGGCCACTGTTCTTCAAGTTGCCGAAGAAGGAGTTAACATCCTTTAGCTGGACGACCTGTTTGTAAACGCTGATGACGGCAATCCAGGAGTATCCGCTGCCGGTGAGCAGGCGGTCGAAGGCGTCCTCGTCATGATTGACAAGCTCTTGCCGCCGGAACACCAGCGAATTGTGGCCACCGATAGCCTCAACCGACTTCTTCAATGTTGGGCGACCCGAACCCGGTTCCTTGCGTCCTTTATCCTGCTTGACAAAATCCCTAGCCGGAAACGCAGCGACCTGATTGGTCCATTTGACAACCCGGTCACCATCTTCGACTTCAATGCCCTTGTCGGCATCCAGATCCAGGATGAGTCCCTTTGTGGCGATTTGTGCCTGAGCCGTGGCGGCCACAGAAATCAGCAGACCGGCAACTAAGCATTTCATGACTTGTCCCCTCTCTTCGAGCCTCAAAACACAAACCCGCCACGCCCCGTGGCGATTTGCTTTCGGTCGGACTTGAACTGGTACTTCCCCGGCTTGAATGTGTCGATGTAACGGTAAATGGCCTCTTCGCCCAGGCCGCTGTACGTGAAGAAGGTCACGGTGACGGCTTTGGCCTCCTGCTGGACCTGCGGTGCCCATTCTGCCGGGGCTGGTTCCGTCCATTGCCATTCGGCGGCTGGGGTCATCGGGCCTTCGTCCGGATCGCCTTCCTCTGATGGCTTAGCCACCGTACACGGGTTTTCATCAAGGGCGGTGTGGGTGCTCCAATCGCAACCATGCCACATGGCACCGAATTCAGCCAGTTGCCGGGCAAGCAGGGATGCGCACATGTACGACCAGGGTGATCCGTCGCCGTCAATTGCCTCCATGTAGTCGTCCAATGCTCTGGGCGGCTTTGGCGGTTCCAGGAAGACGCTTTCAAGCCGGGGACATTCCTCTGGGTCGGGGAAGTCAGCATCGACCGGCAGGGCCCAGACGAATCCGTTGCCGTTCCCACCTTCCCGAAACTGGTAGGCACGCAGAGCAAAGCCGTCCTTGATGCGAAGGGGCTTGAAGACGGCGACAACTTGCTGAGGGTCTACAGTGCTGATCGACCATCCCTCCGAGCATTCTTCGGGTGCTTGAGACGCCTTCGCCGCTTTGCGGCGAAGGCGTTCTATCCTTTTGGCGGGGAAGGTCTTGATCATCAATCCGCCTACGGGTTGCAGACTGAACAGCGAGCAATGTCGGCCTTCGCCGCTGGTACTTCCGATAGCAGTTCTGCCTTCGTCGGGGCGCAGAGCTTGACAGCCTGCTTGCTTGCGCCCACCTTCTTCTTGGGCTTGTCTCCTGGCCGCAACCGAAGCGCAAATCTCTGGATGTGCTGGCACTCTACTTTGTGCAACGTGGCCTTGCTGGCGTTCCAAACGTAACCAGCAGGGTTCTGGTCCAGCCAGTCCACGAATTCCCGAAGTTGCCCTTCGCCAAATCTTTCGACCATGATCGTGTCTCCTGAAGATCCGTACTATTTCTGAAGCCGATACATCACCGACCAGATATCGTGCAGCGCATGCTCGTAGTCGGCTCCATCTCGCCCCTGGAACCGGGCAACCTCCGACTTGAAGTTGTCGTAATCCAGTTCGTCGCTCAGCCCGGCCATGACCTGCGTCCAGACGGACTTGTCAACGAAGATGCGGAAGGCATAGTCGGTGCCAACGAATTCCTTGATTTCGGATTCACCAAGGAGATCGGGAAAGCGGTCCATCAATGCTTC
>CAZUAH010001221.1:0-1834 GCA_964617665.1 uncultured Pirellulaceae bacterium
TCCGATACCGGGATCAGGCTGACGCCGAGATCCTCCGCGATCTGTTTGCGATCCAGCAGGTCCCCCGGGCGCAAATCGCGGCGCAGGAGCTGATTGAAAATGTGGTCGTAGGCCTGTTGGGCGAAAGTGGTGTTCATAGCCGTTCATGCAAAAAGTACAGAAAGATACATGGCTCGTAACATGTTACTAGACATGGCACGAAAAGCAAGCGACCTCATCAATGATGCCGCGAGGAGCGTGCGCCCGTCGGGGACCGGTTTCCGATATCAGGGCGAGTCGTCGTGGCTGAGGACCTGACCGTTCTTGCGGAGGTTCATCTGAAGCCGGTCGATTGGGACATCCCGCGGCTGGAGTTTTTCTTCGATAGCGAGATGAGCGGCGGTTCCGGCAGCCTGGCCGAGGGCCATCCAGGTTGGTTCCATGCGGATGCTGCAAAAGGCGACGTGAGTGGTGCTGGCAGCGACGGGAACGATGATACCGTCGATCTTCTTCGGGATCATGACGCGGTAGGGGATTTCATAGGGCCGGGTGATGTGATCCAGCATGCCGAGGTAGCCCTCCAGCACAATCGTGTCGCCGGGCTGGCGTTTGCGACACGGGAAACTGTCGATCGGAAACTCGCCGATGGCGATGGTATCGGGATGATGCGTGATCGCTTCACCTTTGCCGGTGATGTGATGTTCGGTCAGCGTGATCTCGCCAATGAGACGCCGTCCTTCGCGCACATAGAGCTGGAAAGGAAAATGCTCTTCGTCGTCAGTGAATTCATCCTTTGGAAACTGCAATTCGTTGGCGAGCTTTCGGTGTTCTGTGGGGACTTCAGGATCGTTCTGGAGAAACCAGATGAGGCCGAGGGTCAGATTGCGGATTCGCTCGCGGATTTCATCCCGGGTGGCTTCGTCGCCTTCGATGTAGCCGCGATTCTCCTCGGTAAACGGGAAACCGAGCGGGCGGGGATTCATGTTTACGTCGGTTCTGTTATTCGGAATATCAGTGACCGAAAGGGCGCGGACCAGGGTGTCGAAATGCAGGGGATTGTAGCCCCGGCCCGGCTTGAGAACTTTGGGACCGGAGAGACGCCCGGCTTTGAGATCGTCGAAGTAGCCGAGATAAACAGAACGGTCGTAACTCGGAGGCGGTTCGCTGAGCTTGTGGCTGTTCTTTGGGTCTTTGGTCAGGCAGAGTCGATAGGTGAAAGCGGGCAGGTCTTTGCTGGCTTCACCGGTCGTGCCGGGGAGAAACTTCTTTTCCTGGTAATCGAAATAGACCACTCCGGCGTGCGGTTCATCGAATTCGTTACGCGATTCGCGACCGAGTCGGTATTCGGCTCCGGCGGCGGCGTAGAGGTCGCCTTCGTACGTGGCGTCGATGAAGATCTTTCCGCGGATCCGGCGGGATGAGCCGCTCTTCTTTCGCAGGATCGTGATCGATTTCAGCGTGTCGTCGGATGTGTGAGCCTCGGCGAGACGCCAGTCTTTCAGCACGGTGATGCGCTCGCGCTCCGCAGCCAGGATGTCCTCGAAAACGGCTTCGGAAACCGAAGGCTCGGCGTAGTAACCGTCGCGACAGAGTTTGATGTTCTCGTGTTCGGGACCGTAGGCATCGAGGTAGTACTGAAGCTGTGCTTCCACGAATTCGCGGAAGATTCCGCCGATCATGGCGCGGTTTTCGATGTCGCTTTTGCCAAGCCCACTGGTCGTCATGCCGCCGATGTGGAGATTCGGTTCCACGAGGATCACCCGGCTACCGAGTCGGGCGGCGGCAATGGTCGAAGCGAGACCGCCGGGAGTGCCGCCGTAAACGATGACATCTGCGTCTTCGGTTCCTTCGGCAA
>CAZUAH010001222.1:0-1830 GCA_964617665.1 uncultured Pirellulaceae bacterium
TGCAGCAGTCAGCAGAGGCCATAGTACTGCTTCGTCGCACTCCACCGACGACAGGAAGGGCCGAACCGTGAAGAACAAGGAGGAGCTACCAATGCACTCGGATCGAGGAAATTGCTCCGACCGGAGTCGACCGATCCGGCGCGTATTGATCAGCCAGCCTTGAGCCTGTCTCTGACACGGGACTCAGGAGCCGAGCTTGCTCCGCTTCGCGGAACCGCCTGGTGCGGCCCCCGCTTGCGGTGGTGTGGGAGGGGCCCCGGAGTAATCCGGGCCCCTATCCCGATTTTGTTATTTGCACAGTGATCTGTATGACTCGTAGTATACATTATACCCGCGTTACAAGATTCACGGGATTGATGGGCTCATATTCATGCCCAGATGCCCGGCGTCATGCAGTCGCGAGTGAGCCTAACGATACATGAGGAAGAAGTTCACTTTGGGCCAATCCCTGACGGCATTGACGGCTTTGTGTATTTTTGCGTCGATCAGACCCGGCAAATCTTCGCCGTCTTGATTGGCAACGGTGTTGAACAGAACCGCCCAATTGAAACCGTCGTACCGGCGGACCAGCAGAGTAGATGTACCTGCCTGGGCGCCCGTGTGCCAGGTGTTTGCTCCGCCCCCTTTTGGTCGCACATTCCAACCGCAGGCGTAATAGTGCGCGGCAGGCTCTCTGTTGGCGTCTAGCCCAAGGGCCCCGGCCGGCCGCCTGAACATGAACTCGATCGCCTGTTCTCCCAAGATCTTGCATCGGCGAGGATCGTCGAACGCAGATGCGAATCGGACCAAGTCGATTGCGGACCCGATCCAACCACCAAGAGCATCCATAACCTCAATGGAACGGACATAAGGAAGGGCTACTGTTTCTCCCTGTCTTGGCCCGAATAGCGCAACCGTTGTCCTGCCGCGTTCGTCGTAGTAGATGACCTCCTTCGGCGCTCGCTCTTCGCGCGACGTTGCGCCAATTCGCATGTCCTTGATCCCCAGCCGAGCCAACACGCGAGTCTTCACGTAGTCCTCGTACGAGCGACCGGAGACGCGTTCGATCACGCGGCCAAGAACAAGATAGCCGAAATTCGAATAGGACTTTCGACTACCTGGGTCGAAGTTCAGGGGCAGGCCAGCCATGTACCGTATAATGTCGTCGGGTCGAGCAGGTGGAGCCACTCCGAGAGCGGCGGCTATCTTGGTGGTTCCTCCCACACTCGTGGGCTTGAAGCCTTGTTCTCTGTCCCATCCGCCTGAATGCTGCAGCAAGTGCCTTACGGTGATGTCGGCAAGACGCGGATCAGGCTCTGAACCGGCCATAACGTGCGGCGTGAATTCCAGTAGGCCAAAGACCTTGTCGTCCAGATTGAGCTTACGGCTCTCAATCAACTGAAGCACGGCAACGGCCGTTATCGGTTTGGAGATACTTGCTATCCGGAACAACGAGTCGGGTTGGACCGGCTTGCGCGCGTCGCGATCCGCCCAGCCGAAACCGCGAGCGTAGACCAACCGACTGTCTCTGGTAACCGCCAGAGCCGCGCCTGGCACCTCGTTTTCGCGAACGAATTCCACCATCATGTCGTCGATAGGCTTGAGCGCCGGAATCTCGCGCCCCGTAGGTCCTTGGCTGTAGACCGGGTTTACGCCTACGACCAACGTCAATACCAGAAGAAAGACGTTCTTTGTTTTCATTGTACCCACCTACAGTGCGATTCTGCTCCCACGGAGTAATGGCGAAGTACCGGAATCTGCGTGCCCCGCGACGACAAACGCTGCGCGTTCTGCAAATAAAAAAAACGTATTGCAATCTATCCGGCTCAGGGAGGAGACGGATAGATTGGG
>CAZUAH010001223.1:0-1825 GCA_964617665.1 uncultured Pirellulaceae bacterium
GAACACTACCCGCAAATCCCCATCTACCTTCGTGCCAACAGCGGTCATGGCAGCGCGCCTCACCCGCATTCCGAAAAGGACGAGGCCAACAAGGCCGCGTTCCTGCTGCAGCATTTCTTTGACGGCGCAGATGAGATACTCGAATCACCGGCGGTTACTTATGCAATCACGAACGGCCGACTGACGGTGACCGTCAAATTCAAACCGAACTCGGGCGAAGATAGCGGTCGGATCTGGTGGATGTATGATCGAGGACCTGACGGCAGCAAGGCGTACTTGAGGGAGAAATTTCCGGACGATCAGTGGAAAAACATGACGCGCAGCGGCAACGACTGGACCGCCGTGATCGAGCTGAAGGAAGAGGCGTCGCGCATCGACTTCTTCAGCAATCATGGAAAGACGCTCAAATACAAAGGTCGGGAATATCGTACCTACGTTTCCAGCCCATATACCAGGTACGTCTATGTAACCGACCCGGAAGTAGAGTCCAATGATTGACAGCCGACCTCGACTTGCCATGGGACATTCCGAGATGACCGAGCGGCTGGGTTCGTAACAAAACAGATCAAGAACTGGCTCACAAGATAGCCGACACGGAGGGAAACGCCAGTCGACGTTTTGGGCACCGCTGGCGGCTGCTGGAGACGCCGTGGTACACTATCCGGAGACCGAAATTGGAGCATGCGAGTCAGATTGACGCGCCATCATTCCCTCCAAAAGGACACCACAACGAACCCCTTTGGAGCACCCATGCGAATGACGCCCTTTTCTCGATGCTACGCGTTGCTTATCGTGTTGACGCCTGTCGCCAATGCGTCCGCCGAATCGTACGACTACTTTCGCAATGCACGGTTTCCCGGCGTGCGGAGAACGGACGTCAGCCTGGACAAGGTCGAGGACGCCCAGGGAGGCGCGGCTTCCGGTTATCACCGGAGAACGGTCCAATGGTGGCCGAAGCAGGGCGTCGATGTGGTCCCAATCCCCGAGGGCGTGCCCCTGCGGACCTGGACGATCAATCCGGCGTCCCTCACGTCGCCGGACCCCAAGCAACGCAAGTGGTGGCCACGTACATTGCGTGGCGTGAAGCAGTTCAACGCGCACCTGATCGGCTTCCGTGGTCTGGGGATGGGCATCGGAAATCCTTGGAAGCGAAAGGGCGAGACCTCCGCGCCGGATTACTATTGTCCTGCGGCCGTGTTGCGTCTGGAAGACGGCCGCAAGCGGTGCTTCACGTCCGGCTCGTTTGTGGAGGCCGACGAGCGTTATCTTTGCAGTCTCTACGAGAAAGAGATAAAGCGGCTGCGCCACTTTACCTTTGAAGAGGGAATTCAATGGGCCGTCAATCCTCGCCACGCCAGCGAGTTTCCGCCCGGCGAACTCTACGAGCCCGGCACGGCCCGGATCGAGACCGACCATTTCGTGGCCACACTCGGATCGGAGGATCCCAAAGATGCCATCGGTTCGCGGTGGCTCATCGACGACGACCGACAGCGGGCCGCCCGCAATCGGATGATGATCATGCGCGGCTGGGAGGACTGGTGGGCGTATCTGGAGTACGCCGGTCACCTGATGCCTTATTGGGAAAAACCCAACTTGGTTAAATACAAATACAAGATTCAGATTGGCGGCACCAAGAAGAACGGTGTCGAGATCCTCGGTCGCGGCAATGGCGGCAGCTATGGCGGCATGACCTCGCCCGACGGCAACTGGTGGGGGATGTATCACGAATGGACGCATGGGCAATTGCACGGCGGTATGATCTCGCTCGGTGGCGGTGAAACCATGTGCGACGCGGCCCAGACCATGGGCGACCCGCGCGTTATCC
>CAZUAH010001224.1:0-1824 GCA_964617665.1 uncultured Pirellulaceae bacterium
ACGTCGAATCAGCGGTCAAGCATTGGTTGGGGTTTGAGACTTTGCCATAGGGAAGCCAGAAATCGGGTAGCCGGGACGGTTGCCCGCCCCGGCCCCCACACCGCCTAAGGTCGGCTCCTGAGCCTCCTCTCGGAGGCATGCCCAAGGCTGGCTGATCAACACGCGCCGGATCGGTCGACTCCGGTCGGAGTAATCTCCTCGATCCGAGTGCGCTGGTAGCTCCTCCTTGTTCTTCACGGTTCGGCCCCCTGTCGTCGGTGGAGTGCGACGAAGCAGTACTATGGCCTCTGCTGACTGCTGCAGCCGCCGAGCTGTTTACACAACTCGGCTCCGGCTTTCGGCACAAGGCCTACTCCCGGACCTGGGCTGCAGCCCTCCCTGGGTAAGACGTTCCACCTTCGCCGCACAAGCTCTCGATTTACCAATGCGGACGAACGAAGACGGCTTCGTGAGGGTTGGCTCACTCGCCGATCCCCACCGGCCTTGTGTCGAGTTTCTGTCCGTAACCTCGCAGCTTTGGCGAGAATGCGGCCGACGACGAATCGGATGTCGGCTTAACGAACGCATTCGCAGGCTTCCTCCCCACGGCCGGTCACCCGAACCGCAGTTGCCCTCACCTAGTACTTTGTCGATCGGAGTCACAGTTGGTATACTGCCTTCCTTAAGACCTTCGTTCTCGTACAGGGACTTGCACCCCACAAGTAAAACGCCATGCCAGGCGCCCCAATCGGATGCACGCGAGGCGGGCTTGCGAGTGGATTTGAGTGGACGATCACGCGTCCCGCCCCCGCGTGATCCGTGACGTTATGAGCAGAGAACATTGGCGGTACGATGGAGACCATTCACGAACGAGCAACCGTCTATTCGACCAAGCCGCTTAATGGCGTCTTTCGTTACGGCGATATCTTCCAAATCTATCCATCGAAACGCAAGACGATCAGGGACGGCCGAGAATATTTCCCACTGAGTCTTGAGTTGTCATACCAGCATCATGGGGAGCACTACTTCAGGTATGGCTATCCATACGGGAGCGATCAGCTTACAAGGCAGATAGTGGAGTTGCACCATCTGCTATCCGTCGTAACCCAGTACTTTTTCTTTGGCTGCATCAAGTCCACACGACCAATACGTCGGCTTTCAAAAAGAAAATGTCGTCCGGTGGCCAGAGGTCAGATTCGATGGTATCAAGACAAAGCGCTGGATGACCACAATATTGAAGAGATTGTTCTACCCGATTACGCTGAAGCCATCATCGACAAATACTACGCGCTTTCAGATGACGCATATCGGAGTTTTCGAAGAGCTAGCTATTTGTTTTACACTGGTATCGAATTACGTGGATCGCACACGAGTCTTTCATTTGCCTCGGTTGTATCCGCGATCGAAACCCTAATGTCCTACAATGCGCCAAAATCAGTTCGATGTGAATCATGTGGGCAGCCGAAGTATCGGCTTAATGCTAGATTTCGGGAATTCATAATCGCTCACGCGTATCGTGGGAAAGAAAGCGCGTCAGCAAAGAGGTTCGTCAGCCGCTTGTATTCTCTCCGTTCGAAGTTACTGCACGAAGGGGGGCTTATGCTTGCTGATTTGCACTGGATGGATCGAAGTAAAACGGAGGATGCGACTGTAAAGTGGGAAGAATCCTTCTTGCACAAAGATCTCGTCGGAGTTGCGAGAGTTTGTTTGATCAATTGGCTGGCTTCCCAATGAGGGCTCATAAATCGGGTAGCCGGGACGGTTGCCCGTCCCGGCCCCCACACCACCTGGGAGGTCGTGCGGTTTTTAAGTTGTTTGTTTTCAAGGGTTTTTGGATAGTCGATG
>CAZUAH010001225.1:0-1816 GCA_964617665.1 uncultured Pirellulaceae bacterium
TGAATCCGTGGTCGCACCCCTGGATGTACCGCTACTGGGCATACTTGGGATGGATCGAACTTTAGGAACTTGACCCTCAGGATAGGCGTGTTAGTATATCCGAATGCTAAGTTGAGAAAGAATCTCACTCCCTCTCCAACTGCGTTTTCTCAATCCAAGTAGCCCGTGAGATATCCGCGTTTGAAACGCTTCGTTGTTTGGTCTCTCGCCGCCTTGCTCGCTTTGGTGGCTGGCATGGGCGAAGGTCTGCACTTGCTGCCCGGCTGCGGACATGGAACTGAGGTAGGGGGTGTCGTTCTCTGGGTTGGGTGCTTCAGTTCCGACAACTCGAGCCCGACGAACGACCACGACGGTCCCGGAGTAACAGTTCCGGGCAAGCCGGCGCCTCCCATCCAAGGCGAAGAAGCGTGCACGATTTGCTCCAAGCTGGGCAAGCACTTCACACCGCCCTCCCCCATTGCCGTTGGCATTGCCGCTCGACTGCAGAGTGAGCTTCCGGTAGTCGTTCTTCGCGACGTCCCCGTCGAGACTGCCGGTGCGATTCAGGCTCGAGCGCCGCCGCTCGCCTGATCATCTCCGTTTGACGGTGCGACCACCAGCGCGCACTGCCTCGATGCATCTGTCATTGGCTGCATGCGCTGTTCGAAATGCTCAGGCTAGAGTTTGCTTCAGTTTGCCATCGATTTCCGCACACCCCTTCCTAACGGACAACTAACGAGGCGCATCATGAAACAGGCAATGTGTTTGTTAGCCCTTCTTTCGATGACTTCAATTCAATGCGGACAAGGCGACACGCCAATTGCGTCCAACGAAAACGAGGATCCGGTTGAGGTGAGCCACGATCCTGCCGATTCCCCCGACGCGAAGAAGGAGGTTCGTCTGTCGGAAGCGAGTCGCGAAATGGGTGGAATCGAAGTGGATGTGGTGAGATCCAAGGAAACCAAGTCTGTGCTGGAAGCGATGGGCAAGGTCCTGGCGCCAAGACCGCAAACCGCGATTGTCGGCCATGCCTTTTCCGCTCGTGTTTCCGAGGTTCACGTGAAGCTTGGCGAGTGGGTCGACAACGGCCGGAAACTGGTGACCCTGGAAAGCCAGGAGGTCGGTACCGCAAAATCCGATTTCTTCAAAGCCATCGCGGATCTGGAACTGGCGAAACAGAACTACGAAAGAGAGAAGGAACTATTTGAAAACGAAGTCGGGATCGAAAAGGACTTACGGGCTGCGGAGGCGGAATACAAGATTGCCCAGGCGAATCACGAAGCGGCGGAGAAGCGGCTGCACACTTTTGGGTTTACCGAAGAACAGGTGAAGGAAATCGTCGAGACGCACCAACCCCACGCGGCCATCACCTTGTATGCTCCGATCGCCGGCAAAATCGTGGAGATCAACGCGATTCTTGGCGACCTGATCGATGAAGAAACGGAGATCATGAAGATCATCGACCCGACCTTGCTGTGGGTCGATGCGCAGGTCTACGAAAGGGACATCTCGAAAGTCAAGATCGGGCAGAGCGTTGAAATCAAAGTCCCTGCTCATCCGGATGAAGTGTTCCATGGCAAGGTCAGTTACATCGGAGATGAGGTTGATGAGGAAACACGAACGATCACTGTCCGAGCAGAGGTGAATAACGAAGAAGCGAAGCTCAAGTCGGGAATGTTCGCCGATGTGGATATCCTGATGAATGGGAACACCGAAACGCTGGTCGTTCCCAAGTCTGCCGTTCTGGAGGACGGTCGCCAGAAGATCGTATTTGTCAAGGCCGAAGACTCCTTCCTGCTCCGCGAAATCGAGACGGGCGTGGCTAACGGAGATGACT
>CAZUAH010001226.1:0-1810 GCA_964617665.1 uncultured Pirellulaceae bacterium
CAAAGTCGACGATCAGCGAGTCATCGCCCGTCTGGCCGTTGATGATCAGGCCGTCAGTCAGCGGTGCCATGAGCGTATCGAGGACCGTTACACCGTCAACTGTCACGACCACGTTGTCGCCACTGCGGACGATCCGGATGTCGTTGTCCACGTTGGCGGAGAAGACGTCGGCATTGATCGTCGCGCTGGCGGTCTGGGGCAGGGCGACGGTCAGCGTGTCCGGACCGACGCCATTGTCTTTGTCTTCGGCGGTCAGTCCGACGTCGTACGTGCCAAAGTCGGCGAAGAAGTGAGTCGTACTGCCGCCGGTCGGGGTGCCGCTGGCAGCGAAGTTGGCCGAAGAATCGTCCCAATCAATCTCGTAATCGAACCCGGCGGCCTCATCGACCGTTGAAGGATCACTGGCGGAATAGGTGAACGTGTACGGCTGGGCCGGCGCGCCGGTAGCCGGACCGGTCAGGCTTGCCGTGGGCGCCACGTTATCAACGGTCAACGTGGTCGTGGCCGTGTGGGTGTTGGTGCCGTCGCTGGCTTCGACGGTCACGTTGCGTGGGCCGTCGGGGCCGTCGTTGATACCCAGGGCAACGAGATCGGCCCAAGTGAGTGAAGGCTGCGCGCCCGTGACGTTCTCGTCGTATTCGCCATCGCCGTCCACATCCCAGCGGTAGGTGATTGTGGTGGAATCGACGTCCGTGGTGGCGGAGGCATCCAGGTTCAGCGAATCGCCCTCGCCGATCGTGTACGGGCCGCCCGCATCGGCGACCGGGGCATAGTCGTCGTTTTTAATCGTGCCTTGGCCTGTGGCATCGCTGATTGTCACGTCGCGGCCGCCGACCGAGACGTTCGATAACAACACGTCGAACGCCTCGTCAGGTTCCACCTTGTCGTCGCCGTTGACCTGGACGGTGACCGTCCGGGGCTGGACCCCGGGTACGGCGGTCGGTGCGAAGCTGACCGGGTGGTCGACCAACGCGACATAATCGAGGTCGCCCGTGGTGGCCGTGCCGTCGGCCGTATCGGCTTCGAGGCTGACCGTCGTGTCGACCTGCTCCGACAGCGTGACCGTGAACTCGAACGCCGTCTGCCCGCTGTCCGTTTCGACCTGCGACACGTTGTCGATCGACACCGTGGCGGAGTCGTCGTTTTCGATCGTTCCGCTGGCCAAGGCGGGAGTGCCCACCGTGTAGCCGGCCCCGGAGGCGACGGTCAGTTGGACGGTTTCGTCGAGTTCGACTTTCGCGTCCGGGGTGGGATCAATCTGAACCACGGCGGAAGCGGCGCCGTTCGGAATCGTAATGCTGCCCGCAGCCGTGGCTGTGTAGTCGCTATCGGCCGTGGTCGCGGTGCCGCCGGTGCTGAAGTTGACCGTCAGTGGATCGTTGGTCGTCCCGGTGCGGGTGAAGGTGAAGTCCAACGTACCCGAATCATCCTCGTTCATGCTGGCGGGCGCGACGGACACGGTTACCTCGGGAACCAGACCCGTGAACTCCAACTCGTGGTCTTCCACCTCGCCGTTGCTTACCAAGCCCTGGATGGTGGGCGGCGTATCGGTGGGCGTCACGCGAAATCGGGCAAATCGCTCGTACGTGGCGCTGGAGGGAACGGCACCCGCCGGGATGTCAAAAGCTACGGTGTGCGTGCCTGCAGCCAGACTGAGAACATTCAACACATGTTCGCCATCGTCGCCAAAGTCGTCATCGTCATTCCAGTCGATCCAGCCGCTCAGATAGCCGGAGCCCCCGGTTACAGTCACGTCGATCGAACCACCATCGGTGCCTTCCTGCCAAGTCACGGCCGGCGTGACCACGAT
>CAZUAH010001227.1:0-1807 GCA_964617665.1 uncultured Pirellulaceae bacterium
AGTTCTTCGCTTCCATCCGCGTAGCGGACGTATCGCCATCGCTCGTCGCGGATGGCGTGGTTGTTCTGCCCCAGCGTCGAGATCGCTACATGCTCCCATGGGGCGTCCGGCGATTCAAGCAGCGGACGCAGGCTGACTCCTTCGAGCTTTCCATTCGGACGCAAGCCGCACAGGTCGATCAGCGTCGGGTAGATACTCAATAGCTCGACCGGTTTCGCCGATTTGCCCTTCATGCCGCCCGGCACACTGATGATGAAGGGGACGTGCGTCGTGCGTTCCCAGAGAGAGAATTTCGACCAGCGTTGTTTCTCACCAAGGTGATAGCCGTGGTCGGCGAATAGGACGACGATTGTATTCTTGGCGTGGGGGCCATCGTCCAACGCCTCCAGCACACGCCCGATCTGCTCGTCCGTCCACCGGACGCACGCGAGGTAAGCGTGCACTGCCAGTTGCCACCGGTTCTGTCCGGTCATCCAGGCGTGTGTTGGAATCTTTGGATTGCTCAACGTCAGCATGCGCGCGGCGTCGGGAATGTCGTCCCAGTCATTCTCGATTACCCGTGGTAGTTGCGCGCTATCGAGCGTGTCATATACGCGTATCGGTGGAAAGAACGGTACGTGGGGACGATAGAAGCCCACGGAAAGAAGGAACGGCTTCTCATGCCGGGTCTCAAGCTGCTGGATCGCCCAACTGGCGACGATATGATCGACGAACTCCGTCTCGTCGTAATGTTGGGGGCCGAAATCCCAAATGGCATGCCACCCGGCGGGCTTCTCATGTACGGGCCGGTCGTGGTTCTTCCGCCACTGCCCTGGACGCGGCCCCACAACCTGCGACTGTCTTGGGGTCCCGCCGTGAAAGATCTTGCCCGTGGTCAGCGTTTTGTATCCGCATGCTTCGAAATGGCGAGGAAGACTGACATGGCGCGCAAGGAACGACGGCTCGCGGCCCACGGGGTAATGGTTATCGTAGAACCCTGTGGAAGAAGGACGCATGCCCCACAGAATGCTGATCCTCGATGGATTGCACATGGTGCCTTGACAGTGGGCATTGGTGAAGAGTATGCCCCGAGACGCAAGCCGGTCGATATTGGGCGTCTTCGCCTGTGGGTGACCTCCCATGCAACTCACCCAATCATTCAGATCATCCACGGCGATCAATAGAACATTCGGTCGATCGGCGGACGATGCTCGAGTCGCGGTCATCAGCAAAGCACAAGTGAGTAGCAGCAGCCGTGCGGTCATAGACATGTTATCTCCATGGTGTGCCAACTGCTGAATTATGCTACTCTCTCCCAGCCCCAAACGCGACGACCGACCCGTCCCGGCAGCAGATAAACAGATTGCCGTAGGCCGCCGCCATACCGTCCCAGACTGGCCCCGATTCCAGATCGATCGTTTGGACGACCCCGCCGTTGACCACGGACACGGCCATCAGCTTTCCACCCTTCGGTGACAATAACGCTTTGTTCTGCTTTTCGAGCAGCTTCCGATTTAACGTCGACCGTGTGTTGCCAAAGACCAACTCTTCGTCGATCAGGTCTTCCGGACCGGAGACAAACAGCGTGTCTGCGGTCTTGACAATCGCCTTCGCCCGGACCGGCGGCCGGAGTCTCCACTGAAAATCAAACTCCACTTTGGGGCACCGCAGCGTCCGGTAGTTCCTCCAGTTCGGCCTGGTCTTGCGCAGTTCCTCATCCGGGGTGCCGGGCTGGTAGCTCTTGGGCTTCTTGTTCATAGAAAACAGCGAGTACCGCAACGGCGTGCTCCACTTGCTGTACTCCGGGAACTGTCCGTAGCCGTAGACG
>CAZUAH010001228.1:0-1806 GCA_964617665.1 uncultured Pirellulaceae bacterium
TTTAGGTAATACTGAAGGTGTCAGGAGGAACCCATGGCCCGCCGCAACGACTCCCAGCCCGCCACCACCCGCACCGTCGCTTACCTCCGTGTCAGCACGGACAAGCAAGCGGATCACGGTGTCAGCCTGGACGCCCAGCGGGCGAAGGTGGAAGCCTACGCCAGCCTGTATGACCTCGAGCTGGTGGCGGTGGAAGTGGACGCGGGCGCCAGCGCAAAGAGCCTCAGCGGGCGCCCTGCGCTGTCTCGCGCCCTGTCCATGCTCGAGGCCGGCGAAGCTGACGCGCTGCTGGTGGTGAAGCTGGACCGGCTCACCCGCTCCGTGCGCGACCTGGGGGAGCTGGTGGACCGCTTCCAGGCTGGCGGCTGGGCGCTGCTCTCCGTGAGTGAGCAGGTAGACACCCGCACCGCTGGGGGCCGCCTGGTACTGAACGTGCTCGCCTCCGTGAGTCAGTGGGAACGCGAGGCCATCGGTGAGCGTACTTCTGCCGCCCTCGCTCACAAGCGGGCGAACGGCGAAAAGACCGGCGGCGCTGCCCCCTTCGGTTCGCGGCTGGCTGCTGACGGTATCCACCTCGAGCCCGAGCCCTTCGAGGTTGAAGCCCTCGAGCTGATCAAGGCCCTTCGGGCTGACGGCGTGTCGCTGCGGGCCATCGCTGCTCACCTCAACCAAGCGGGCGTTCCTGCCCGGGGCAAGCGGTGGCACGCCACCACCGTAGCCCGCATCGTGAAGCGGGAGGCAGCGTGAGCGACCCTGATTCCAATCGTGACCGACGAATCCGCGCGAACCTCGACCGACTGGCCGAACTGGCCTGCGCTGACGGCGTGATGACAGACCGCCTAACTGAACACCTGGAGGACGAAATGGCGAAAGCCTACGCACCCGTGAAGCTACCCCCTGACCTGCTGGACAGAGCCGAAGCCCTGCGCCCCTACCTGGACAAGCGGCGCGATCTCATCGCCTATGGGCGCCTCACCCGAACCGCGGTGATCCGGCTGGCGCTGGTGCGAGGGCTGGCAGACCTTGAGAGGGAGTTGATCGACGGCCAAAGAGCAGGAGAGCAGTGATGACGCGCAGGCGTCACTTCGTTCCTGCAGTTGCGGTGCTGCTCACGGCATGCAACCCGACAGATTCCTCTATCGTCAGTACGGTGGTCGTTCCCGACCTTGATCCGAGTGGTGAATCGTGCCTTTGGTCGGGGGTCACCGTGACAGACGTCCGCGAGTCATACGACCGCTGGCTCGAGGACCTTCCGAGAGAGAAGGCCTACGCGCACCGAATCGAGGCTAAATACGGGCATGAGAGGGCCGAGCGATACCGGCAATGGCTGGAGAACGAGACTGTACGGGCCGAAGCGCAGATCGAAACAATGGCTGCGGAGCCTACCGAGCAGGAGCGAATTGCTGCGCGCTGTTGCACCAGTGTCCGCGGCAAACTGATTGGCTGGCAGAAACAGGAAGAAGGAACCTTCTACTTGCCTATCTGTTCGGTACCCGGAGGCCGCAATGAGTAAGCCCCGCAAGCCCCGCGCAATCGACCTGGATGGCGTCCACATCCGCCCAATCCGCCCCCCTTCGAAGCGGTGCGCTCACTGGTATTGGCGCGCTGTCTGCTACGTGAACGGCAAAGAGGAAACGGTGTGGACCGGGCGTGCCGACAGGGAAACGGCCAAGCGGATCGTCAACGCGAAGATGGCGAACGGTGAGCTGTTCGCGGGCAAGGATGAGCCCGCCGATGAGCCCGTGCGGACTGTGCTCGACTTGCTCGAGGTGTGGCTGGGCAGCTTGAAAGGAAAGAGCGTCCCTG
>CAZUAH010001229.1:0-1804 GCA_964617665.1 uncultured Pirellulaceae bacterium
CGAGTTCCTCGGGTGAATGTCAAACTTCGCCGACCTCGTGGCGAAACTGGGATCCTTCATGGCCTCCTTCGAACCTTTTCGGCCGTCCTCTCCAGTGTACCTGCTGGAATAGAACTTGTCGTCATTCCAATTCAACGTCGTCCCATCGAACGACTCGATAAGCCTGCTGTAGCAACTGTTCCCCTTGCCGTAACGGAGAAAGCAATAGGCGCCGGCCAAGTCCATGTCTTCGATCCGTTTGAAGGCCTGGGAAGTCAACACCCCCGGCCCCGTCCCGTCCGTCGCCTTGGCCCACTTCTTTTCGGCGACCCAATTCTCGGCCCAAGTGGCGTTCGGCCAACGGGCCCACGTCATCGGCTGGTCGTTGTAGAAGAGTTGCTTGGGGCTTCCGGAAATCTTACTCTTGTAGATATTCCCCGAGTGCTGCTCGAAGCGGGCCTTCACGGGCTCGGCGCCGCTAAAGACGGCCTTTCTGGGGTTCTTGGCCTTGAGGGTGATTCCCGAGTTGAGTTTCAGTTCTCCTGCATAGACGCCGTCCATCACGATCAGCGTATCGCCGGAATTCATTTGGTCGACGGCATGCTGAACCACGCGAAGGGCCTCGCTTTCCGAAGCTCCCGAGTTCCCGTCGTTCCCAGCGGGCGAGACGTAGTAGGTGGCCGCCGAGGCCGTGGAGACTGCGGCGCAGAGGATCAACTGGCAAAGGATGGCTCTCGACATCGTGGCCCCTTCCTCCTCACATATATGACTTCGAAACACTCTATGGCTTCGCAACAGGAGGCCCAGCAGCAGGGCAAAGCCCCGGAGACGTCGCTTCTCTAACCAATGCATCATGGGCCCTTTCTACTGCTTTGCCTTTTGTCTTAGTTCTTCCCAAGGGAAGGTAGGCGAGTCGGCTGGGAACCGCGGGAGTTGAAGCGTTGTTTCCCATTTGTCCCAGGACGCCCTAAGTTCGTGAACAAGTTCGGGATGCTCTGCAGCCACGTCCTTCCTCTCGGAAATATCGTTTCTAAGGTTGTACAGTTCCCACTCCTTCCCGGTCAGAACGAGCTTCCAATCACCACGCCGGGTGGCCTTCTGATAAGGTTCACCGGTGCTCTTGTACCTCCAACTCATAATACGCCAGAAAAGCTGCTCATGAGGAACGCCATCCTTCTGTTTAAGGAGGTAGGGCATCAGGTTTACGCCATTCATATCGCTGATATCACCTCCTGCCAGAGCCACAGCAGTGGCCGTCGCATCCAGCTGAATAACCGACTTGTCATTCACCACACCGGCAGGCAGCGTACCCTTCCACGTCATAATAAATGGGACACGGATTCCACCCTCGTTAAGAGAACCTTTCCAGTTTTTCAAAGGGCCGTTATCTCCGTAGCTACTTTTGCGTGTTCCACCGTTATCGCTGATGAAAAAGACAAGCGTGTTCTCTTCGAGGTTGCGTTCTTTGAGTTTGGCCATGATCTGTCCCACGCCGTCATCCAATGACGACACCATCGCTGCATAGATCTTGCGTTTTGGGTGCTCAATGTCGGGAAAACGCTTCAGGTACTTCTCGGTAGCCTGCAGAGGCCCGTGGGGCGCGGTGTAAGGCAGGTACAGGAAGAACGGTTTGTCGTGATATTTATCGATAAATGCGACAGCTTCACGGCTGAATGCATCGGTCAGGTAGTCTTTCTCGTCTACTTCCTTTCCGTTGCGCTGAATATCCGACTCAAGTTTATTAGGACCTTTTTTGTCTTTGGAGAACCGGTTGAACGGCGGAACAAAATTGCTGTTTCCATACAGAGTGCCGAAGAACTCATCG
>CAZUAH010001230.1:0-1803 GCA_964617665.1 uncultured Pirellulaceae bacterium
CTCACAAAACCAGCTCAGTTAACCAGGAAAGAGCAAGTTTGGCGCCCCCGAGGGTGAAACCCAAGACGATGAACACGAATCCGTACACTTTCCCAACTGAGGCACCGGACCGGATTTCCCGTTTGAATTGCCCCAAGTGTGAGGGCCGGATGGCTGAAGGCGTTGTAACAACAAAACACACCTGGCGACGCTTGCGTCATTGGTTCGTCCCCGGCCCAAGAAGTAATGGAAACATGAGCGCAGAAGTCGAGGCGGAGTCGGATGAACGGCCCGTCAAGTCCTACGCCTGCACTCGCTGTGGATACGTGGAAATGTACGTAGAGCTGGACAACAGCGAATGACCGAGCCAATTTCCGGTTACCACAACGGCCGCTGGGCACAGCCGCCCCAGTCGCGGGATATCGACACGAACAACCTCGATAAGTTCAAGCCTTACGTGCAGGAGATCATTTGCACACACCGAAGCGACAAACGCGTCTTGTTCTGGGAAATCCACAACGAACCTCCGCCCGGGGACGAGTACCGTGACCGACTCAAACCGTGAGTCCGGGAAATAGAAGCCCTCCGGCCACGAGACTGATAGTTGGGAGACGGATAGTTGAATGTCATTCTGTAGGGGCCAGCAGCCGTCCCGACGGCCAGATCCGGTTACCGTCCTAAGTCGCTCGGGTCTGACAGACCCAGGAAGTTTCCGATTGCTCGAAAAGTGCTTGGGTCTGACCTCCGCAGTTTGACTGGTGCCGTTGCGGGCGCGTGCGCACATCCACGTGAGTTAGCCACTTGCGTTGGGGTTTCCATTCTGCTGAGAATATAGCTCAACTCTGGGGCTTGCGTGCCAGATGGGGACACGGGAGCATATTGCCTGAGGTAGAGCGGCGGGCACGCCACTCCTTGACGCACATGAGGAGAATAGGCGATGAGAACAGCTATGCGAGTCGTCCTGGTGGGCGCTATGGTGCTTGGCGGTGGCGGTGTTGGTCACCGGTGCTTCGCCGCGGAGAATACGCGAGCGATCGTGTCGGGACCCACGGCGACGAAGACGGGGGAAAACTGGACGATCTCCTTCGAGCTTGGCAGCCCCTGCGATGTGACAGTGAGGGTGGTGGACATTCAAGGCTACGTTGTGCGTCATCTCGCCAGCGGCATGGTGGGGCTCAAGGCAGCGGCGAAGCCGCTGAAGCCGAAGTCGCTTTCGCAGAGCATCGTATGGGATGGAATAGACGACGCTGGGGAGAAGCTGCCCGTAGCGGACTACAAAGCAGTGGTAACCGTCGGCATGAGTGCGAAGTTCGACAAGTTCATCATCTGGGACAAGGACGCCTGCCCAAGGAGCAGGACCAACAACTACTACACGGCAGCCAACGGGGGTTGCTATGTGAACCAGTCATCGGGCGTCCACCTCGATACCCTGCGCTTGTTCAACGACAACGGCAAACTGATCAGACAGGTATGGCCCCCCTCGCTCAACCAGCCCAAAGATGTCCTGCAGAAGTTCCTCGTCGGCAAGTGGGGCGCCACGGATTGGGACGGAGATGGAGTCCCACTGAAGGTGTACCACAACTCCTGGTATATCTTTGGCGTGCGCTCCGGCGATATGGTGTGTACGACCGACGGTTATCTTGTCAGCAGCTTCACGGGCGTCGGTCGGAGATTCTACAGCCTCGACCAGAATGATTTCCCTCATGCATGGCACTGGAGGCCGCCCTGGTACGTGCGCGAACAGACATACAAGACAGAGTTCCGTCTGACCGCTCCGGCGGCGCACTCTGCGAGCGCGTGGCCATGAAGTAGCGGCTCGGATTT
>CAZUAH010001231.1:0-1796 GCA_964617665.1 uncultured Pirellulaceae bacterium
CGGCTATCCATCATACTCCAGCAGCACAATCTCGAATACATTGAGTCGTGGCAGGTCTTCACGTCGACGCAATACTTTGACCGCACGCGGTCTATGGGTTGGTTCAGGTGGGATGCGAGGTCGGTCAGGTGCGTGGCGAGCTATGGCTTGACGACTTCGAACGGCAGGGCCGGCAGCGGGCCGATGAAGTTGCGGACCTCGCGAGTCTTGCCGTCCTTTTCGGTGACCGTGGTTCGGAGGAAGGCATTGGCCATCAGGTTGCCTTTCAGCTTCGGCTGCGCCTTGGCGGCGTCGCCGCGCAGCACGAGGGCTAGCCCAGGCTTGGTCCAAGAAGCACTGTCAACCGTGATTCCCTCCGGCGGATCGCTCAGGTCGACCTGAATCTGACCGTTGCGACTCCAGCCCAGGCGAACTTGCACTTCCACAGTTCCGCCGACGGGAATCCTCACCGGTTGCTCGCTCAGGATTTCCAGCGGCGCTTGGAACGAGCGGCGTGCCGCAGGCGGCGGGAACGGCTTGTCTTCCTTGGCCGCGCGGGCGGCCTCTTCCCGAAAACGGGCCCGGTCTTGGGGTACGAGGGTCAGATCGTTGGCCGGCACCACGTGCTTGTAGAAGAACGCCTGGGTCCACACCTCGGCCGGGACGGCCTGACGCACGACTTCTTTCCCGTCGACGAGCGCCCGGCCTTCCAGGCACAGGCGGATCGGGTCCGCCGACAACAGCGGTGCCATAGCCAGCGTCAGGCGGATCTGGTCCTGCCCTTCCGGCACCACGCCGCCGCTCAGCGCAAGCCCGAAGGGATCGCCTTTGAAACGCAGGCCGATTTCGCCGTTGAACCCGTCCTTGCGCAGTACGTGCACGGCGATGGGGTTAAGCCGCCAGGCGATCCCGTGGATACACGAGGGCGTCACCCGCAATTCGAAATCGGGTCGCGGCTCGCTCAGCCGCAGGCGATACGCGTACTCCGGGCCACCGTGGCATTGGGCGTCGCCCAGACGCACGTAATAGATCCCATCGGCCGGCAGGGTGAAGCGGATCAGGGAATCGGCGTGGTGCGTTCTCAGGTGGTCGAACTTATCTTCATGGTCGTCGTTGAAGGCCAGGCGGCCACCGGCGGCGTCGAACAGCTCCAAGACACTGTCCAACGGCGATTCCAGCCGACGGGCGCGAACTTCGGCAATCATCTCCTGGCCGGCGCGGCCTTCGAAACGGAAGACGTCCCAGTCGTCAGGCCGGTCGATTCGTCCGTTGACGATTCCCGAAAGCGTGACCGCCTGGGCGGCTTGCGTCGAATCATTGGGCTCCCGTTCGAGGCATTCCGGTAGGGTGTCCACGGAAAACGGCATCGTATTGGAGATCATCT
Source organism: uncultured Pirellulaceae bacterium (assembly GCA_964617665.1). Classification (GTDB taxonomy): domain Bacteria; phylum Planctomycetota; class Planctomycetia; order Pirellulales; family Pirellulaceae; genus JADHUC01. Next base: position 1,364 of record CAZUAH010001231.1, read on the forward strand.
CGCCCTTGCGCACCGAAAGCGGGTGGAACCCCGGCGTCATGTCCTGGGCGTCGATCGTCAGCGTGTCGGTCGGCAGGTTCCAGCCGGAGAGCTTGACGGTGGTCGCCGCCCCGGCCGGGCCTCCCAACGGGAAAACGCCGGTGATGTAAGGAAGCTCGCCCAGGGCAATGCGATAGACGAAGTCCGGGCGGCCGCGGTAGATCGCGTCCTTGATCTCGACCACGTATTGTCCGTCCTCCGGAACCTTGAACAGCAGCACGGGATCGGGATGGAATCGGTAGTCGTCTTCGTAAGCCACCTGTCTTCCCTTGGCGTCGCACAACGCCAAGGTGGCTTGAAACCAGCCCGGAACCGCGTCGGCCACGTACGGAATGAGTTCCCGGGCACTGGCGGCGATGACTAGTTGCTGTCCCCGGCGCGCCTCGAAGCGGTA
>CAZUAH010001232.1:0-1791 GCA_964617665.1 uncultured Pirellulaceae bacterium
AGAGCGCCGCCCTTACAAGGCGGAAGTCGTTGGTTCAAGTCCAATATCGCCCACTTCCTAAGTCGTTAAACAGAAATGCCTTACGAAAATTGACGCAATCTGCAATTTGTAAAGAAATGGGATTGTAAAGCATTTTGTAAAGGAAGAGTGCCAGCTTGGGGACATTGCCAGCCATGTTCAGTGGCTCCCATGAGGCGGCTATCGCTGGCCGCTCTGTTGGCGAACTCCGCCACCATCTCAGGCACGTTCTAAACATCCCTGATGACGCTGTATCGCTCGTCAATGGCTCCCCCGTCGCCCATGACATTTAGGCAGGGCAATCCGAAGCTCTACCTGCGTTCCATCCCTGGTCTTGGGCTGCTTCCTCGTCCCACCATATTATCTCGCAATTTGGCAGGGCGTTGGAGAGTCTCTCGACGCCTTGGGCGGTGACGTTCGTGTAATCGAGGCTGAGGAGGTATAGCCTCTTCATTCGGGTGAGATTCTCCAAGCCCACGTCCGTAATTTGCGTGGCGGTGAGGTTCAAATCTTCGAGCTTCGTCAGTCCGGTGAGATGCACCGTGTCACCATCCGTGACCTGAGTATTGCTAAGTATCAGAGACTTGATTTCCGTCAGCCCCCTGAGCTTAGGCATGACATTGGAAATCCCCCCGGAAACATCATTGCCAGCCCCGCAGAGAGATACGCATCTGACATCTGAAAAAAAATCTACACCAAACAGTCCTATCAGCCATGCCGGGGCAAGCCGTCCATACTTCCGTGCCGAAGGTCCAGTCCCGTAGTTTCTGTAGTCATAGCCCACGTAGCCGTGTGCCTCTCTTATCGCCTTTGCCGCTTGCCGTTGGCGTTCAGCCTCTCGCATTTTCACGGCAAGCCAGCAACAAGATATCGCGACGGTCACGACCAACACCACAAGTGACCGTAGGCTGAATTGAAAACGCCAGCGAAAGAGAAGACTAGCGGCGAGCCAGAGCAGCATCACGATAGCGGCCAAGCACACAGCTACGACGGCGATTAGCACCGTCCACCCCTTCCTTTCGTTGAAGCCGAGCCACTGGAACTGCTCGAAGAGGAGCAGGAGTCCTTCAACTGCGAGCAATCCGAGTATCAGCCGATTTGGCGAAAGGTGATACCATCGGGGTCTTTGTTTGCACTGGGCCATTCTTCATCACAGTGTCACGGGCGCAAATCTAGCCCGCCTCAGTCAGGCGGGGCCTTTTTTATCTTCACTCTTGGCAATCCAGCTTCCAGCTACACCGCCGATAGTCCCAAAGATGATTGTCCAGAGGCCGTGGCCTATTGTCATAAAGCGACACTTCTTCCCTTCGGGGCCATCCTCCGTTAGCATCCCCCGCTCAAAAAGGTACCGAGACGGCGTGCCCTCCAACTCTTCGTGAAGCGCACCAGCACTTTCCTCCAACACCCACTCTGTAAGTAAGACACTCTTGTTGTAATGAAGCAGAGGGGTAACGGCGGCGATATAATACGACCACCCCACCACCGCAGAGCCAACAAAGAACGGCCTGCGTGAGCGACTCAGGATAGCCGCCAACGTGCAGGAAAACAGAAGAATGAGCGCGACCGACACGGCGACCCGCACAATAGCCATGCTTGGATTAGCCAACGCAGCCGCAAACAGGGCTGCGCCCGCTACGACGAAAAGCAGGATCCTAATTGAGAATTGCAGCATAGTGACCGTCTTTAGTCGCAGGCGTTACCCCAAGTCCAACAGCTTGTCAATAGCGTCCATCTTTTGCTGCAAATTAGCCCTTTCAGCTTTCAAGGCGGATT
>CAZUAH010001233.1:0-1790 GCA_964617665.1 uncultured Pirellulaceae bacterium
GGGAAGGTGTCGCGCTCTTCTCCGAGACCCAGGGAACCACTTTCGACCATATTACTGCATGGAGAATGAAGTCGGCCTATGAAGTCAAAAGCAACTAGCGTGATGCTGTTCTGGGGATTGATGGCTGCTTAGATGACTTGTAGTAGCCAGTATTTGATCTGACAGGAACAACCCAAATTACGATGCTGTCTGCAAGGTTAAGTCTCGTGTGTTTCTGCCGATCATTTTCTCTTTTGCAGTGCTGATTGATTGCCGAGAAGTCTCGCTCGGCGTCTTACCGTAACAGTACCGTCCGCTGTGTGTTCGTTCTTCGTTGTAATAGCGAATCCACTGATCGAGATAGGCTTGCAACTCCTCGATGCTGGAGTAGATCTTTTTGCGAAATGCTATTTGGTAGAACTCCTCCAGAATGGTCTTGTGAAAGCGTTCGCAGATGCCGTTGGTCTGCGGACTCCTGGCCTTCGTCTTTGTGTGATCGATGTCCTCGATCGCCAGGTAGAGCTGATACTCGTGGTGCTCGCGATTGCCACAGTAAGAGCAACCTGATCAGATCACCGCAGAAACTGAGAATCACCTCAACACGGAAGACCGAAGACTCGCGATTTTCTTGCCGCAATACTGGTGCCTATCCTACGGCTTCAGGGCGGCGCTTGCCACGCGCAGCATGTTGCCGCCGATAATCTTTCGGATGTCATCATCCGAGTAGCCGCGTTGGATCAAGCCAACCGTGAACATGGGCCAGTTGGTCCAGGCCAACGACCGCATCGGCGGTCCGGTGCGTTTGGGTGTCTTGGGTCTCTTGGGCCGAGGAGGCTTGGTGACAGAAGTGTTCGGCGGCCAGAGCGAGCGGAAGTCCTCGCGATACTTGGGATGTTCGAGGATCTTCTCTTCCTCTGCTTGTGCATTTCGCGACTTGTAGGCGACATCCGTGCCGATGCTCACGTGATCGACGTCGTACTTCTTGGCCACGTAGTCGATATGGTCCAGGAAGGAGCAAATGTTGCACCTGCCGCCCAGGTAACCGCCCTGCGCGACGATGCCCACCGCACCGCCTGTATCGGCAATCGCATGGATAACGTCGTCGGGCTTGTTGCGGTAGTGGTTGTGCAGTGCAACGCAGGCCGTATGGCTGGCCACCATGGGACGCTGGGATGTCTTGGCCGCCTCCAGGCTGGTTTTCTAGCCGCAGTGTGCTACGTCAACGATTACTCCCACGCGGTTCATTTCAGCGATCGCGGCACGGCCGAAGTCGCTCAGGCCCGCGTCGCTTTTCTCACCACACCCGTCGCCAATCATGTTGCGACGCTGGTAGGTCAGGTGCATCATGCGGATACCCAACTGGAAAAAGATGAGCACGTAGCGGAGTTCATCCTCGACGGAAACCCAGTGTTGCCGCAGCGGCACGCCGTTGCCGGTGAAATACAAGCAGTTGCTTCGCATTGTGCTCCTCCAGTGTCGAAGTCCATACGATTCTGAGGTACTATTATGGACATGTGCTGAATGGCAAGTCTACTCTCAGAGCGCGTCCCGAGATTGTGTACGATGGCCTTCCAAGGCCGTCGATTGCGGCACGAGCCGTCGATAGGAACCCTGTAGCGAGATCTCACGTGATGTGGGCTTTAGCCACAATGCCCAAATCGGCAAAACATGGCCTCAATCCCAACCTTCTGGCACCCACCTCGCAGACATGAACATCTAGGGCGAGTGGCGGGAATTCTCTTTGCCGTGGGGTTAGAATAAAACCACGAGGTGGTTGTGGGTTAAAAACGGGAAAGCAAAAACAACAAAAA
>CAZUAH010001234.1:0-1787 GCA_964617665.1 uncultured Pirellulaceae bacterium
AGTTGCGGGCCGCCTTTGCCTTTCTGTTGAGCCACGACACTGACGGATAGAGCAGAGATGAATAGGACGGAAATGAAACGGACTAAATTCATTGTGTTTTCTCCATTTCTATTACTGCTAAGGAATTGCATTTTCACCCCACCGCTCTCCGTATGGTGGAAAGGGTACGTGTTCTGTGGCACTACTCCAGTTCTTCTCCTCTATCACGGCCAAGAGCCCGGTCCCAACAGGCCGTATGCGGTAGCGTCACGGCCCATTGGGCGAAAGGATCGGCTGACCAGAATAGCACTCCCTGATCACCAGGCCTTCGTGAGCCCGGGAACGGCGATCGGATAGTTGCCGTCGTCATCCGGCACGGCCGGCGGAGTGCTGTCCATCGTGTACTCCTCCAGACCGGGTGCAAGGCTCGCGTCCGACTGCGTGGCCTCCTCCCAAGTGACCTCTTGACCCGAATAGGTCGCCATCCGGCCAAGCGCTGCCGTCATGCTGCTCTTGGCTCCATGGTATCCGTCGTTAAGAGGAGTATCGTTTCGGATCGCCTCGATCAGGTCCTGATGTTCCACTTCAAAAGGACTCAGAAGATTCTCCTTCCACCTGGACCGCGTCCGGCGCGCGCCTTCCATACTGGCTGGAGCGCCGGCACCGAACGGACCGGATCCGACGGTGAGACTCCCCTTCGTGCCCTGGGCGTTGTCGGAAACGTGGGACCAGCCGCCGGGCTGTTGCTTGGCCTGGGCGAAATGTCGGCAGCCGTCTGCGTAAGTGTATTCCACGAAATGGTGATCAAAGATCTGGCCATTGCCACAGCCGGTACGGACCTGGCGTCCTCCCAGGCCGTTGGCCTTCACCGGAACCTCATCCCGTTTCATCCAGTTGGCGATGTCAATCTCGTGAACCGCCTGCTCGACAATATGGTCGCCACTGAGCCAGGTGAACTTATTCCAGCGGCGAATCTGCCATTCCATCTCGGAGATGTGGTCGGGCCGACGGGTGTGACTCGGACCCTGGCCCGGCATATTCATGTAGGTGCGGATCGTCATGATGTCACCGATTTCGCCGTCATGGATGCGCTTGATCCCGTCGAGGTAGTTTTTCTGGTGCCTGCGTTGCAGGCCGACAAGCACCTTCAGATTCTTGGCATCGGCCAGTCGGTTGGTCTCCATCACTTGCCGGAAACCGGGGCCATCCACGCAAACGGGTTTTTCCAAGAAGACGTGTTTCCCCGCAGCGACAGCGGCGGCGTAGTGCAGGGGTCGGAAGGCCGGCGGCGTGGTCAGAAAAACAATATCGACATCCGTCTCCATCACTTTCTTGTACGCATCGAAGCCGAGGAACTTTCGATCGTCACTGACGTCGATCCGATCGCCGATCCCGGGGATTCCTTTCAAACCTTGTAGGCTCTTCTGCAAACGATCCTCAAAGACGTCGGCCATGACGACGAGATGGACACCCTCGACGCGGCTCAATGAGTCCCTCACGGCTCCGGTACCCCGTCCACCGCATCCAATCAGGGCGATTTTCAGACGGTCGCTGCCCGCCACGTTGGCGCTGGAAGCAATGCTCAACCGTTGAGTCAACCCAGCCGCAGCCGCAATCCCCGCCGACCGGGTCAGGAACTGACGACGTGTGGTTTCGCCTTTACCCGAAGAGTTCTCCAAAGCGCTCATGTCCTCTCCTTTTCTCTTATCTGACATTTCCCATTTGGATTCAGCCTGGAACATTTCCAAGCATCGAACCCTCGGCACCAAAATGCTGTTGGATTCTCGATGACGAGCCGGATATTCGGC
>CAZUAH010001235.1:0-1780 GCA_964617665.1 uncultured Pirellulaceae bacterium
ATCGGGCTCGATACATGCACGCCGTAGGCGACGGACTGCGTCACAACTACGCTGGCTCTACGCCCGTTGGCGAGGGTCGCATTTGGGACAGTAGCCGGGCCAGCAAGCTTGAGATTCCCGGCACGTTTTATCCCTATATTTGGCTTGGCGACGGCGAGCGCGGCATCTGCTGGTTTGCCGACACGGATCGCGATTGGGTGCTGGACGGTGCTACGCCCACGATCGAGTTGACGCGACAGGAGGGCACGCTGACGCTGCAAGTCAACTTTATCACGCGACGCGCCCGGCTGGATTGTCCGCATCAGATCGTCTTCGGCCTCCAGGTCACGCCAACGAAGCCCATGCCGAAAAGATGGCGACGCTGGACGGGCCTGAAGAGTTTTCCCGGCGCGCGTCCAGTCCGATGGATGGGGGCCACTTTCTACTGGGGCGGCCGATCGTATGACGCGTACCCGTACAAATACCGCTGGGACTTCTTCGACAAGCTTCGAGAGGCACGAGAAACGGGCGAATCGGATCGGCGGTTCATTGCGGATTGGATGGCGATGGTGGACAAGGAACTGTCACCCGCCGAAACGGATCGGTACAAGTTCTTCGACGCCCACGTAAGAGCCGGTTTCCACGCCGCGCGATCGTCGCCTTGGAGCGAAGGCTTTCGGTTGTTTGGCTACACGAATCCTCGCGGCATCGGTTTCCACGCGCCGGAGTTCGCCACGTTTCAGGACGAATGGCTGCGGTACGGCTGGTTCAACCGAAACTGGGGCGAAGCCGAATCGGTTGCCTACGACGTCAGCCCCTCGCGCAGTTTTCAGGACTTTGCACTTTGGAACTATCGCAAGACGTTACGGGCCTTCGACGGTGTCTATTGGGACAACATGTTCTTCAGCGCCAATTTCGATCCGGTAGAAGGCGAGTCATGGACGGACGAGCAGGGCCGAGTCCATCCAACCATGGGGCTGATGCACCTGCGCGAACTGGCAAAACGAACGGCCGTCATGCTGTGGCAGGAATCGAAGGATTTTCCAGAGCACCGCAAGCCGCCGATCACGTTGTCGCACATGACCAACACCATGACCGTACCGGTACACAGTTTCATCAATTGCACGATGGATTGGGAGTGGAAGTACGGGTATGAGGATTTTCAGGATCGGTTTTCGCCCGATCTGACCGTGGCTCAAACAATCGGCCGTCAAGTCGGCGCATGGCCTACCATCCTGGCCGGCGGTCACCCCGATTTGAACGATCCACGAGTCGACTTCATGCATCGTACCCGATTAGGCGTGGCCTTAGTGCACGAGATCCAAGTGTTCGACTATCGGCCTGAACGCGATTTTGAGATCTACCAGAAGCTGTTCGAGTTTGGATACGGAACGGACCGCTGCCGCGTATTCAACTATTGGCAGGACGACCATCCGGTGACAGTCGAGGGCATCGACACCAGAACGCTTGCCATGACCAACGGCACGGAGGCGATCGTCGTGGTGACCGACTACGGGAACGGCGGACGGTGCCGTGTGGCGGTGGATCTAGAGACGCTCGGTTTGCCTTCCGGCGTCAAAGCAACGGATTTGGCAACCGGCGACGCAATCGAGCGAACGGCTCCGGGCAGATTCTCGTTTGACTTGAAGAAGCACGACTTTCGAATCTTGCGGGTGAAATGATGTTTTCGGTAACGATACTCCTTGGTCTCTTGACGAGCGGCGAGGCCGATGCGCCGTCGGGCGTGGATTCGCCTTATCTGCGTCCCGAGTTTCGCCGTTTGATGGATGCGGTGACGTTT
>CAZUAH010001236.1:0-1779 GCA_964617665.1 uncultured Pirellulaceae bacterium
CGGGCTGTTTTCTTGCGCTGATCTGACATTGCGTCCCCACACCTCGCTCGCTACCATCCCGCCACCTATCGCAGGTTCCCGGTTGCTGCGGAGCATGACGAGAGTTCCAAGGCGGTCGGGATTTTTTGTTGGCGTCTCACTGGTTCAAGGAACCTACCCATCTCCAGTCGCATCCCCCGTTGGCTGCTGTTTCTCACCGTGCTGCCAGCGGTCATGCTTATCGTGCTTGGCGTCATGGCAGTCATCCGGCTAGTGAAGCGTTTCCTCCCCAAGCAGACCGCGAAACCGTGATCGTGTGTCCTGCAATCCACTTCAGAAGCGGATAATTCTCCTCTGGTTGAATCTCTACTGATTGGATGGCTTGTATCGCGGCCACACCACCGAGACGCGTCTTTTGTATCAAAAAGCATTTGCGTCTGCCCCTCGCGATAGTAGTGTTCAAATGAGCTCGGCAACCGAACACTACAACTAACCTTTGACAGTAATGCGGTGCCGGGCCTTTTTTCGTTTCTTGTCGCCGCCCATGCCGACTTCGACGCCTCTCTGATCGCACCAATTGTGCTGCCGTCATTGCAGCCGCCAGCGTCATATCGGTGTCTTGCTCACTCGTGGGTGCGTCGATCACGCCAGTCTCTATCAGCTTGCCCCGCAACACGTCAGGCACGCTGGACAGCCACACTTGCGTCTGTGCGTCCGGCGTGCTGTTCGTCTTTCGAGACGCCAACAAGTTCTCAATATGCAACCGGACATTGTTGGCGTACCTCTCTGGCGTAGTGGTAAGCCCAACGGTCTTGCGTTCACGGCTTGGATTGATGAAGCGGACGCAGTACTTGCCGCTGGTCCGTTTATGGAGACTGGCCATCGCGCTAAGATCTCCTTTCACTTTCTGGCCACGTTGCCGCCGTCCACGGTGACGTGGCTAGTTTTGTTGCGGCCCTCATTTCTGTGACGTAGTGTTTAACGGTGAATTCTCACCCAAGAACGCAGCCGCGCTGGCTCGTAGCCAGTGTGGCATTTTTCATTTCTTGGCGTCGCCGGTTGATCTTGACGTGTGCCTGCCACGTGGATAGGCTCTCGCCCTCTTCGCTTTCAGCCGCGTTGCTTGACTTCCCACCTGCAATCAGCGCGGCTTTTTTGTTTCACCCCGCAACCGACCGCTCTCCATACCTGCCCCGCGTCCAACCACGGGGCGTGTCACTTGTCGAGCGAGCATTGTGGCTTCGCTCCGCTGGTTTTTCGGCACGGATTTCGTCCTGATGATGTTGTGTGACCGTTCTGGGTGGTACAATAATCCGGCGTCTTCGTAAACAGACAACTTCCCAAGGAGACCGGCCATGAACATGCTCTCTCAATTGTTTGGCGGCATGACGCAAGTATGGTTGAACGTCGCTTTCATAGTGTGCGTCTTCGCAGTGCTCACGTTTAGGCCCGAACGCATAGTCAAGATGGCTTTGTTTCAAGTCGGCTGTTTTCTGTTCGCCCTGTCCATAATCGCTCCACACCTTGGGATGTTTCTCTTGGGCGAAGCGACCGGGCCAACGCGATCCATGGGCGGAAATCTGTTCGGAGAAATCACCTTGAGCATGAAGATCATTACCGTCTTGGCACCAATACTGTTTTCGGTTGGGTTCTTGACGACCGTCACTTCCTTGATTCCGACTTCTGGGACGAAGACAGCAGATCCAGGGGACGATAGCTAATCGTTCGAGCCATTCCGTACCTGATAAGCTGGGTAAGGATTCCTCTCTTTGCGACACCTTGTCGCACATACTCCCGTTG
>CAZUAH010001237.1:0-1759 GCA_964617665.1 uncultured Pirellulaceae bacterium
CTTGCATCGCCACCCTCGACGACCTTGACAACCACGTTGCGTTGGTTATCGCGATGTGTTGTGAAGGGGGCCTTCTCGCTGGCTGGGAGCGTCGTGTTTCGTGGAATCATGACTCGGGTACGTGGGCGCCCCGTTGCCTTTTCGATTCCAAGTACGCCCAGATTGTGCGAATTCACATTGCGAACCGTCACCTTCGGCGGTGCGCCGGCTTCCGAGTCCAGGAGTAAGCCCGCGTAGATGGCTGCTCCATGAACGACGGCTTCGTCGGTGGACAGGGATAGGTCGGGCGGCTTACCGGTCACTTCTTCGAGCATGCGTTGTACCATTGGCATCCTGCTCGATCCGCCCACCAACAAGACGCGAGTAATGTCCGACCAGGCATATTCTGCGTCCAGGACAAGGTTCGTCGTTGTAAAGCGGGTCCGATCCAGCAAGTCGCTGGACATCTCTTCGAACTGTTGACGCGTCACCGGAACGCGAGTGACTTTGCTGTCGTGCTCGAACGTGATTGTCGTCTGGTCCAAAGTCGAAAGAGTCCGCTTCGCATCTTCTGCCTCGCGAAGAAGTCGCTGCAATCCGACAGGCGTCAACCGCGGATCCGTACCTGAATGCTTGCCCGTGAATGCCTCGGCGACGTAGTCGGCAATACGTCGATCAAAGTCTATCCCGCCAAGCTGGACATCCCCAGCCGTGGCGACTGCTGTGTAGTGCTTTCCATCGATCTCCATCAGCGTGACATCGAAGGTACCCCCGCCGAGGTCGTAGGCAAGAATGGTCTCTTTCTGTTTGCTCTCGCCCGTTGCGGTCAAGAAGCCTTGCTGCACGCCGTACGCTATGGCTGCAGCAGTTGGCTCGTTGATGATGTCCAGCACATCCAATTCCGCCAACGATCCAGCATCTTGGGTAGCCTTCCGCCGCGGCTCGTTGAAAAAGGCAGGGACAGAGATCACGACCTTCTGGAACTCGCCGAGTTTCATCGCGGCGTCCCGGCACAGCTTCTCCAAAATGAACGACTGGAGAACTTCGGGAGGCAAGCTCTCACCATGCACCGTCTTTTCGAACACGGGGTTACCGATATCGCGTTTCACGAATTGGGCAATGTCGTCCGGACAGGCAACGGCAGCTTTGACAGCCTCCTTACCAACAACCACGTTTTCTCCGTCGTACAGAACCACACTCGGCGTCAAAAGGTCGCCTTCGGCATTGGGGATCGTGCATGGCCGCCCCGCCGAATCCAAATGGGCAATCGCCGAGAAGGTTGTACCAAGGTCAATTCCAACTGCAGGTTTCTCACTCATATCTTGATCCGCTCAGCAAGAACTCTAAGGAAGGTCGTCCGCTTGTCCATCGCCAACTATGGAGGCATACAGTATGCCTCCAATTCAACAATGCGAAGCCCACTGTTGTGCTTGTCGTCTTTCAGCCCGGTCAAGCGGATGACACGGACGGCCATTTCAGAAAATCGATGCCGCTGCCAGCCTTTGCCTGTTGAATCCTGTTCCGTAAGAACCCGAAACGACAGGCCGTCTTCCGAGACCTCTAGCTTATATCGATACCCCCCCTGACCTCCAAGCTTGATGCGAATCAATCGCAGGAGATATGTCTTGGGAAGGGTGAACGTGCATGGAACTTCGAGATTTGCCTTGGCATATCCTCGTGATGCGTCGGAATACGTCGGATTAGCTTCACCATCATTGATAAACGCCGGTCCGGCGGCGCACTCTGCGAGCGCGTGGCCATGAAGTAGCGGCTCGGATTT
>CAZUAH010001238.1:0-1754 GCA_964617665.1 uncultured Pirellulaceae bacterium
AACGCCGCGGCAAGTTGGCAGATTTCAACGCTGTCGAAAGGTTTTTTCAGAATCACTGATTCCTCGCCCTTTGCGGCGGCTGTACTTCTCAACGGCCGCCTCGTCGTTGGGGCGGTCCTGTCGACATCAGGCAGGGCCGTCCGTGGACGGTCCCCAACTAAGGAGATCGTCCATGATCGCATTACCGAAGCGGAAGCGACATTCCGCAGCCAATCAACACTTTGTCAACATGCTCCCCCAGATCCTTCGGGTCATCCGCCATGGCCTTCGCAACCAGCCCCGGCGGGATCGCGAGGAGCTTGCAGCCGAGGCGCTGGCTGCGGCTTTCGCCATGTACGTCAGCCTCGTCCGTCGCGGCAAGCAGGACATGGCCTACCCGACGCCGTTGGGCATGTATGGAGCCCGGCAAGCCATCGACGGCCGCCAGATCGGCAGCGGAACCAACGTGCGCGACATCACTAGCCGCTGTTGTCGCCAGAGGAAAGGCGTCGTCGTTGAGCCCTTGGATCGGTTCGACCGTCAGGACGAAGAATGGAGGCAAATCGTCGTCGAAGATCGGAGTGCTGGGCCGGCAGAAATCGTTGCGACGAGGGTCGATTTTGAGGACTGGCTGTCGGAGTTGACCCCCAAGCAGCGCAAGGTTGCTCAGACCCTCGCCCGCGGCGAAAGTACGAAGGCCGCAGCCCGGAAACATCGGGTCAGCCCCGGTCGGATTTCCCAAATGCGGCGCGAGTTGATGGCCGCCTGGGAGGCGTTTGTAGGTGAGGATCAGGACGCGGCCGTTGCAGCGACGGCGTAGTCCGGCAGTTCGGGTGCTATTTTGTCAGTCTATCTAGCCCAAAATGAAGGGGAACTACATGCTCAGGCTTAACATCGGCTACAACCGGAAGGATGGAGCCAACTTCTGCTCGCGAGGTGCGAGCGTAAATCTCGAAATCGAAGTCGAATCGGGGCTCGTGCGCGAACCTGACAAGTTGCAGGCCAAGGTCGACTACATGTTCGACCTGGCCAAAGCGTCCGTCGATGCACAGCTCGACGGTAACGGTCACACGGACCAGTCGTCGGCCGGCGGTAACCACGATCACCACAGTGACACCAACGGCAACGGACGCAACGGTAGCGGATCACGCCGGACAAACGGCCGCCAGGCAACTGCATCCCAGGTTCGGGCCATTCATGCAATCGCCAACCGCCGGCGGTTGGACCTGACCACCGAGCTGCGGGATCGCTTCGGCGTTGATCGGCCGGACGACCTGGGTATCGGCGAGGCGTCGGAGTTCATCGACAGCATCAAACCGGCCACCAACGGTAACGGAGAACGGCGATGAGTACAGCGCTCAAGGCCGATCCCAACGAAGTTGCGATGCAGCTTACCAGTCGCGACTACGTTTCATGGTCGGCCATCTCGACCTACCAGAGTTGTCCGTTGCGCTATTTCTTTCGTTACATCGAGGGGCTTTCCGAAGAATCCGTCAGTTCGAGCCTGGTGTTCGGTGGTGCAACCCATGCGGCCATTGAACACTGGTTCAACGAGCGGATGGCCGGCGGGCCGGAGCCTGATCAGGACGCGTTGTTGTCGGTCTTCTGGGACGATTGGAAGGACCGGCAGGAGGAATCCGACATCAAGTTCACCAAGGGGGAGGACGTCAACAGCATCGGCGAACTTGCCCAACGTGTGCTGACTGCATTTCAGGAGAGCGTGTCTAGCGACAACTATTTCTCCCGCCTGACGACAACTAGAATTCCCGTTTTTG
>CAZUAH010001239.1:0-1751 GCA_964617665.1 uncultured Pirellulaceae bacterium
GTCCTGCACCCACGAACTCTCAATGAGTCCGTAGGGAGACCGATGGCTTGCTTTCACGCTGGCGAGGTCGGCGGGCAGGAACGGCTTGACGAAGAAGTGTTTGAACCCCGGGGCGTTCTCGTCCGGTTGGATCCCCGCCAGGTATTCGTAAAACCAGGCGCTGATGTCGCCAAACATGATGTGATTCTGGGAGTTTGCCCCGTCCCACCGCTCCCAGAGAGTGGAGGCCCCCTGCTCGACCATGTAGCCCCAACTCGGGAAAGTGGTCTTGGATGCGATGGAGTAGGCCGCATCACTCCGCCCGGAGTCCGAGAGACATCGCATGACGTATTTCGTTCCGAGGATCCCGGTATCGAGGTGACCTTCCTTGGCTTCGATCTCCCCGAGCAGGCTGGCGAGCACGTCGGGCTGCTGCTCCTTTGGGATCAGTCCGTGGTAGAGAGCGGAGCCGTGGGAGGTTTGCGAACCGTTATCGAGGACTCCCGCCTTGTAGAAAGTGGCGAGGAACGCATCCCGGATCTTGCCGGCCCGATCATTGAAGAAGGCCTCGTCTTTCGGTTTGCCCAGGATGGCCGCCATCTTCGAGAGCAACACCGCATCGTGGTAGAAATACGAGGTGGAAGTCAGAGCCGAAGGCGTGTTCACAAGCCCCGCGTTTTCCGTGTGGGGAGGGGACCAGTCACCCAGTCCGAAGTTCGTGATCCAGTCGCTGGACTTCTGTTTCTCGACGAAGGCGAAGTACTTCTTGAAGCCGTCATAGTTTCGCTCGAGAATCGCAGTGTCGCCCGTGTAGATATAGGTGTACCAGGGGATCAGGATGAAGGCACTGTCCCAGGCGAGGCCGTTGCCCCAGAATCGTCCCCAGCCGGCAGTGGGAACGATGCACGAAAGCTGGCCCATCTCATCCTGATCCTCCAGGATGTCTTGGATCCACTTGGCGTAGGCCGAAGAGGAATCGAAGTTGAGCAGGCCGGTCTGGGCCGCGAGGTGAGCGTCCCCGGTCCATCCGTTCTTTTCGCGGTGGGGACAGTCGGTGGGGTAACCGTGGTAGTTTCCGACGAAGGCGTTGAGGGTGATCTCCTGGATCTTATTGAGAAGCTCGGATGAAGAAGTGAACCGACCTGCGCTCTCGAAGTCGGTGTGCAGTACCTGGGCACGAAAGTTCTCGAGGTCGCTCTTGTTCTCCAGGCCATGAACTTCCACGCATTGAAAACCATGGTAGGTGAACCGCGGATGCCACGTTTCGGAAGGTCTGCCTGCGCAGACGTATTCATCCAGTTCAAAGCGGGACTGTCGCATGTGTTTCACCAGTTCGGACTGGTCACAGAGTCCATCCTTGTCGAGTTTTTCCGCGTGCTTCAAGGTCAGCTTCGCCCCTTTCTTGGTATCGGTGAGCGAAATCTTCACCCGGCCGGCGATGTTCCTTCCGAAGTCAATCACGTAGACGCCGGGTTTCGGTTCCGTGATCTTCACGGGCTTCAGTTCAGCCGTCACCCGGATAGGAGGCATGGTCTGAGAACGCAGGATACCCGCCGGTCCTGGGACCTCGCGAGCCGGGACCCAGGCAGCCAAGTTTGCCTTGGCAGTTGCCCAATCTTTAATTTCTTTCCCTGCGTCGTAGGTCTCTCCCTGGCGAATGCTGGAGAACACGGTGGGCGACGGATGGGAAAGCCATGAATCATCCGAAACAACCGTCTCGCGTGTTCCATCGGAATAGGTGATCTCAAGCTGGCATAGCAGGGTCGGAGGCT
>CAZUAH010001240.1:0-1737 GCA_964617665.1 uncultured Pirellulaceae bacterium
AGTCCCTCAAAATGATCCCCAATCGTGAAGAGAATCTGGGCCGCCGGAACTGGCGAGCAATTGATATGTCTCGATGGCCAGTTCGACGTGGTCGGTGCGATGCAGTGCGTTCGCAAGCGAACCTCCGACGCTCAAGTCCATCATTGTCAGTCCCTCTGCGGCTCTCTCTCCGAGGAACGAATCAAGATGATCTAGTAGTTGACGGATTTCCTTGTCGTCGACCGGCATCTTCGCGAAAAGAGTCGATGTGGCCCAGATTCCTCGCAGGTCCAGCGATAATCCGCTTAGATCGGCTGGATCCGACTTCTCGGCGATCGCTTTGATTGCGTTGCTTACGTGGGCGAATTGCCTTTCGGCGCGGTCGGTCTGCTCGGCTCGCGCGTAGGCGGGCTGCATAAGGTACAGACAGTGCTGGACGCGTCTTGCGCAGGATGGGTCATCGTCAACTGCCGCGATGGATTTTGCGATCACCTTCTGAAATGCCTCGTCGGCAGCATCGAATTCCTTGGCCCAAATGTGGGCCATGAAGCCCTGGAGGTCATTTGAGGCCAATCTGTGTTCAATCGCACTCAGGCAGTGGGGGACGACTTCCTGAACCTCTGAATTTGGACTCTCGGCCAGCTCCTCAAGTAGTGAATGGATCCGGTCCAGACGTTCCTGGATCTGTTCCGCAGTCTCCCGTTGAGATGTGCGAGAATACGACTCGTTGGCAAGTTGTGGCGCCACAGCCCGAGCGTGAGCATAGTCCTTCGACATCAGGCGGCTCCTGAGAGGCTCTACTGCCTCCGGAGAGCCGACTTGCACGAGGGCGCCCGCTGCATAGCGGCAGTGTTGGGGCTCGTCCAGCAATGGCTCAATCAAGGGCACGGTCTGCGGGCCGCCGACGTGTCCGAGCATTTTCACGAGTGATGAAACCTCGTAGCCCTTCTTCCCCTTTATCTCCTCAGCAATTCGCTCGACGATACCGGGGGCTTCCAGCCGCAATAGCGCCACCAAGAAGCTATGATCCTGCGATCGGGCAGCAAGGCTCGGAACGGTGCGCCGCCGATTCGCTGCTCGGGCCAAGGCTTCCTCCAAGGGCTTTATTGCTCGTTTATCACCCAGCTTGCCCAAGGCCGTTGGCAGTTCGGGGCCGTACTGTGGCAGGAACGAATTGGCATCGGTGCGAGAATTCGTGCGTTGGTTCAGAAGTTCGAGCAATGGTTCGACTGCTTTCGGATCGCCGATGTCTCCCAGTGCTTTAACAATCTGATCAGTGTACGATCGGCTTGTCGTCTGGTTAGCCTGCATCTCGACAATGAGTTTGGGGACAACGGTCCTGTCTCTCGTCCAGGCCAGTGCATGCAGTTCGTCCGCGGACAGGCGCGCCATTCCGAGTTTGGCTCGCGCGGCCTCCAACGTCGTGAGAGTGCCGATCGTCTTCAAGGCGTTGATCGCCGCCGCGGCAAGACGAGTATCTTCAGAGGATTGCAGTTCTCTGATGCTGTCCACGGCCGTCTCGGCTCGCAGCATCCCAAGGCTGCCACAGGCGGCTACTACGACGTTGGCGTCGGGATCGCCGAGCAGTTTCACCAGCGAATTGATGGTCGCTTCCCCTTGGTGACGGGCTGCTGCCGAGGCAGCAGCAGTCCGCACGCGAGCATCAGCATCGGTCAAGGCAGTGAGAATTGCCTGGGTCGTTTGGGGTGCCTTCGACTGGGCAAGCAATGACACGGCTGCCCAGCGAGTAGCAGCGTC
>CAZUAH010001241.1:0-1737 GCA_964617665.1 uncultured Pirellulaceae bacterium
GAGTCCCTCAAAATGATCCCCAATCGTGAAGAGAATCTGGGCCGCCGGAACATGTGTTTCTCCTGGATCCACGAGAGACAGGTGAGGATCCGGGAACTGCCTCAGAGGGTGGCGACGTGAGGCATTCTGACGGCGAAAGGATGCAGTACCCAATCGGACACCTTATCGAATTCGCCGTGTACGGTCAGCAACTCGTCCGCGAGGGCACGCCAGTCCGCATGGAATCCATCATCCGCGAATTTGGCGACGTACGGCACGTTTTCGCTCTGCCCAACCTTAATCCCCCCACATCCTTCCCGGAAGCTGACAGTTTGGGAATCGGTGAATACAAAGAGAAACCTCGCAACTTGTTCTCGGAGCCCAAACGCGATGATGTTTGGCTGGGCGAAGCCGCCTTGATTCAAGGAGACCACAATCTGAAAGTGGCTGCGCTGAATCAGGCGATTCAACTTGATGTCAGCCGTCTGGGCGGTCCGTATCGTTGGGTCGAGATAGTCCAGCAATCCGGTCGAACCTACCAACAGCAGCGAGGAGAGGCCATAGAGCCCGGCCAGTGGCGGTGGGTGACGGAGGGGCGGCAACGTTGGCTCGAAATCTTCTTCCGGAGGAACCAGTATCCCTGCACGCTAATTGGCGTGAAGACTCCGCGCATTGGAGATGCCACAGAGGGAGACCTGCGCACTACCGAGAGCATTTTCTTTGTGGCACATGGACACAAGTACGGATGGCAGGGATGTACAATCGAAGAGGCTGCCGATTTCCTGAAGAACCAGGGCGCTACTGACATCCTGATGTTCGATGAAGGAAACGACGTGTTTCAACTACTGAATCAAAGGCCAAAGGACCCAAAAGACGATAGGGAGCCCGTGCCCTTGAAAAGAGAGCAGTTGCGATGTGTGTTCTGGGGCACGGCGACTGGCCCGGATTCGTGATGCTCGGCCGGGGGCTGGTCACTGAACGGCCGAGGCGGATGGGTCGTTGGTCAAGGGCAACCAGAAGCATTCGTGGAAGAAGGCCTTGCATTCTCCCTCGCCCTTCGTGCACCGAACCAGCAGGGGCGGCTTCTGTTGGTGTCGACTCAGCTTCTCGTCCAGACGAGAGTGTCGCGCAGGGCTTTCGTCACGTCGTGGATGACTATGGTGTGAATGAGCGGGCGACTTCTCGTGACTACACCATCGAACACATGCGTCGCCATAGGAGTCTACGGATAGCTATTCCAGTCGCCATGGAGCAGTCGAATCCGACATCAATGCCATCGACATCACTCTCTCAGCACGGGTAATTCGTTCATCCTTGTCCCCGGAATGGAAATGTGGGGTATCGTCTCACCCGGCGAATAATTGGACGATATCAGCCGCCATGCGCACGCCCGGGCAGGTTGATATCCGCGTTCGGTTGGTGAACAACCGCAAACACATCTAGTCAACGCTGTATTGACTTGAACGGGACGAGTTCTGGTTGTGTCACACTCGCGTCTCTGATTTGACCGGACGAAACTGAAGATGCCTGGACCTTGGACACGACTGCTCCACGGATGGGGACCTCAGGAGGTGGGTGTGGCGTGCGCGATCGTTGTTTTGGCACCGTGATCACTCGCGAGTGAAGCCGACAGTGACATGGCAGGAAGATGAATAGCGGGCGAATTCCAGTTCCGTCTCATGCTCCTGCCATAGGTAGCCTGACCTTGTCTTCAGCCCGTCCAGGCACGATCCCTTACTCCACCACCACCTCGTCAAT
>CAZUAH010001242.1:0-1733 GCA_964617665.1 uncultured Pirellulaceae bacterium
AAATCCGAGCCGCTACTTCATGGCCACGCGCTCGCAGAGTGCGCCGCCGGATCTTTCAGTCATGCAACTGCCACACCCGCCACGTCTGAAGTCTGCCGGTTGCGTCAGTGAGTCCTGGCTTGAGTGGGTATTTGTATCTCCAGCGAAAGTCTGGTGAAAGTCGCTGGACCGCTTCACCGGGTGTTTTCCCCACGGTGATATCCTGTCGTATGCCGACTTTGTGCTAAACGCGGTCGCCTATCACTCCCGCGGCGGCCGGCAGCCCGGAGGATACTCCTTGGGAGACGGCCTGACCGAGTCCGGGGACGGCGAGGTCCGCCACTCCCCCGGCAGCGGCTCCTATCGGTGCCGCGGCGTCCATCATGAGAGCCCCGCCTACGCCGCTCCCCGCAGTGGCTTGCTGGCGACGCTGCCATCGGTGCAGCAGCTCGCTGATGGGGCCGGAGACAAAGGGGTTCAACCAGTAGTGCCCCGGGCTCTCCTTACGATTCCGTTTGTGGGCGGCGATGATCTTGTCCAACCCGGAGACCAACCCGGCCTTGTGTCCAGAGTATGGCCCGGTCTGCTCGCCGGCGTAAATCGCCGCTTTGAGCAGGTCGGGAGGCTGATGACCCCTCTCCGCGACCCCATCAGAAGGCAAAGGGAGGGCTTGTGGACTAGGCCCCTGGAGAACGCTCAGCGCTGTGGCGCGCGAAGCCTGCCGCGGAGTGATGCACCAGACTCTTCGCACGACCCTCGCGTGGGCCATCGATCAAGTCACTCAAAATTCTCGAAACAAGGAACACGTGATGGCTCTATTGGGATTGACATGAAAGATTGCAAAACCTCAGTTGGTACTCTGATTTTCGTCGATCTCCCGGCTGTCATCCCATTCTTCCGTCCGTTTGCACGCCCCTACTGACCCGTCAACCGGAAGGAGAAAGCCCCGGACCCGACGTCGAAGGTAACGTAGTTGGTGCTTTGGCTTGCACCGCTGATCCCGGCCACACCGGTCACATACGCGCCGTCTTTGAAAACCGCAACACCGCTCTCGGTGACGGTGAGGTTCTTCAGTCCCATGGTGGGAACGCTGACCTTGGCCCGCGAGCCCGCTGGGATAGTCGCTTTGAGCGCCAGCGAACGCCCATCCTTTTTCCAGCCGGACTCGATCACGCCTTGGACCGTGCGGACGGAGGCCTGGACGTGTGTCAAACCTCCTACCACATGCGGACGAATTTCGATCTGGCGAAAGCCGGGCGCCATTCGGGCGGGCCCGTAGTACTCCGGTCCCCGGATCCCGGCCAGGTCGTTGTAGAAGAACTCGTCGATGGTGGCCCACATGATCATGCTTTCCGCCCCTGGGTATCCGTGGGCCATGGCGTGCCCGCCCCAGGTTTCCCAGATCGTCGTCGCTCCCTGGTCAAACATGTACCCCCAGCCGGGATAGGTCTTCGCGGTGGCGACTTGATACATCAGGTTCCCGTGGCCCTGGGCGGCAAGCGCGTCGATCATGCAGGTCGTGCCCGTGTTGCCGGTGTGCAAGTGTCCGTCGTAATCCGTGGCGATACTCTTGACGATGTTCTTCAGCACGCCGGCACGCTGGTCCTGCGGGACGATCTGCAGCGCCAGCGGAAACAAGTTCGCCGTCTGCGAACCGGTGGCGTACTGGTGCGTTTCCCGATTTAGCCACTTGCGGTTGAGTGCCTCTTTGATCCGGCCGGCCAACTCGGCGTAGCGTTTCGCGTCTTCGGTCT
>CAZUAH010001243.1:0-1729 GCA_964617665.1 uncultured Pirellulaceae bacterium
CGGTGAAGGTGAGTTCGTCGCACGGAATTTCAACACGAAATCGATTGGGTTCTCGACAGGTGGTCCGGGGCAGAGTGGAGGGATTCTTCGATTTCCGAGATTCGAGCTTGGCGGCGACGCGCCGAGGTCAAACCAGGCTCCGGCGGTTGGCACGATCCCCGATCTGGCCCAACCAACCTCAATCCTTCCGAGAGTACGGCCCGGTTCCTTCTTCCACGCGCCTGCCTTGAAAGATATCATTGGCCGGGCGGAGGAGGATGGAGCGCTGGGAACGACCGCGGATGACGACGATCTCCTGCCATTGGATGAGGTATCCTTGGAGTCGATCCTTGAGGATGTTGTCCCGGACATTCGTGACGAGTGGCGTGGGTAGCCGGTTAGGAAAGGTCGAGAACGTAGGGTGATATCGCAATGAGATCCGCCGAGAAAACGAAACGTGTTCTGGACGCGTTGAATCACCGGGAACCGGACCGCGTGCCGGTCGGTGAGTTCTTTTGGACAAACTTCGTGCGCCGGTGCAAGCGGGAGTTGGATGTGGGTGACGATTTCGATCCCTACCGCTACTGGGATCTGGACATGATCGTCATCAACCCGAATATGGACCCGCACATCACCGGGATCCAGGTGTTGAAAGACACGCCGGAGCACAAAGTTGTCAAGACCGGCTACGGTGCCACCATCGAACGACGGGACACAATCCCCATGCCGCACTTCGTTTCGTTCGAGACTGAAGAGTTCGACGAAATGGAGGCATTTCAATTCGACGACCCGCGGGACGAACGACGTACCATCGTTTTCGGATCCGCTCGTTCGAAGGCTTCTTCCAGCAAGCGCCGCGTGATCCGTGGATAACGGTTGTGTATCTGGCTGAGCAGTTCCATCTCGTGCGTGCCGAGGGCAGACACGCCGCCGCGGCGACCCAACAAGCGAGCGAAAGTGGCGGCGAATGACGAGAACGACCAGAGATGGCGTTGCTGGGCCTGGTGGTAGTCAATGCCGGCAGCGGCCTCCTCCTGTTGTTGCCGACGATGCTTTTCTTCCAGCAGCTTCAGGTAACTGTGGTCCAGCGGCGTCGGCGATTGCGAATCGCGAGGCGGTTGGGGATGGGCGCCCCGCTCGCGGCAGTAACGCCGACCGGTGCCGAGGAACTTGCCGTGCAGCGATTTCAACCGCACTTCCTCCAGCGTCGAGAACGGGTCATAGACGACGATCACTCGGTCGCCACGGAGTTTGGCATCGACGGCGAAGTACAGGTTGTTGATCCGCACGTCGCAGAACTCTTCGTCCACCTTGCGGCGCACTTGCACGTGGAAGAACTCCAATACGTCGGACAGCTTCACGTGCCGGCGGAACCGCGTGGATGTTTCGAAGCGTTCCCGTGGCGTCTGGCCGGTGGCGCTGTGAACCGTCTGGTGGTAGTCGGCGTGGAGCCAAGCTTGGAAGTAACCGTTCAGTTCATCGAGCGTGAGCACGTTGCCGGCGCGGACTTCCGCTTCGAATTGGTGCTGCGTGGTTTGAATGACCCGTTCGATGATGCCACCCGGTGACGGATCGCGGGGCGGCCGGTGCAACAAGTGGATGTTCAGTTCGGCCGTGGCCAGCTTCAGTGCCCCCGAGTGATAGACCTTCGCGTTGTCCACGTACAGTTCGCGGCTGGCCCCGTGGCTGCCCCAGGCCCGCAACAGCGAATCGAGCAGGATGTCGAGGTTTTCCCGGAAGTAATACCGGC
>CAZUAH010001244.1:0-1725 GCA_964617665.1 uncultured Pirellulaceae bacterium
GCGCAACTGGTTGCGCTTGCTCAGGGGCAGGCGCAACTGATTGCGCTTGCTCAGGGGCAGGCGCAACTGATTGCGCTTGCCCTTTTGGTGATTGCTTCGCATGTCCAACAAGGGGGAGGAAATAGAGGTTCGACCTATGCTCACTCTCGGGCTTGTGGTTGCGTCGTTCGGCTTTCACCAAACCGACAGACTCGAGCCTGGCAAGCGACAGTTGCACGGTGCGTACACTGCAGCGGCATTCAGTCGCGAGCGTTTTCTCTTCCGGATAGCAGCGTCCAGTCTGATTGCAGTGTCGCTTTAGGACTGCGTACAGGAAGAAATCGCGAACCGTGATCTTTGGCAGATCCAGCACAGAATTCTCAATCCAGAACCAACCGCCATCGGGCGGTTTCACGACCGCGGCGGCTCGGTTGTTGTCACCTGTCTGTGGCTCGTTATCAGACGACACGAGTGTCCTCTCCTTGGCGCGTACGGTCAGCGCAAGGCTTCCGTGAGTGGTGCCCGTGGGAGGGTGAACTAGGAAGGGTTGCTTAGCGTGGGTAGGAACTCCAGCCAATCGCAGCCGCGAACGTAGCTGCAGTAGCCGGTCTTGATGATGGGCAGGCCAGCGCGTTTGAGTTTACGCAACTTGTGTTGGCCAATCTCCATCTCGCGGCAAAAGGCTTTCAAGGTGAGCACCTCATCAGCCCTAACCACGCCTACAGTCCGTTGGGACGTAGTCTTCTGTGACATGTGGTCTCCTTACATGGCCGTCGCGCGGGATAGACCCTACGGCGGCCCATATCTCCATTTTACCAACCTGTGAATAAGTTTGAAAACACCCCTGATACAAACAACAATCGCAGTTAATTTCCCGTCGCCATCGAACCTACCACGGGCACGTGGCGCGAGTAAGTACCAACAGGCGACCAACGACCGATCAACGGGGTTTACGTTTCGTAAGTCGTTAGTTATCAAGCAGCTTCGTCGCTGAACCTGGGGAGAAAAAAGTTCATCGCCTTCCGCTGGCATATTGCCTCCAATGCGGAAGATTTCCGAGGCCGTGTTACTGGTAGCGGAATTAGTTGCGGAAGGCTTTGCGAACAGATAGCATTAACGGCGCCGCCGGGCAGGACTTGGAACCCTCTGTCAAGCGTCAGGATCTATTAAACCCCGGTCCTGACGTCACCGACGGCGATTGTCGGGACAAGACGACATCGGGCAGGGCTTGGCACACTCTCATTTGCCGTCACGCTTTCGCGCGACGGTGATTTCGATGCGGTCAACCTCGCCGTCCCCAGACATCGAATTCACAACCGTAAACTTCACCTCCTCAATTTCGACATCGGATGCCGAAACATCCCTTACGTCCTGGAGGCACGACTCAATGGACTTGCGAACATTCATTACAACCGCTCTCCTTGATATTGTTGGTGGTATTCGAGATGCCCAAAAAGAAACGGGCGACTCAACCATCGTCCCAGACTCAAACCTCAATAAGGAATGGGTGGAACTTGGTGTAACCTGCGCTCAGGTTATTGATTTCGAGATTCTCGTTCGTGCAGATGAATCCACGGGAAAACACGGAAAGATTGGCGTCGTTAGCGGCCTGTTTGGCGCAGGCGTTGAGGGTAGTCGCGAAACAGAATCCTCTAATGAATCAAAGGTGAAACTGCGAATCCCCGTGAACCTCCCAACCAGCGGCCCCATCAGCCGGAAATAGCAGTCGGCGGGATCCGCCCCGCT
>CAZUAH010001245.1:0-1723 GCA_964617665.1 uncultured Pirellulaceae bacterium
ATAGGCTTCCAGCCTGTCGATGGTGTTGCCTGACAGGCTGGAAGCCTATCCCACGAGAAAATTCTCGTCTGCCCCTCGCCTAGAACAGTCGTGGAAGCATCAAACGACAAGCGGGAGTTGACAGGCAGCGGCGGATGTGCCAGAAACATTCGCATGCCCGAACGAATCGTAGCAGCGCTCTCTTGGCTCGTCGCGTTCACCGCCTACGCAGTTTTCGCTGAAGGCTCCGTCTTGGCCAAGACTTCGGACAAGCCAAGCATCGTTTTCATCTTGGCCGACGATCTTGGTTATGGCGATCTGGGCTGCTACGGCTGCCCGGACATTCGCACGCCGCATCTGGACCGGCTGGCAGCCGACGGTGTCAAGTTCACCGATTTCTATGCCAACGCGGCAGTTTGCACACCGACGCGTGCTGCTTTCCTTACCGGGCGCTACCAACAGCGGCTCGGTCTGGATAATGCGCTTTATTACCAGGAAATGGGCCGCGGAATGCCGGCCAGCGGCAAGACCATCGCTGATGCGCTTCGTTCGGTCGGCTATGCCACGGGACTCTCCGGCAAGTGGCACCTCGGCTATGATCTCGAATACCAACCACTGCAACAGGGCTTTGATCATTTCTTTGGTCTGCTCGGTGGCAACCATCACTATTTCGAGCATATGGACCGGATCGGTGTGCCAGACTTGTGGTTGGGCAACGAGGCCGTCAAGCGCCAGGGCTACTCGACCGATCTCATCACCGAAGACGCGATGACCTTCATCGAGAAGAACCGGAAGCAGCCATTCTTCCTCTACCTCGCGCACGCCGCACCGCATTTTCCGTGGCAGGGCCCTGACGATCGCGACAAAGTCATCAAGCCCAAACACAAGTCCTGGCAGCAGGGCGACCGCGAGACCTACATTGCGATGGTCGAAAGCATGGACAGCGGCATTGGTAAGGTCTTGGCCAAACTCGACGAACTGAGCCTGCGCGGCAACACGCTGGTCGTCTTCACCTCCGACAACGGTGGCCACACTTATTCGCGCAATACGCCGCTCCGCGGCTCCAAGGCCACGATCTGGGAAGGCGGTACGCGCGTCCCATGCATTGCGCGCTGGCCGGGCGTACTTCCAGCGGGAGAAACGACATCGCAGGCCGGTATCACGATGGACTGGACCGCAACGTTCCGGCGCCTGGCCGGGCTCGCCGCCGATCCGGCAGGCGAAGATGGGATCCACCTGCTTCCCATGCTCACGGGAAAGAAACCGGAGCGCGAACGAACACTTTTCTGGCGGCGCAAAAAGGGAGTGATCCGAAAAAGCGTCGAGGAAGGCCGCGCCGTGCGACATGGCCCATGGAAACTCGTCGAGCAAGCCACCGGCGAGCGTTTCCTCTTCCATCTCACGTTGGACATTGGCGAAACCCGGAATCTTCTCGATGAGAAACCTGATTTGGCCGCCAAGCTAAGCGCCGAACTCGATGCTTGGGAACGAAACGTCAGCTTCCACTCGCCCTGATCGACAGCGGTTTACCTGTGATCGGCCGATCGAGCGACCTCGTGTAGAAGCCGTAGCAACTCGCGGCGGATTTTCGGCTCGGCCCTCACCTCCAGGCAACTCGATGTGGTCGGCCATGTCGTGTAGCCGCCCAGCTTGTGCTGCTCGGGCGGCGGCAAATAACCCCAGAAGCCGTTGGCCAGGTCGATATTGAAGTACGGGTGCAGCGGGCTGGCCTTGCGGATGGCCA
>CAZUAH010001246.1:0-1721 GCA_964617665.1 uncultured Pirellulaceae bacterium
AAGAAGGAATTTGGACTAGCAAATCTGGGGCCGAACGCTATTGCTCCCGACCCCTTTTTCACTCAATTCTCTTCCTGCTTCGGCTCCTCTACGCGCGGTGCAACTTGCGGTATCCCGAAGTGGGTCTCGCCACAGCCGAACACGGAACATGCGCCATTGTATTGCCAGCACTCGCGGTGGTGCGGCGTTTTGCAGCGGCGGCAGAACACCAGGTCGTCTCGAATCTCCTCGCCGCAGACTTGACACTTCACCTCTTCCAACGGCTGAAACGACTGTTGCTCAAGGAATTCGATGCCTCGGGAACTAGTCAGCAGCAACTGATCGTACAGATCCAGTGCGCGCTGCACGAATTCTACAAGGTCCGGGTAGAAACGAAGCACCTTGCTCTTGCAGATCTGGAGATTGCCGGAGCCGAATTCGACACGAAGTGGGCTTGGGATCGGCGATGTCCGCAGATTGTCGATCTGCAGTTGAACGGTCCCGTTCAGCAGACTGGTTGCGGCACCCACGTCCGTGGCGCGAACTGAAAAGTGGCGCCCGAAATCCGGTGAACTGACGCTGCAATCGCGGAGGCCATGTTGGGGTGACACCCGCGGAGGCAGTCGAGGGGAGACGATCTCGCAACGAAAACCAAAGTCCGGCCATTGGACAACCACCAACGTCATTGGCCCCTGCCGCACGCGGTTCGGGCCGTAGTTGGTTACACGAACCGTAACGTGCGCCGAACGGTAAGAGAAATGAGCGCTGGGATACGTCAGCCAACCGTGCCGCTGGCAAGTCCCGCCGTATTGCAGAGCCAGCCGCTGAAATGTCGCGTACAAACGGCTGGACCGCGTCTTCCCTCTGCCGCCAAATCCGACCAGCAGGGCAAATAGAATGAGGATGCCGATAAACGTCGCGAAACACTCCACTCATTCATCCCCGATGTACAGCACGTCGTCATCCTCGTCGGGCTGGTCGCGCCATGCCAACTCGACAGGCGGGACCGGCGTGTCTTCGCCGATATAGAACAAGTCGTTCTCTTGGCCGGCGTCGGACAGCAACACTCGCTTGTCACCCTTTCGCGAGTACCGCACAACATTGGACTTTGGCCGAGCCGTCTTGTCACGCAAAGGGCGCAGGTCGACCGGAAGGGCAAATTCGCTCTGCTTCTCAAGCCAACTCTTGGCGGTATGACTCGTTGCGTTCTCCAAATCGTAGTACGCCAGCCGCGCTACATCCCAGAGCCGCTCGGAAACTACATCCAGCGCCAAGTCTTCCGTCCACGACATGCCCACATCGCGCAGGCGGATGAATCCACCGAAAGAGATGTTGGGATGAAACAGTGGCGAAAGCCAGCGAATGTCCGGCGGTCTTCGGGGGTAGGAAAGCGTAAGGCGAATCTCGCATTCGTGCTGCTCGACGAAGTCGATCTTCCCCGTCGATGCATCGCGGCGCAGTCCTTTCCCCTTAAAACAGACCTTGTACCGGTCCGCAGGTTCACCGTCGGTCTCGAAGCTCAATATCGTGCTGTCGGCCTTCAGGTTCTCCATCGCCTCCAGATCGGCGAGTAGCCTATGTTCACGTTCGTTTTTGGCCACGATGGGTCTCCTGATTGGTCGATGTTCACGGTAGGTCAGGCTGTGCCTGACGCAATGTGAGTTGACGCTGGTTTCCGTCAGGCGGAGCCTGACCTACTGGTGCGGCTATCGATATTTGTCAGGTAGATTGAGGCCAGGGTG
>CAZUAH010001247.1:0-1719 GCA_964617665.1 uncultured Pirellulaceae bacterium
CCAGCCGGGGGCTTCGGTCCCGATGACGACGAGGGCCAGATCATCGGCATCGGCGGCATCACCTACCGCTACACCAACGGCGAGCTGGTGGAGATCGCCAGGGAGCCTGGGGCGTTGACGCGAGAGCAGCGCGCCGCGCTGGAGGCCGAGATGGACGAGGCTGACAACGACGTGAGCCCCCACGGGAACCCCTACCGCGAGGGCTGGGCCTGACGCTCGGTGCTATGGCAGCTCTCTCGTGCCGGTCATTCCGACGATCCAGCCCAGACCACCCCCGATTTTCTCGGCGTGGTGAATATCGTCTGATCGAAGCCCAGGATCTCCAACGCTCTGCAAGCTGCATCGTTCAAGCCGCTGATGTGTCGCTCGACAGTCAGGCCCCCTCGCTGGACCAGCACGACTGTGACGTTGTTGAAGTAGTGGAAGATGTTTTCTGTCGTCGGCTTGGCGGTCGGCTGCTTGTTCATGTTCGGCAGCGTCTCTCCCTCGTCGGCCAGGCGGCGACGAACTTCCCACTGCAGCCAGTTGCGGACCATCAAGGCCAGAACGAAGACCAGGCCCAGGGCAGCGATGCGCGATGGTGTCTTCAGGAACATGGGCGCGACCGCCGCCGGTCCCTTCAGCCAGCGGAATCCGGTGTGGCCTTCGATGACGTGCTGGTGCCTGTACTCAGCGAGGATGCGCTCGTCGTCCCAGTCGGGATCGTCGACGTGGTCGGTGACCAGCACGAAGTAGCGGGCATGCTCTCTGGCGGTCTCTACCGCGTCCTCGTCCACCATCAGGTCGGTCCAGGTGACGCGCCAGAAGGTCTCGGTCGGCGCGGCCTCCCCGGCCTTGGGACGACCACGACGGGGCCGCGGCAGCGTCTTGGTGACCTCTTCGACATCGAAGGTGGCGGTGTGCAGGGTCTTGCCCTTGCGGAACCGCTCGATGGCGATCCTGGCGTCGGGCTCGCAGCGGAACTTGCGAGCGGCCAGCTTCCTGGCGCCCTTCTCGAAGCGCTTGCGGCCAGCCTTCAGCTTGTCGGCCAGGCTGTTCTCGAAGCGCCGCGCCAGCTCGGATGACTCGACCACCAGGAAGCGGAGCTGGATCTTCTGCTTCTCGCCCGACTCGGGGTCGAGCACATCGAAGGGGCGAACGAAGGACACACCGCTGTAGACGCGATCAGGGTCCTTCTTCGTACGACCGGGCTCGCGTGCCAACTCGGGAAGCAGCACCTCGCTGTCCATGACCTCCTCGACCAGCTCGGCGCGCAGCTTGTAGGTCCGGGGCACCAGGGTGACGAAGTGGAAGTCGGCATCCAGGATGCGCCCCAGGGTCGTCGGATCGCACAGCTTGCTTCCACAGCCTGACCCCCGACGGAGCCTGGTACAAGGACGAGCAGGGGCGGCTCCACTTCGTCGAAGTGCTCCCACCCACCACCGGGGACATCGAGGACCTCGTGGTCGAGATCGCCGAGCGCTGCGAGCCCTGGCTGGCCGAGCAGGGCTTCGGCGAACACGACCTACACGACGATCCCGATCCCGACGACGCCCAGATGCTGCTCCAGGCCGCTTCGGCAGCGGGGCGCACGGCGCTGGGCCAGCGGGCGGGTCGGAGAGCCAAGCGCATCCAGGTCCACCGGGGCAGGGTCTACGAGCTCCCACCACGCTGCGCCGTCTGCGACGGCCATAATCGTCGGCCCGGATCTGGCACGGCGCTTGCTGTCGGCATCGTAGG
>CAZUAH010001248.1:0-1717 GCA_964617665.1 uncultured Pirellulaceae bacterium
GTTAAATGCTCAAGTGGAACCGGTCGGAATTGCACCGACTGTCAATACGTTACAGAACACGGTCCTACGGTTTGATGCGTCCACCTGCCCGCCGTGTCTCCCCGGCCTGTTGCTTACTTCCCGGTTCGCTGGGACTGGCGGGACCGAAACCCCAACCAATCTTACCTGTCGAAGCTGCGTGTCTCTGTCCACGCCGCGGTTCCAAATGCCCGTCTCTCCGGGCTGTCACGGCTTCCCGATTCGCGGATGGGTAACGCCAGCGACGGCCCGCGTCCGCTACTTCCGATCCGATAGACCTGCAAGGGGACGATTGTCTCCTGCCGTTGGAGTCTCGGTGGGGTGGGCAGGTCTCGAACCTGCAACCGCGACTGGTAGCACTCCCAGCCGAAGCGTCCGCAGACCACGCCCCGGAGCGTGCTTTACATCTGCCGATGTGTCTGCGTGCCTTATCCAATTCGGCCACCTCCCCAAAAACGCATTTAACCAATCGGTGGACCCGACGGCGGTATGCTTGTTTCAGATGGCACGTCAATCTCGCCGCGGGTCACCTTGGCCGTTCGCCGCCAAATGCTGCGTGTCGCCCCAAATGATCTGCAAACGACGATGATTCAAGGCCTGGCCGAACCGTCTGTCAGGGCAGAGTGGTGGATAGAACTGCGTGTGTATCGAGGAGAAGCGACTCCTGTTTTTCATTGAGAGTAACGTGATTCGCGATGGATCCCAGGGAGTTGACTATCGAACGTCAAGGCGATGCACTGCTCATTCGTTTTTTGAAATCGAAGCTTCAAGACGATGTCCAAATCACCAGGATCGGGCGTGAGTTTTCGAGTGCTTGCGATCTCGCCATCGAAAATGGACTGGACATTCGCGTCGACTTCGGCGGCGTTGCGTTCGTTTCGTCGGCAATGCTCGAGCAGCTATTGGTGCTGTATAACCGAGCCCGGTATCACGGTTTGAACGTGACCATGTCCAGTATTGCCCCCCAGGTAATGGAAGTGCTCGATATCCTTCGGCGCAGGGAACTAATCTCGCGCTCAGGCTTTGACATGCCCGAATACGAGCTCAGCGAAACGGTGGTACCGCTGAGAACATCGAGGCGCTCGGAAATATGTATCGAGCGAAGACTGCACGGTATCGTAATTCGTTTCAACAAGTGCCGCATCTACGAGGATCATGTCGTCGCCAGAATCGGTCGCGAGTTGCTCGACGCTTGTGATCGCGATATCGACAAGCGACGCCGCATCCTATTGGATTTCGCTGGTGTCGAGGCAATGTCGTCGGCAATGATTGGGAAGATCGTGTTACTGCACAAGAAGTGTAAGAACGCTCGCATTAGAATCAAACTGGCCAACATCTGTCCGTCAATAATGACAATCTTCGAGGAAACGCGGTTGAACAAAGTGTTTTCGATCATCACTTACGACGGATACGACGACTTCATGGACGGGCCAGATCTACTGGGCGAACGTGTTCCCAAGTAAGACACGCACCGCGCTGAGCGTTGGAAGACATGAAGCGACGGTTAGATTCGATGGCAACGGAGCGGCGAACAAGGCGATGCAGACGGAGCGGCTCATGTGAAACCGCCTCAATGTGGTATCCTGATGGAAGATTGAAACGGCGTTCCGGGCGACTAACCACTGGTCCGCCGCCCGCTGATCTTGGTCGTTGAACTAAGCCGCTTCGCGGCAGGCGGGGTGGGTTGGAGGGTGAGTTG
>CAZUAH010001249.1:0-1714 GCA_964617665.1 uncultured Pirellulaceae bacterium
AGTCTTCGGAGCGATGATCGATAAAACGTAGTTGAACTTAGCCGCGGAGCTTGCGTGGCACGCGACTTGCTAATTGGGCATTCTATCAGGCGGGCAGAACGCTGGGAAGCAAGTTTCCGGTAGATTGCGGGATGCGGAAAAGCTCGATTAGGGAGTGTGCGGGATGGCCGATGCGTCGTGGTCGCGTGAAGTCGAGGCGATCTGCCGCTGGGAGTGCGGGGGAGGCGGCCAAGGGCGCGGGGATTCTTCGGAAACGCGCTGGAAGACGCGCTGAAATGACTTGGTTGACTGGGGAATCGGGCATCGCGGGCCTTGGCTTATGAGGTGTCCCAGGGGGGAAAATCGTCTCGGTCAC
The DNA here is from genome assembly GCA_964617665.1 of uncultured Pirellulaceae bacterium. Taxonomy (GTDB): domain Bacteria; phylum Planctomycetota; class Planctomycetia; order Pirellulales; family Pirellulaceae; genus JADHUC01. Next base: position 356 of record CAZUAH010001249.1, read on the forward strand.
TCTGCCACGTTTGCGACGGGGAAAAACGCGTACGCGGTAGAGACACGCCGTGCAGTGGGCCGCTGCACTGCGGGCAACGTGTGATGTCGATGCCCAGCACCGAAAGCAGCCACTCGGCGGCCGTGTGCGGTTGCTCGTCGATGACCGGCGTCCGGGCTCCCAGCAGGCGACGGCACTGCGCCAGCCTTTGCCCTTTGACGGAGTTGCCCAACAGGCCGTAGTGGCGAATGCGATAGAAGCGATCGGGCAGCACGTGCTGGAGAAAGCGGTGCAGGAACTCTTCGGCCCGAAGAGCGTCCGTCTTGCGGCGGTCTCCGTCGGCGCGGTCGCGGTAGGTGTAACGGACCTGACCGTTGTTGCAGTCCAGCAGCCGGTGATTGCTGATGGCGATGCGATGCGTGTAACGGCCCAGGTAGTCGAGCAACTTGTGCGGTCCGGCGAAGGGGGCCTTGGAATAGACCACCCAGCCTTTCTTGCGCCACCGCCGCAACCGGCGGCGACGTGCGACCACATCGGCCAGTTCGGCCATTTGCGGCGGAAGGTCCAACTGGTCATCGGCCAGCAACTCGGCAAGCCCGTCCAGGTACTTGCCGCGAAACATTTTGCTGAGGCCGCGGACAGGGAACAGGAATTTCCGACCACCGGCAATCCACTGCGAACCGTCGGCGGACAGGGCGCCGGACGCGATCAGGCAGTGGATGTGGAAATGGGCACGCAACTGCTGGTCCCAGGTGTGCAAGACCAGGGTGAAGCCGACCTGACCGCCGAGATGTTTGCGGCCGAACTCTAGCAGCGTGGCCGCCGTCGCGTCGAACAACAGACCCAAAAGCGCACGCGCATTGCGTTGGCTGTACAGGATCAGTGGGTTCAGATCGTGAGGCAGCGTGAAGACGTTATGAAAGTAGGGCACGGGCAGGAGTTCTTGCTGGCGGGCGGCCACCCAGGCGGCCGTGGCCGTACTTTGGCACTTCGGGCAGTGGCGGTTGCGGCAACTGTGGTACGTCAAATGCTGGAAGCCGCAAGCGTTGCACCACCGATGCTCCCCGCCCAGGGCGGCGGTGCGACAATGGGTGATCGCCCACACCGCCTTGCACTGAGCCCCATTCATCCGATGGGTGCGTTGGTAGGCTGCGCCGTACTGCCGGAAGATGTCGGCCAACTCGCAAGAAGCATGCTCCGCCGGTGCCGTCTGAGCGGACGCGGTCAGAGACATGGTCATTACTCCAAGAGCTCCTTGTCTTCGGGACACCGCAACAGGTCCAGCGGACTGCTGATGCTGCTCAGATGCTGGCTGGTCACGTGCAGGTACTTGGCCGTGGTGGTCAAGCTGGCGTGGCCCATCAGACGCTGGATGATCGG